>CAZBXO010000169.1:0-1733 GCA_964495645.1 uncultured Phenylobacterium sp. | reverse complement strand
ATGGCTGGGAGACCGGCAAAACCACCGTCGAGCATGCCCACTTCGTCATGCCGGCGATGGGCCTTGGCGAGACCCCATGGTGGAAGGTCGTCGAGTACGAAGGCGAGCCGATCGTACTCGGCTTCCGCACGCTGGATGGTCAGGAAGGTCTCAACGAGGTCTGGCGCTTCGAAGCCGGTGAGCACGGCGTCTCGCGCCTGCGACTCTACTGCTTCACGCCGGATGTGCTCGTGGCGGTCGCAGACGCGTTCGGGGTCGCCGCTCTCGACAAGCCCTATCGCAGCTGGCCCTACGGCGAAGGCGGGCCGCCGAAGCGTCCGAAGGACGCCTGAGCATTGGCAGCCTTTTCCATCCGTTGAGCGTTAGGCGCCCGACGAAACGGGAAGGACTCGATAAGCAATGTCGGTGACGGCTCAGGTGTCGCGGCGGATTCCGGCGGACCGCGACGATGTTTGGGAGGTGCTCACCACCCCCGAGGGCATGAAGTCCTACATGATGGGGGCCGATGTGGAGACCAGCTGGAAGCCCGGCAGCCCGATCACCATGCGCGGCGAGTATGACGGCAAGCCGTTCGAGGACCATGGCGAGGTCCGTTCGTTCGATCCCGGCCGCAGCCTCTCCTACACCCACCAGTCCGGGAAGGGCGGCAGGGTCCACCTGGTCACGGTGGAGGTGGAGCCCGCGGGCGAAGGCTGCACGGCGGTGACCATCACCCAGGCCAATGCCGACGGTACGGTGACGCCGGAGGACAAGGCCCACCGCGAGGACTATGAGAAGACCTGGGCCATGATGCTGGAAGGCATCGAGAAGGCCACGAAGAACTAGAGCAGGTTCGAGAGCCCCGCCCGGACCGCCTTCAGGAACACGCTCGGAAGCGCGTCCAGGTCGCGGCGCGGGCTCCAGATCACGTCCTGCGCATCCCCTTCGGCGCGCAGCAGTGTCAGCGTCAGCGTGAAATGGGTGAAGCCGTGCTCCACCTCGCCGGCGCCCCGCCAGGGCGCGGGCGTCGGCGCCGACGCGATTGCCTCGGCGTCGCTCCAGCGCGCCGAGCGCCAGTCGCTGGTCGGCAAGGCCAGCATTCCGCCGAGCAGGCCCTTGGGCGGCCGGCGCACCAGAGCCACCTCGTCGCCGCGGGTCAGGACGTAGGCCACGCCGTAGCGGCGCGGCCGCACCCTCTTCTCCACGCGCCGCGGGTACGGCTCCGGATCTCCGGCGGCGAACGCGGCGCAGTGGGCGCCGATCGGGCAGCGGTCGCAGAGCGGCGCCTTGGGCCGGCAGACGGTGGCGCCCAGGTCCATCAGCGCCTGGGCCCAGTCGCCGGGGCGGTCGTCGCGGACCAGGCCGGCAGCCAGGCGCTTCAACTCGCGCTTGGCGTCGGGAAGCGGCGTCTCCACGGCGAAGAGACGCGCGATCACGCGCTCGACGTTGCCGTCGACGACGTTGGTCGGCCGGCCGAAAGCGATCGCGCCCACCGCGGCGGCCGTATAGGGCCCGAGGCCAGGCAGCGCGCTCAAGCCCTCCTCCGTATCGGGGAAAACGCCGCCGTGCTCTCCAGCCACCGCGCGGGCGCAAGCCAGGAGATTGCGGGCCCGGGCGTAGTATCCGAGGCCGGCCCAGGCGGCCATCACGTCGCCGTCCGGCGCATTCGCCAGGTCGGTGACGGTCGGCCAGCGGGCCAGGAACTTCAGGAAGTACGGTGTCGCGTGCGGCACGGTCGTCTGCTGCAGCATCAC
>CAZBXO010000168.1:0-7691 GCA_964495645.1 uncultured Phenylobacterium sp. | reverse complement strand
CTCCACCATGCTGCGCATGGTCCCCCTCCCCCTACGGGTGAGGAGAACGGAGCGGCGGCCGTGACCCGCCTCGTCTCCGGCGAGCCGGCGCCGTTCGAGCCGGCGGACAAGGCGCTCCGGCCGCAGACCCTCGACGAGTTCGTGGGCCAGCAGCAGGCCAAGGGAAACCTGCGGGTCTTCATCGAGGGCGCGAAAAGCCGCGGCGAGGCGCTGGACCACGTGCTGCTGTTCGGGCCGCCGGGGCTGGGCAAGACCACCCTGGCGCAGATCGTGGCGCGCGAGCTGGGTGTGAACTTCCGGGCGACGTCGGGGCCGGTGCTGGCCAAGGCCGGCGACCTGGCGGCGATCCTGACCAACCTCGAGCCGCGCGACGTCCTCTTCATCGACGAGATCCACCGGCTCGCCGCCAACGTGGAGGAGATCCTCTATCCGGCGATGGAGGACCACGTCCTTGACCTGGTCATCGGCGAGGGGCCGTCGGCGCGTTCGATCCGCATCGATCTGGCGCCCTTCACCCTGGTGGCGGCCACCACGCGGGCCGGCCTGCTGGCCACGCCGCTGCGGGATCGGTTCGGCATCCCGATCCGGCTGGAGTTCTACACGGCCGACGAGTTGAGGCAGGTGCTGCTGGGCGCCGCCGCCAAGATGGGTGCGCCGCTGGACGCCTCCGGGGCCGAGGAGATCGCCGCCCGGGCGCGGGGGACGCCGCGGGTCGCCGGCCGCCTGCTGCGGCGGGTGCGCGACTTCGCGGCCGCCGACGGGGCGAGCCTGATCGACCGCAATGCCGCGGCCTCGGCGCTGGCGCGGCTGGATGTCGACGAGCAGGGCCTCGACGCCCTCGACCGCCGCTACCTGCGCGCTCTGATCGAGAACTACGCCGGCGGCCCGGCGGGTGTGGAGACCCTCGCCTACGCCATCGCCGAGGCGCGCGATGCGGTGGAGGACGTGATCGAGCCCTTCCTGCTGCAGCAGGGCTTCATCCAGCGCACGCCCCGCGGGCGGATGGCCTGCGCGCGGGCCTACGACCACCTGGGCCTGGCGGCGCCCAAGGCCGCGCCGCCGCCGGCCGCCGCCGGGGACCTGTTCGAATGAGCGGCGAGGCCGGCGCGGGGTGGATGGCGGGCCGGGAGCACGTGCTGCCCGTGCGCATCTACTACGAGGACACCGACTTCACCGGCGCGGTCTACCACGCCAACTACCTGCGCTACTTCGAGCGCGGCCGGAGCGACTGCCTGCGGGTGATCGGCGTCGACCACCGCTCGCTGCTGGCGCTCCCCGAGCCGATCGCCTTCACGGTCGTGCGGCTGGAGCTGGACTACAGGCGCTCGGCCCGCATCGATGACGCCCTCCTCGTGCGCACCACCTTCGACAGCTTCAGGGGCCCGCGCCTCTACGCCCACCAGCGCCTGTTCCGCGGCGAGGAGCTTCTCTGCGAGCTGCGCGCGGAGGTGGCCTGCATCGACATGTCCGGGCGGCCGAAGAAACCGCCACAAACCCTCGTGAGTGCGCTTCAACCGCTCCTCAGCTGACGCCATAAGTTCGCCACCGAACGCCAGCAGTACAGCAAACAGCCAACCCGGAGACCCGATGGACCAGGCCGCCGACTTCAACCTCCTCAACATCTTCCTGCGCGCGGACTGGGTGGTGAAGCTGGTGATGCTCGGGCTGGGCGTCGCCTCGCTCTGGTCTTGGGCGATCATCATCGACAAGGCCTTCAAGTTCGCGCGGCTGAACCGGGAGGCCAACGCGTTCGAGGATGCCGTCGGCTCCGGCAAGAGCCTGGAAGACGTGGCGACCGAGGCCGGCGAGCGGCCGGCGCACGCGCTGCCGCGGATGCTGCAGGGCGCCCTCAAGGAGTGGCGCGACGCCCGCGCCAAGGGCTTCGCCAGCGAAGGCCAGGTGGCCTTCCTCATCGCCCGGATCGACCGCCACCTGGACGCCACGATCGCCCGGGAGAGTGCGCGGGTGGAGAACGGCCTGGGGGCGCTCGCCATCGTCGCCACCGCCTCGCCGTTCGTGGGCCTTTTCGGCACCGTTTGGGGGATCATGCGCAGCTTCCAGGCCATCGCGGTGCAGAAGAACACCTCGCTGGCCATCGTCGCGCCCTCGATCGCGGAAGCTCTGATGGCCACCGCCATCGGGCTGGCGGCGGCGATCCCGGCCTACATCTTCTTCAACGCCTTCTCGACGAGCGCGGGGAAGTACACCGCCCGTCTCGAGGCCTTCGCCGACGACCTGTCGACCGCGATCCAGCGGCGCCTTGCGGAACGGGTCTGAGGCATGGCGCTCTCGACCAACGACGCCTTCGCCGCCGGCGGGCGGTCCAATCGACGGCGCTACGGCCGCGGCCGGCGCGGGGCGCTCAGTGAGATCAACGTCACCCCGCTGGTCGACGTGATGCTGGTGCTCCTGATCATCTTCATGATCTCCGCGCCGCTGCTGACCGCCGGCGTGCCCGTCGAGCTGCCGAAGACCGAGGCGGGCGCCATGCAGGACGTGCCAGACCCGATCACGGTCTCGATCCGCGGCGACGGGTCGATCTACATCGGCGACGCCCCGGTCCCGTTCGCCAATCTGTCACCGCGGCTGAAGGCCATGGCCGACGACCGCACGCGGCCGATCTACGTCCGCGCCGACAGGGCCGCGCGATACGAAGCGGTGGCGCAGGTGATGGCCTCGCTCTCCACGTCGGGGTTCTCGGCGATCAACCTGATCACCGACACCGGCGGCCCGTCGTCTGGCGGCGACGCCGACGCGCCGGCCGCTGCGCCAGCGGCGGAGGAGCCGGCGACGTGACGGCTCGCGCACGCCGCCTGGAGGTCTCGCCGGCGTGGATCGGATCGCTGGCGCTGCACGTCGGCGTCGCCGCCGCGTTCATGATCTCGTGGGGCGCGCGCGACCTGAAGGTGGGCTCGGTGGTGCCGGTCACCATCGTCGCCAATGCTCCGGAGCAGCCCAAGGCGGCCGAGCAGGCGGATACGGCCGAGAACGCCGCGGTGGAGGAGCCCGCGCCCGTCCCGCCGGAGCCCGTTCCGCCGCCCCCACCGACGAAGTCCGCGAAGACCCCGCCGCCCGCACCGACACCCGCTCCGACACCCAAGCCCACGAAGCCGGAGAAGTCGTTCGACTTCGACAAGCTGGCCAGCACGCTGACGGCCCCGGCCCGCAACACGCCGCAGCGGCCGACCACGGCGCCGACGGGTCCGACCCGGCAGAGCACCGCGCCGAACGCCCAGACGTCCCCCGACAGCGGACTGCTGGCTTCCCGAGCGGCGATCACCGGCCTTACCGACGAACTGCAGCGGCGCTGGAACCCCAATTGCACCGTCGAAGGCGGACGCGACGTGATGGTGCGCGTCGTCTTCCAGATGGGCGTCGGCGGTCAGGTCGTGGGCGAGCCCACCTTCCAGATCCAGGGCCCGCGCACGCCGGTCAGCCAGGCCGGCGCCGAACGCGCGGTGCGCGCGGTGTACGCCGCCGCGCCGTTCCGCGGCCTGCCCCGCGAGTTCTACGGCGAGAGGATCGCCGTCACCTTCAGTGCGCGGGAGGCCTGCGCGCTTTGACCCATCCGCCCGGAGCCCCCGCATGCTGAAGCGCCTGATGATCGCGCTGACCCTCGCCTTCGCCGCCGCGTTGCCCGCGCGCGCAGAGATCGAAGTCAAGGTCACCCGCGGCGACGTGCAGCCGCTGCCGATCGCGACCCCCGCCTTCGCCGGCCAGCAGGGCCAGCAGATCGCCCAGGTGATCTCCGCCAACCTGCAGCGCTCGGGCCTGTTCCGGCCACTGGACCCCGCCAGCTTCATCGAGCGCGACCTGTCGACGGCGGTGCAGCCGCGCTTCGCCGACTGGAAGCAGATCAACGCCCAGGCGCTGGTCAACGGCGCCGTGACCGTGGAGGGCGGGCGCCTGAAAGTCGCCTTCCGACTCTGGGACGTCTTCGCCGAGCAGCAGATGCTCGGCCAGGAGCTGACCTCCAGCCCGGAGAACTGGCGGCGCGTGGCGCACAAGATCTCCGACATGGTCTACGAGCGCCTGACCGGCGAGAAGGGTTACTTCGACACCCGGGTGGTGTTCGTCGCCGAGAGCGGGCCGCGCGGCAAGCGGGTCAAGCAGTTGGCGATCATGGACCAGGATGGCGCCAACCCCAGCTACCTGACGCCCGGCGATAGCATCGTCATGACGCCGCGCTTCTCCTCGACCAGCCAGGAGATCACCTACATGTCGCTCCGCGCATCGGGGTCGACGATCTACCTGTTCAACCTGGAGACCGGCCGGCGCGAGAGCCTCGGCAACTTCCAGGGCATGGTGTTCGCCCCGCGCTTCTCGCCGGACGGCCGCCGCGTGGCCTTCTCGGTGGAGCGCGGCGGCAACTCTGACATCTTCGTGATGAACCTGAACAACCGTTCCACCACGCGGCTGACGGCGGACCCCTCAATCGACACCTCGCCGTCCTTCTCACCGGACGGATCGCAGATCGTCTTCACTTCGGACCGATCCGGCAGCCCCGGTCTCTACATCATGGGCGCCGACGGCTCGAACGCACGCCGCATCTCCTTCGGCGGCGGGCAGTACACGACGCCAGTCTGGAGCCCGACCGGAGAGTACATCGCGTTCACAAAACAGGCGGGGCCCAGCACCTTCCACATCGGCATCATGCGTCCCGACGGCACGGACGAGCGGCTGCTGACCACCAGCTATCTGGACGAAGGCCCGACCTGGGCGCCGAACGGACGAGTGCTGATGTTCTCGCGCGAAACGCCGGGCGGGACGCCCAGGCTATGGAGCGTCGACGTCACCGGCCGGGTTCTTCAGCCTGTGCCTTATCCGCAGTCCGGGTCGGACCCCGCGTGGTCACCTCTGCTCAACTGACCTTGCGCCAGACTCGTAGAGAGTAGACGTTCACCCGACTCAGCGAACAGACCAGGAGACCCCCGAACATGGTCCGCAGCCTTTCCGCCGGAACCCTCGTCCGCCTCGGCCTCGTCGCCGCGATGACCGTCTCGATGGCGGCGTGCGCCAAGAAGCCGAAGATGGCGACGACGGCCCCGACGCCGGCGCCGACGCAGCCGCGCACCGAGCTGCCGCCGTCGCAACGCCCCTCGGACCCGGTGGCCGCCGCGCCCACCGGCGCCCTGCCCGGCTCGGCCCAGGACTTCATCGTGAACGTCGGCGACCGGGTCTACTTCGACCTCAACGAGTACACGATCCGCGACGACGCCCGCCCGGTGCTCGACGCCCAGGCCAACTGGCTGCGCCGCTACTCGGGCGTGCGGGTGCGCATCGAGGGCAACGCCGATGAACGCGGCACGCGCGAATACAACCTGGCGCTCGGCGCCCGCCGCGCCAACGCCGTGCGGGACTACCTGGTCAGCCACGGCGTCACCGCCGACCGCATCTCGACCATCTCCTTCGGCAAGGAGCAGCCGATCGATCCGGGCGCGACCGAGGAGGCCTACCAGCGGAACCGCAACGGCCACACCGCCATCGTGGACGGCGCGCGCTAGTCCGAGAGGCTGAACGAGTATGCGTAAGCGGATCATCCTGGCTGCGGCCGCCGTCGCCCTGATCGGGGCGGCGGCGCTGCCCGCGCTGTCGCAGACGCCGTTGCCCGAGGACCTTCTCGACCGGCGCGACGCCAGACGTGTCGAGAGCATGGAGAAGGTGGTGCGCGAGCTGCGCTCCATCGTCTACCAGTTGCGCGACACCGGAAAGCCGGTGGTCGTTCAGCCAGCCGACACCGACACGCGGATGGCGGAAATGGCCGTCAAGCTCGGCGATCTGGAACAGGCGCTGAAAAACCTGAACGGGACGCTCGAGGTGACCACACGGGACCTGGGCGCGACCCGGCGCGAGAACGCAGCGTTGAAGTCCCAGGTCCAGGCGCTGACCGATCGCCTCGGCGCCGCCGAGAAGCAGATGGCCGAAGCGCAGGCCGCCGCCGCCCCGACCGAGACCGCGGCTGCGGCCCCGTCCGTGGCGCCGACGGGCGATCCTGCCCAGGCCTTCACAAAGGCCCGCCAGTTGATGCTGTCCGGCGACTACGACGCCGCCGAGCAGGCCTTCGCCAGTTACGTGCAGTCCTGGCCGGACGCACCGAAGACGCAGGAAGCGAACTATTGGTGGGGCAAGACCCTCACGGTTCGCGGCGCCCATACCGATGCGGCGCGGGCTTACATCTCCGCCATCCGCGGGTGGCCGCAGACCACATGGGGACCCGACGCGGTGGTGGAGTTGGGACGCTCGCTGGTGGCGCTGAAGAAGCCTACCGATGCCTGTCAGATCGTCGCCGAGCTGCCCAGGCGCTACCCCAAGGCCCCGGCCAACATCACCGCCCGCGCCACCGCGGTGAAGACCCAGGCGAAGTGCGCGGCCTGATTTTGACCTAGGATGCGCCGGTGCGGCGCTTGTCCCCCTCCACCGCCTTCGGCGGTCCCCCTCCCCCTACGGGGGAGGATTGGCCGATCGCTGCCGCCTTGCACTCCTCACCCGTAGGGGGAGGGGGACCACGCGAAGCGTGGTGGAGGGGGAGCGACACCGCCTGGGCGGCGATGGATCAGCGCCTCTCGTCGACCGCCCGCCGTCCGCTCGCCGTCGCGCTGTCCGGCGGCGGGGATTCGCTGGCGCTGACGCTGATGGCCGACGCCTGGGCGCAGGCGCATGGCCGGGCCCTGATCGTGCTCACGGTGGACCACCGGCTGCAGGCGGAAGGCGATGCCTGGACGCAGGCCTGCGCCGCGACGGCGGCGCGGCTGCGGCGGCCGTTCCGGGCGCTCTCGTGGATGGGTGATAAGCCGGCGACCGGGCTGCCGGCCGCGGCGCGGGCGGCGCGGCATCGGTTGCTGGCTGACGCTGCGCGCGACGCCGGCGCCGAGGTCGTCCTGATGGGGCACACCGCCGATGACATCGCCGAGGCCCACGCCATGCGCGCCGCCGGCTCGACGACCCCGGACCCGCACGACTGGAGCCCTTCCCCGGCCTGGCCGGACGGCCGCGGCGTGTTCCTGCTGCGGCCTCTGCTGGCCGCGAGGCGGGGCGAGCTGCGCGATTGGCTGCGCGAGCGCGGTGAGACGTGGATCGACGATCCGGCCAACGGCGACCTGCGCTACGCCCGAGCCCGCGCGAGGCTGGCGGACAAGCCCTGCGCCCCGCCGCGGACGCTGCGGCGGCTGGAAGGCGCGAGCGCCGATCGCCTCGGGATGGTGACGCTGGACCGTACCGCCCCGGCCGCCCTGCTGGGGATCGCCTGCGTCTGCGCCGGCGGGGGCGACCGGCGGCCGGCGCGCGAGCGCGTTCGCCGCCTGGCCGACGCACTCCGGGCCGGCGAGCGCTTCACCGCCACCCTGGCCGGGGCGCGGATCGAGGCCGGCGACGCCATCCGCATCGGCCGTGAGGCCGGCGAGTTCGTGCGCGGCGGGGTGGCCAGCCTGGCGGTGGAGCCCGGCCGGCCGGCGGTCTGGGACGGCCGCTTCGAGATCGCCGCCGACCACGCGGTGACGGTGCGCGGCCTGACCGGCGTCGGGAGCCGCCTCTCGCCGGCGGCGCGACGGCGGTTGGCCGAGATCCCGGCTTTCGCGCGGCGCAGCCTGCCGGTAGTGCAAGGCGACGATGGCGTCGCCTGCCCGCTGCTGGAAGAGGTCGCCGGTGTCACGGTCCGGCCGCTCGTCGCCGACCGGCTCGCGGCCGCCTCAGGC
>CAZBXO010000167.1:0-7696 GCA_964495645.1 uncultured Phenylobacterium sp. | reverse complement strand
GGCGTCAGGCTGAGGATCGCCAGCTTCACGTGCTGCCAGGCGAAGGGGATGCCGATGATGGTCACCGCCTGCGCCGCGGCGATCAGGATGTGGTGCAGCGCCAGCCACCAGCCGGCGAACACGAACCAGACGATGTTCAGGAGCGTACTCGTCGGCCGGTCGTCGATGTCGACCACGCGGCGGCCGAACGGGAAGTAGCTGAACCCCGCGATCCGCCACGCCGCCGGCGTCCACGGCAGCCCCACCACGGTGATCGCCAGCACCGCGCCGGCGATCAGCCACGCCGTCCCGGAGACGAACCCGCCGAAGATGAACCACAGGATGTTGAGGAGGAGGGACATGGGGGCTCGCACTCTCTACCGTGTCATCCCGGTTTCGCGGCACGCGAAGACCGGGACCTATACGCTCGGCATTTCAAGCACGGGCGCGGTACCGCCGCATCCTCCCACCACCTCGGAGTCGATGGGTCCCGGTCTTCGCTTCGCGAAACCGGGATGACAGCGGTGGGGATCGTCCGCCCCAGTACACATGGCCCCGAAACAATCCCGTTCAAGAATTGACCGCCGCCGCCCCGCACGGCCACGCTCCGCCTCCAGCCCAAGGAGCCTCCCATGCAGCCCATCGCCGGCAAGGTCGCGTTCGTCACCGGGGCCGCCTCGGGGATCGGGTTCGGGGTCGCCACCGCGCTCGCCCAGGCCGGCGTCAAGGTGATGCTGTGCGACATCGAGAAACCCGCCCTCGACGCGGCGCTCGCCAAACTGAAGGCCACCAACGCCGACGTCGACGGCGTCGTCGCCGACGTCTCGCTCAAGGACGAGCTCCGCAAGGCGGCCGACGCCACGATGGAGCGCTTCGGCGCGGTCAACATCCTGATGAACAACGCCGGTGTCGGCGGCTTCACCACCTACACGCGCGGCTGGCGCGACGCCGACTGGGACTGGGTGCTGGCCGTCAACCTGCGCGGCGTGATCTGGGGCGTAGAGGTGTTCGCGCCCCTGATCGAGGCCACCGGTGAGCCCGGCCACATCGTCTCCACCGCCTCGATCGCCGGCCTGCTGTCGGGCTCGTCGGGCGCCTACAACGTCTCCAAGTACGGCGTCGTCGCCCTGATGGAGGGCCTGCGCCCCGAGCTCGCCCCCCGCAACATCGGCGTCTCGGTGCTCTGCCCGGGCCTGATCGCCACCAACATCATGGACGGCCGCCGCAACCTGCAGGCCCGCTTCGCCGCCGGCCAGCCGGAGACGCCGCTGGACGGGCCGATGTCCGAGGCCATGCGCCAGTTCCGCGCCCGCCTCGCCGCCGGCATCGACCCGCTCTACGTCGGCGAGCTGGTCCGCGAGGCCATCGAGAACGACTGGCCCTACATCTTCACCGACAACGAGTTCGAGCCGCTGATCGACGCCCGCTTCGCCGCCATCAAGGCCGGCTTCGACCGCATCCGCGACAGGGTCCCGGCGAAGCGGGGCTAGCCGCCGGTGTAGGCGTACTCCGGCTTGTTGTAGGCGCCGACGATGTCCACGCCGAACGCGGCGCCATCCATCAGGTCCATGAGGAAGGCGTCGTTGACCTTGGCGTAGGTCCCGACGTCGGCCTTCACCGCCTCCGCCAGCAGCCACCCCACCATCGCGGCCTTGGTCCCCTGGCCGTGCGCGCCATCGCCGCCATAGCCGGCGAAGTACTCCGCGCGGGTCATTTGGACGCCGCCCAGGTTGACGATGGGGTCGAGCAACTGGTGCAGCTTCGCGTCGCTTGGCTCGGCTCCGAAGATCTCGCCGTAGGCGGCCCTCGTCGCCTCGAACAGGTCCTTGGCCCCGTATTCCGCCGCGAAAGCCGCGCGACCCTCGCCGGCCTTGCCCAGGTTCACCGCGAAGTTGATGTAGCGGTTCTCCAGGTTGAAGCCCTGGTAGTAGGCGGCGTTGAGGTTGTTCGGGTTCGGGCCCGCCGCGGCGACCAGATAGTCCATTCCGGCCTCGCTCGGCGCCCGGCCGGTGAAGAAGGCGTAGCTCAGCGTCGCCACCGAAGTGGTCGTGGCCGCCTTGTGGATGATCGCCTCCTGGGCCTGCGCCATCGTGAGCGCGCCTGAGGCGACTTTCTGCGAGAAGTCGGCCACCAGGGGATCGGTCGTCGGGGCCCGCAGCACGTTATGCACGGCCACGCTCAACGTCGGGTCGGCCGGCGTCGCAGTGTCGACGATGTCGAAGCCGGTTTGATAGCCCAGCAGCTTCAGTTCCGCGGCCTGATAGGACCGCTGTTGCGAGGCGTCGTAGTTCCAGATGATCATCCCGCTGAGCTCGTAGTGGCCCGGCCGGGGACCGAAGGCCGCGTGGGCGGTCGACATCCCGTCGGCGAACGCGTCCTGTGTATCGTCCACATCCATGATGAAGCTCGGCCGGATCTCGCCGTCCTTCTTGAAGAAGAGCCGGGCGAGATGGACGCCAGGTCCGGGCGCGTCGAAGGCTGCGCCGACCGTGACGTCGAACGAGGCCTGCCCGCCCACGAGCTCGACCGTGTCGGGCAGATCGAGCGACGTCAGGTGCGGCCGCGTGAGGTCGGGCGCGTTGCTGAGCACGATGATGTCGCCGGTCTGGTGCGAGTACAGCGTGTTGCCCGCGTAGTCCTTGGCCGTCAGGAACGAGACGGTATAGAGCCCGCCGAGCGTGGACGTCGGCAGGTTCCACATGAGGGTGGAGCTGCCGTCTGCGAAGCCGTCCCGCCCCTCGAAGCGCAGGCTGTAATCGGTGATGCCGTATCCGGAGATCTGCAGAAGGGCCGACTCGACGCCGGCGGGGTCGGTGAGGCCGACGGTGATCGGTCCTGAGAACGGAGCCTGACGCACGTCGACGACGCTCGGAAACTGGATGCCGGTCAGCCTCGGCGCCGTCGTGTCGGCCGCGACGCCGGCCGAGGCGATCTCGAAGGTGGTCTGGATCCCCTGGGCGCGCAGGTCGGCCGTCGTGTAGGTGCGCACGTTGCCGGCGTTGTCCGTGACCCTGGCCTCGGTGACCGTGACAGGCCCGGCGGTGTTGTCGCCCTGGAAGCCCTGCATCAGGTGCGCGACGCCGCCCGAGAACGGGTCGGCGGTGTCGTAGAAGTCCATCGTGACGAAGCGGTCGCCCCCATGCGCCGGCCCGCTCAGCACCCGGTCGAACGTCAGCTCAACGTGCTTCACGCCGGACTCCGCGTCCGAGACGCCGACGGCGAAATCGTAGCGAGCGAAGCCGCCACGAACGTCGACGGCGGGGAACGTCAGCGAGGTCAGGGTCGGCGCCGTGACGTCCACGCCGCCGTGGCTCTGCACCGTGAAGCTCGTGGCGAATCCCATCGCCTGCAGGTCGGCGGTCGTCAGGTGGGTGAAGTTGCCCAGCGCGTCGTAGGCGTTGAGCCCGGTGATCGTGTAGGTCCCGTTGGCGTTGTTCTGGGTGAGGGTCCAGGTCTCGGTGTCCTGGAAGTCGCGGTCGGCGACAGTGACCACGTCGTGGCTGAAGACGAAGGCGTTGAAGTGGCCCTCGCTCGGCGGATTTCCCGGACTGAAGATGGAGTAGACCGTGTGATCCACGTCGACCGTCACCATGGTGATGGCGGACTCGTCGGTCATGTGCACCGACATCGTGAACGGCGCCGTGCCGCTCCGCAGATCGACGGACGGCTGGAACGAAAGCGCCGTCAGAACAGGCCCGGTGGTGTCCGGCACGAGATACCCCCCAATGTGGCTGAGGCGCGCCATATGGAGGCCGTTGCGGAATCAACAAGCGTAGCCAATCCCCATGCGGAATCTTGCATTTTGCGCTTGCCACAAGCGGCTTGACCCGACAGACAGTCGCTCTCCGCTTTGCGGGGGAAAGGAAAGGGAGCGCGTAGGCGCGCGCCTACCGCCCTTTGAACGTCCCCGCCCGCTTCTCCATGAACGCCTTCATGCCCTCCAGGGCGTCCTCGGTGCGCAGCAGCGGGAGCAGCTGCAGGAAGACGTGGTGGACGTGCTCGTCGAAGCCTTCGGAGAGGCCCATGCGCATCATCCGCTTCGACGCCTGCACCGCGAGCGGCGCGTTGCCGGCGATCTCGGCGGCGAGCGCCTTCGCCTCGGCCAGCACCTCGCCGTCCGGCACGGCCTTCGACGCCAGCCCAAGCTCCACGCACTCGGCGGCCGTGAGCGTGCGGCCGGTGAAGATGATCTCGGCGGCCTTCGACCAGCCCAGCAGCCGCGGCAGGAGCCAGGTGCCGCCGCTCTCCGGCACGATCCCGCGCTTGACGAACGCCGCCGCCAGCTTCGCGCCCTGCGCCATGATCCGGATGTCGCAGCCGAGCGCGGTGTCCATGCCGTAGCCGGCCGCCGAGCCGTTCAGCGCGCAGATGGTCGGCGTGTCGAGGTTGAACAGCACCGTCGGCGGCGTCGCCCGCAGGTCCAGGTTGGTGGAGGTCGAGGCGCCCTGCAGCCCGGTGTCGCCCTTGGTGGCGCCGCGCAGGTCCAGCCCGGCGCAGAACGCCCGGCCGGTCCCGGTCAGGATGATGCAGCGCACCTCCGGATCGCGGTCGGCCTTGAGCAGCAGCTCGGTCAGGTCGCGCAGCATCGGCCCGGAGATGGTGTTCATCCGGTCCGGCCGGTTCAGCGTGATCGTGGCGACGTGGTCGGCGACCTCGTAGAGCACCTCAGGGGCGGTGATGGTGTCGGCGGCGGCGCTGTCGGCCATGGCGGGTCCTCCGGAGTCTGTCCCGGAACCCTGGCCCCCAGCCCTAGCGGAAGTCCAGCGTCGGCCGGGCGCGGATTCCCGTCTCGCGCGTACGGCGCCGGGTGACCTCGCCTGTCCGCCGCCCTATCTTGCCGCCATGACCGACACCCTCGACGCCGCGCCCGACACCGTGGGCGACATTCCCCGTGAGCCGACCCAGGACGGCCCGGCGATCCGGCTCTACCTCGTCGATGGTTCGGGCTTCATCTTCCGCGCCTTCCACGCGCTGCCGCCGCTGACGCGCAAGTCGGACGGCCTGCCGGTCGGCGCCATCTCCGGCTTCTGCAACATGCTCTGGAAGCTGCTCGTCGACATGAAAGCCGAGGCCGAGGCCCCGACCCACCTCGCCGTCGTCTTCGACAAGTCCGAGGTCACCTTCCGCAATCAGCTCTACGCCGACTACAAGGCCCACCGGCCGCCGCCGCCGGAGGACCTGGTTCCGCAGTTCCCCCTGGTGCGCGAGGCCACCCGCGCCTTCGGCGTGCCCTGCCTGGAGCTCGGCGGCTACGAGGCCGACGACATCATCGCCGCCTACGCCTGCAAGGTCCGCGACCTGGGCGGCCAGGTCACCATCGTCTCGTCCGACAAGGACCTCATGCAGCTGGTGGACGAGCGGGTGACCATGCTCGACACCATGAAGAACGTCCGCATCGGCATCCCCGAGGTGGCCGAGAAGTTCGGCGTCACGCCGGACAAGGTGGTCGACGTCCAGGCGCTCTGCGGCGACTCGGTCGACAACGTGCCCGGCGCCCCCGGCATCGGCATCAAGACCGCTTCGGCGCTGATCAACGAGTACGGCGACCTCGACACGCTGCTGGCCCGCGCCCACGAGATCAAGCAGGAGAAGCGCCGCCAGACCCTGATCGAGTTCGCCGACCAGATCCGCCTGTCGCGCCAGCTCGTGCAGCTCGACTGCGACACCCCGCTGCCCGAGCCGATCGACGACCTGAAGGTCAAGGACCCCGACCGCGGCGTGCTCGGCGAGTTCCTCGGCCGCATGGAGTTCAACTCCCTGGCCCGCCGGGTCGGCGACGCCATGGCCCCCGGCCGCGAGGCGCAAGTCGCCGCCGTCGTCGCCGAGATGCGGGCCTCCGGCCCGCCGCCGCCCAGCCACAGGGCCATCGACACCGCCAGCTACACCTGCGTTCGCGACGAGGCGAGCCTCGACCACTGGATCGCCCGCGCCTACGAGACCGGCGTCGTCGCCTTCGACACCGAGACCGACGCCCTGGGCGCCTTCCACTCCAATCTCTGCGGCGTGTCGTTGGCCGTGGCGCCGGGCGAGGCCTGCTACATCCCGGTCGGCCACGAGACCGACGGCGGCCTGCTCGACGGCGCCTCGGACCTCGAACAGGTCCCGTTCGACGCGGCGATGGGCAAGCTGAAGGGGCTGCTGGAGGATCCCTCGGTCCTGAAGGTCGCGCACAACGCCAAGTACGACCTGGCCGTGCTGGCCCGGCGCGGCATCCACGTCTCGCCGATCGACGACACCATGCTGCTGGCCTTCGCCCTCGAGGGGGGCCTGCATAACAAGTACGGCCTCGACGAGCAGGCCAAGCGCGTCCTCGACCACGAGCCCATCGCCTACAAGGCCGTCGCCGGGACCGGCAAGGCGCAGAGGAGCTTCAAGCACGTCGAGCTGGCCGCTGCGACCGCCTACGCCGCCGAGGACGCCGACATCTCGATCCGCCTCTGGGAGCACATGAAGCCCAGGCTGCACCACGACGGGATGGCCACCGTCTACGAGACGCTGGAGCGGCCGATGCCGGCGGTCCTGGTCGGGATGGAGCTGGAGGGGATCAAGGTCGACCCGGCGATCCTCCAACGACTCAGCCACGACTTCGGCACGCGCATGCTGGAGCTGGAGACCGAGGCCTACCGGGTCGCCGGCCGCCCGTTCAACCTGGGCTCCCCCAAGCAGATCGGCGACCTGCTGTTCGGCGAGATGGGCCTGGCCTCGGGCCGCACCACCGCCACCGGCGCGCTGACCACCGACGCCAACATGCTGGAAGACCTGGCCGCCCAGGGCCACGAACTGCCGCGCATCATCCTGGACTGGCGGCAGCTGTCGAAGCTGAAGGGCACCTACACCGACGCCCTGGTCGCGGCGATCAACGAGGAGACCGGCCGCGTCCACACCTCCTACTCGCTGGCGGCCGCCACCACCGGGCGCCTGGCCTCCACCGACCCCAACCTGCAGAACATCCCGATCCGCACCGAGGAAGGCCGCAAGATCCGTAGAGCCTTCATCGCAGAGCCAGGCCACGTGCTGATCAGCGCCGACTACTCTCAGATCGAGTTGCGGCTGCTCGCCCACGTCGGCGACATCCCCCAGTTGAAGAAGGCGTTCGCCGAGGGTCAGGACATCCACGCCATGACCGCCTCGGAGATGTTCGGCGTTCCGGTCGAGGGCATGCCGGCCGAGACGCGGCGGCGCGCCAAGGCGATCAACTTCGGAATCGTCTACGGCATATCGGCCTTCGGCCTGGCCAACCAGCTGGGCATCCCGCGCGACGAAGCCGGCGCCTACATCAAGAGCTACTTCGAGCGCTTCCCCGGCATCCGCACCTATGTCGAGCGCCAGCAGCGCCAGGTGCGCGCCGAGGCGTTCGTGACCACCCTCTTCGGCCGCAAGGTCCACATCCCCGCCGCGCGCGGCAAGAGCGGAGCCGAGCGCAGCTTCGCCGACCGCGCGGCGATCAACGCCCCGCTGCAGGGCGCCGCTGCCGACATCATGCGCCGCGCCATGATCCGCATGCCGAAGGCGCTCACCGACGCTGGCCTGAGGGCCAAGATGTTGCTGCAGGTCCACGACGAACTGGTCTTCGAGGCGCCGGAGGCCGAGGCCGACGAAGTGATCCGTGTCGCCCGGCGTGTGATGGAGAAGGCCCACGAGCCGGCCGTCGCGATCTCCGTCCCCCTCGTCGTCGACGCCCGCGCCGCCCCCAACTGGGACGACGCGCACTGAGGTG
>CAZBXO010000166.1:4854-7851 GCA_964495645.1 uncultured Phenylobacterium sp. | reverse complement strand
CTATTTCGCCGTGGACGAGCCGGATGTCCGGCCATCGGGCTACTCGGCCAACTTCAGCAACAACTACCTGGCCGACGGCACCACCAGCACGAACTGGCGCGTGCGCCAAGGCTCGGTGACGAAATATCGGGCGACGTCCGGCATGAGCACCACCCATGGCCCGAACCGGGGCTGCGGCCTCACGCGCATGCAGCGGCTGACGACGGACTACACGTCGCTGAAGAGCCAGATCAACGCGATGGTGGCCGACGGCACGACCAACATCCCGATCGGCCTGGCTTGGGGCTGGAACGTGATCTCGCCCACTGCGCCGTTCTCCGACGGCGCGGCCTACGGCACGGAGAAGCTGAAGAAGATCGTGGTGCTGATGACCGACGGCGAGAATACGATCTCGGACATCGACACGCCGAACCGCAGCAACTACGGCGGCGCGGCTTACGTCTGGCAAGGCCGGATCCTACAGGCAAACGGTTCCCCGCTTACCGCAAGTTCGAGCGAGGGAACGCGGACCGCCGCCCTCGACTCACGACTGGCGCTACTGTGCGCCAACATGAAGGCGCGCAACATCGAGCTCTACACGGTGCGCGTGGAGGTCGATGGGACCGGCGGCAACGTGCTGCAGACCTGCGCCACCGACGCCCAGCACTACTTCGACGTCCAGAACGCGTCGCAACTGGACGCGGCGTTCCAGACCATCGCCGGGCAGATCGCCCAGCTGCACCTGTCGAAGTAGGGACAGAACCGGGCGGGCTGGTCACGCCCGCACCTCTAGACCGGCCGTAGTGGCTGGTGCGTCCTGGCGGGCGGCTCGATTTCGATCGGATCGCCCGCCTTCACGTCGCCGCCGACGAGAACCACGGCCATCACGCCGGCTCTGCGGATCGGCTCGCCGGCAGGCCCGCGGCCGAGGCACGCCTGCATCAGGCCTTGCGCCAGACCGTCGAGTTGAAGGCAGGGATTGCGCAGGCCGGTGATCTCGACGACGGCGTCGGCGCCAAGCCGCAGGCGCGCGCCGGTCGATAGGCCCAGGAGGTCGACCCCGCGGGTGGTGACGTTCTCGCCCATCCGACCGGGCGGCAGGTCGAAGCCCTTGCCGGCCAGTTCGTCCAGCAACTCCGCGTGAATCAGGTGCACCTGGCGCAGGTTCGCCTGGGTAGGATCGGCGCGCACCCGGCTGCGGTGCTTCACCGTGACGCCCCGGTGCGCGTCGCCCTCGACCCCCTCACCCGTCACGAGGCGGATGACGAGCTGGTTGGGCTTGTCGACACCATGGGTCGCCTTGCGGCTGACGGCGATTACGTGCCCGGGAGGCTGGGACATGAGCGCCAGCGTATCATCCCGAGCAACAGGATTCGGCAACGTGCGTTTGCCCAAGCATGACGCCACTGAACGGCCTTGCCTCCAACGAACGCGCAATGCTCCGCCAGGCGATGCGCGGCCCCATCTCCGAGCCGCTGCCCGCCGAGCTGGGCATCTGCCTCAAGCTCTGCGGCCTCAAGCTGCTGCAGCGGGCGGGAACGGTGGCGGTGGCGAACGGATGGCGCGGCTCTCCGCATGCCTTCTTCCTCACGCGCGACGGCTGGGCGCTGATGAAGGCCGAGCGGGGCTACGACGGCCTGCGCCGGGCAAGCTAAGGCACGTCGTCGGGGGCAAGCGACAAGGGCGGCGCCACGGCCTCCAGCGGCAGACGTTCGGCCGCAACTCCCAGCCAGAGCTCGGCTGCGGCCCCCACGAGCATGAGAACGCCTCCGAGGAGATAGCCGGCCGCCACGCCGGATGGCTGACCGCTCTCGATCAGCGCCCCGAACACGACAGGCCCGGCGAAACCACCCAGCAATGTGCCGAATGCGTAGAACAGGGAGATCGTGACGGCGCGGATCTCCAACGGGAACAGCTCGCCGACCGTGAGGTAGGCCGCGCTGGCGCCCGCCGAGGCGAAGAAGAAGATCACCATCCAGGCCGCAGTCTGCGTCTCTGCCGTCAGCCGCCCGTCGGCGAAGAGCCAGCCCGTCAGGCAGAGCAGCGCGCCGGCAAGCCCGTACGTCGCGGCGATCATGGTCCGCCTGCCCAATGTGTCGAACAGCCGTCCGAGGATCAGCGGACCGGTGAAATTACCGAGTGCGAACGGCAGCATGAACCAGCCGACGGCGGTCGCCGCGACGCCGTAGAACTTCGTCAGGACAAGAGCATAGGTGAAGAAGATCGCGTTGTAGCAGAAGGCCTGGGTCGACATCAGCGCCAAGCCGAGCGCGGTGCGACGGGGATGGCGACGCGCCAGCGTCAAGGCGATCTCGCTCCATCCGACCCGCGCGCGGCGCACGAACCTCAACTTGGGGAACTGCCCGGCGGTCATCGGAAGCCCGCGGTCTGCGCCGACCCGAGCCTCTATGGACCTGGCCACGGCTTCAGCCTCGGCGTCGCGCCCGTGAGTGATCAGCCAACGGGGGCTCTCGGGGATGAACCGGCGAATGAAGATCACGGTCAGCGCCAGCAGGCCGCCCACGACGAAGGCGAGCCGCCATCCCAGTTGTGGATCCACGACGTCGGGGTCCAGCACCACGATCGAGCCCAGGGCCCCGATGGCCGCGCCGACCCAGAAACTGCCGTTGACCGCCAGATCGGTGTAGCCGCGCCTCCGCGCCGGGATCAGTTCCTGGATCGCCGAATTGATCGCGCCGTACTCTCCGCCGATGCCGGCGCCTGTCAGGAACCGGAACACGAAGAACGAGGTCGCATCCCACGAAAATCCGCTGGCGATGGTGGCGAGCAGATAGACTCCGACCGTGACGGTGAAGAGCCGGCGCCGGCCGAAGACGTCGGTCAGACGGCCGAACACCAATGCCCCCAGGACCGCGCCCGCAATGTATGCGCTGCCGGCGAAGCCGACCTGGGTTTCGCTCAGTCTCAGCCCACTTGCGATGGCGGGGGACAATGAGCCCACGAGGGTCACTTCCAGTCCATCGAGGATCCAGGTGACGCCCAGGGCGGCGACCACGA
>CAZBXO010000166.1:0-4754 GCA_964495645.1 uncultured Phenylobacterium sp. | reverse complement strand
AGGGTCACTTCCAGTCCATCGAGGATCCAGGTGACGCCCAGGGCGGCGACCACGAGCCAGTGGAAGCGGCTGAACGGCAGGCGATCGAGCCGGGCCGGAATGTCGGTGGCGAAGATTTCGCCTCGGGTCATGATCACTCCCCCCCTTTGGTCGTGAACCGCCAAGGCCAAGCTTTCGTTCCGCCCGCCGACCGGTGTAAGGGCCGCCGATGTCCGACGACGAGATCCTGGTGGACGCCCGCGGTCACCGGTGCCCGGTGCCGACGCTGAAGCTGCGCCGCGCCCTCGAGGGCGCTGCAGGGGGTTCGCGCGTGCGCCTCCTGGCCGACGACCCTTTGGCGCGTATCGACGTCCCGCATTTCGCAGCCGAGGCTGGAGCCCTGATCCTGGAGTTCGGCGAGCGCGATGGCGCACTCAGCTTCCTGATCACGAAACCCTAGGAGCGAGCCTTCAGGGCGAGTTCCGCCTCGGTGGCGAGTGCGCCGCCAAAGAAGAGCGCATTCACGTTCCACGAGAGCCAGATCAGAAAGATCACGAAGCTCGCCACCGAGCCGTAGGTCGCGCCCAGCCGGGCGATGGACTCGACGTAATAGCCCAGCGCCCACGAGGCGAAGATGCAGAGCGCCGCGGCCGCCGCACCGCCCAGCAGCGAGGCGCGCCAGTCGACGGGCTCGCGCGACATCGCCCAGCGGTAGATCATGGCCATGACCGCGGTCATGCCCGCGCTGGCCCAGGTCCACTCGCTATAGAGCCACAGCGCGCCGCGGAGCGGACGCAGCTCGAGGGTCTCGCCCACGATGCGGAAGCCGAAGAATACCGCCGACAACAGGCCGACGAGGGCGAGTGCGGCGACCAGCACAGCCAGCGCCAACAGGTTGAAGCCGATGAAGCCCCGCTGGCGCTCCTCGTCGTGGATGAAGCTGAGGCCGGCGAGCAGCGCCTTGAACCCGCGGTGTGACGCGTAGCCGCCGATCAGCAACGCAATCCCGCTCTGGAAGGATACCTCCTCGTGGGGCGCCGCGGCCAGCCGCAGCAACGCCTCCTGGAAGATCAGGCGGGCGGCGGTCGGCATGAGGCGCGCGACCAGCTCGCCCTGCGCTGCGATCTGGGCCGGGTCGGTCAGCAGGCTGTAGAGGCCCATGGCGATAGCGAGGGCCGGAAAGATCGCCAGCATGACGAAGAACGAGACGCCGCCCGTATAGAGCATCACGTCGCGGCCCCACATGCGCTTCAGCGCCCGCGCGGTCACGCCGAGACCGACCCGGATCCAGTGCGCGGGGTCCCAGTCCTCGGGCCGCAGGATCAGGCTCTTCATCGTGTCAGGGACATTGTCGGGGATTCGGCCGCACCGGGTCCGAATACCATAACGGCGCGCTGCCCGGGTTAGCGAGGCAGCGCGCCGCCGATGGGCGTGTCGTTCCATCCAGCCGGTCGCCGCTTCGAGGGACGGGAGAGCGCGACCACCGACCGTTTCGCAAACTACAAACCGCCGGCTGAACCCCACCTGAACGGCGATGTCAGCTTTCCCTTCAGGCAGCGATAGCGCCGGCTTCGGCCAAGGCGTCGATCTCGGCGGCCGAGAAGCCCCAGTCGGCAAGCGCCTCGCGGTTGTGACTGCCGATGGCCGGCGGCGGCCCTTGGATGGCCCCGGGCGTCGCCGAGAAGCGCGGCGCGGGTGCGGGCTGTGTCACCCCGGCGACCTCGACGAAGGTCTGGCGGGCGGCGTTGTGCGGGTGCCTCGGGGCGTCCTCGAGCGTCAGCACGGGGGCGAAGCAGACGTCGGTGGCGGCCATCAGGTCGGTCCACTCGGCCTGCGTCTTCTGCGAGAAGATATGGGCCAGCTTCTCGCGCAGTTCGGGCCAGAGGCCGCGGTCCATCTGCTTCTGGAAGTCCGGGTCGTTGACGCCGGCCTTCTCGAGCAGCAGCGCGTAGAACTGCGGCTCGATCGAGCCGATCGAGATCCACTTGCCGTCGGCGCACCGGTAGGTGTCGTAGAAGTGGGCGCCGCCGTCGAGCAGGTTCTGTCGCCGCTCGTCCTTCCAGACGCCGCTGGCCTTCATGCCGTAGAACATGGCCATCAGCGAGGCCGCGCCGTCGCTCATGGCGCAGTCGATCACCTGGCCCTTGCCGGTCTCGCGCGCCTGGATCACGCCCGCCAGGATGCCGAACGCGAGGTAGAGCGCCCCGCCGCCGAAGTCGCCGACCAGGTTCAGCGGCGGGACAGGCTTGTCGGCCGTACCGATGGCGTGCAGCGCGCCGGTGATGGCGATGTAGTTCATGTCGTGGCCCGCAGCCTGGGCATAGGGCCCGGTCTGGCCCCAGCCGGTCATGCGGCCGTAGACGAGCCCCGGATTGCGCCTGAGGGCCACGTCCGGCCCGAGGCCCAGGCGTTCCATCACCCCCGGCCGGAAGCCCTCGAACACCACGTCGGCGCTCTCGAACAGCTTAAGGCAGGCCTCGACCGCTTCCGGCGTCTTCAGATCCAGCGCCACCGACCTGCGCCCACGGCTCGTCACGTCGGCAGGCGATCCGCGGCCGCCCCCGCCCTTGCGGTCGATCCGCACCACGTCCGCACCCAGGTCCGACAGCAGCATGCCGCAGAAGGGGCCGGGTCCGATGCCGGCGAATTCGACGATCTTCAGGCCGGTGAGCGGTCCCTGGCGCATGCTTTCCTCCGTGGTTGGGTCGGATAGTGGCGCCCTGCCCTGCCGTCAGCCAAGATTGGGGCGGCGACGCAGCACCGCCATGCGCCCGCGCCGGAGATCGCCACCCGTCGGCGCGGAAGAAATCCGCGTCAGCGGGTGACCATTTGAAAGCCATTCCGCAACCTTTGGTGGGTAAACAGCCACTTTCGGGCGGCCATGATTCCATGGTTTAGGACAGGCCGGGGCAGTTGGGAGCGGCAATGCCGGGAAGCCTTCAGGCACGGGTTCTGATCGTCGCGCGCGACGACACCGTGGCCGGCCCCCTGGCCGAAGGCCTGGACCGACTGGGCTGGCGGACGCTGACGGCGCGTACCGCCGCCGGCGCTGTGGCGGCGCTTGCCGACCTGCAGATCGAGGCCGCCATTGTGCAGTTGGACAGCCTGGGCGAGGAAGCCGATGCGCTGGCGGCGCGTCTGAAAGTGGCCTCTGCGCCGCGGCGGGTGCCGGTGATCGCCATGGGCCAGCCCGAGGCGTTCCTGCGGGACTTCGGCTTCGATTTGACGCTCGCCACACCGATCCACCCCGGCCAGGCGGCCATGCGTCTGGAAAGCCTCGTGCGGACCGCGATCGCCGAGGAAGAGTTCGAGATCCGCTACGAGACCCTGTCGGAGCGCGGACACGTGCTGGAGGCGCCTCGCCACGACGAGGGCGCCTTCCGCATTCTCGCGATCGGCGAACCCGCGCCCCAGTTCCTGGCGCTGTCCAACGCCCTGGCCCGCCACGGGGCCGAGGTGGTCGGCGCGTTCACTGCTTTTACGGCCTTCGACTACCTGCACGAGCGCCCGTTCGATGCGGTGGTGCTGTGGGCCGGCGATGCGCCGCACGAGGCGTTGTCGATCGCCTCTGGTCTGCGGCGGAACACGCGCCTCTACCACACGCCGGCCCTGCTCTACATGAAGGACGACATGCTGGTGACACCGGCTGAGGCCTTCAACCGCGGGGTTTCGGACGTCGCCTCGCCGGAGACGCCGGAAGCCGAGACCGCCAAGCGCGTCGTCGAACTGGCCCGCGCCTACCGGCGTCACAAGGCGGTCCGCGAATGTCTGGAACAGGCGCGCGGTTCAGGCCTGATGGACGCCGCCACCGGCCTTTTCACGCGCGACTTGTTCGCGGCGCACATCGGGCGCCTTGCGAAGGCGGCCCAGCTCCGCGCCAGTCCGCTCAGCCTCTGCGTCCTGCGCCTGACGGACAAGCCGGAGCTGAAGTCGGTGCGCGCCGGCGGGTGGCTGGCGCGCGCGGTGCCGCAGATCGGCTCGATGATCGGGCGCCTGGTCCGGGTCGAGGACACCGCCGCGCGCCTCGGTCCCGAGGTTTTCGCGCTTGCGCTCCCTGCGACCCCGCTCGAGTCCGCGCGGACGGCCGGAGAACGGATCGCCGCAGTGATCGGCTGCACCGCCTTCGACGCCGGCGAAGGGGTCACGCCGTTCGTGGTGGAATTCGACATGGGCGCCGCCGAGGTCACCTCGCCCGACACGGTCGCCCGCGCCCTCGAACTTGCCGCCGCGCAGGCCCAGGGGCTGAAAGCGAGCTGATGCCGCAGGCGCCTGCCGAAATGGGCGCCTGGACCTATCTGATCCCCGTGCTGGTCATCGGGGTGGTGATCCTGCGCAACGTCCGTGAGCGCCGCGTGCGCGTGGAGCGCCTGTGGATAGGCCCTGCGCTGCTCCTGCTGCTCACCGGCTACACGCTGTCGATCCAACCGCCCAGCAACTGGTCCGCCCTCATGATCGACGTCGCGGCGCTTGTGGTCGGCGGATTCCTCGGCTGGTGGCGCGGCCGGGCCAGCAAGTTCACCGTCGATGCCGAGACGCACCGGATCACCAGCCGCGTGTCGCCGCTCGGCATGCTGCTGATCCTGGCGATCTTCGGCCTGCGCTATCTCCTGCGAGCCTTCGCCCAGGACGAGGCCACCGTGCTGCACGTGACACCCACTGACCTCGCCGACGCCTTCCTGGTGCTCGCCGTCGGCGTCGTCGCGGTGCAGCGCGGCGAATGGTTCGTCCGCGCCCGCAAGATGATCGCCGAATCGAAGGCTGCGCGCCCCGGCTAG
>CAZBXO010000165.1:0-7940 GCA_964495645.1 uncultured Phenylobacterium sp. | reverse complement strand
CGCCGGCCATGTAGAGCATGTCGCCCTGGCCCAGCAGCTGCTCGGCGCCCTGCTCGCCCAGGATGGTGCGGCTGTCGATCTTGGAGGTGACCTGGAAGCTGATCCGGGTCGGGAAGTTGGCCTTGATCGTGCCGGTGATGACGTCCACCGAGGGACGCTGCGTGGCCATGATCAGGTGGATGCCGGCGGCGCGCGCCATCTGCGCCAGGCGCTGGACGGCGCCCTCGATGTCCTTGCCGGCCACCATCATCAGGTCGGCCACCTCGTCGATGATCACCACCAGGTAGGGCATCGGCTCGGGGCGGATCTTCTCGCTCTCGAAGATCGGCCGGCCGGCCTCGTCGAAGCCCGTTTGCACCGTGCGCTCGAAGTGCTCTCCCTTCGACAGGGCCTCGGCCGCGCGCTCGTTGTAGGAGGCGATGTTGCGCACGCCGATCTTGGACATCCGCCGGTAGCGGTCCTCCATCTCGCGAACGGTCCACTTCAGCGCCACGATCGCCTTCTTGGGATCGGTGACCACCGGCGCCAGCAGATGCGGGATGCCGTCGTAGACGGAAAGCTCCAGCATCTTCGGGTCGATCATGATCAGTCGGCACTGGTCGGGCGGCAGGCGATAGAGGATCGACAGGATCATGGCGTTGACGCCGACCGACTTGCCCGAGCCCGTGGTGCCGGCGATCAACAGGTGCGGCATGCGCGCAAGGTCGGCGATGTAGGGCTCGCCGCCGATGGTCTCGCCCAGGGCCACGGGCACAGTCTGGGTCCCGCGCTCGTATTCTGGCGCCGCCAGCAGGTCGCGCAGGTAGACGGTCTCGCGCCGCTGGTTGGGCAGCTCGATGCCGATGGCGTTGCGGCCCGGGACCACGGAGACGCGGCAGGCGGCCACGCTCATGGAGCGGGCGATGTCGTCGGCCAGCGCCACCACCCGCGCGGACTTCACGCCCGCGGCCGGCACGAGCTCGTAGAGCGTGACGACCGGGCCGGGGCGGATCTGGTCAACCTGGCCGCGGACGCCGAACTCGGCCAGCACGCTCTCCAGCAGCTGGGCGTTCTGGCGCAGCGCGCCTTCGTCGAACTGCGCGGCGCGGGGCTTGGACTTCGCCAGCATCGAGAGCTCCGGCAGCTTGAAGCCGCCCGGATCGAGGAACTCGAAGGTCGACTGCGCCTCGCGCTGTTCGCGCACACTCTCCTTGGGCGCGACCTTGGGCGCCTTGACCTTCAGGTCGACGCCGGCGGCCGGCTCCGGCGACGGATCCAACGCCGAGTCGGCGATCGTCGGCGCATCGCCGCGGCGGCGCGCCACGCGGGCGGCGCGCTCGGGCTTGGCGGCTTTGAGGCGCGGGCGGAAGGCGTTGGCGAGGCCTGCGCCGGCCGCCGCGAGGTCGCTACGAGAGAGCCCGACGCCGAAGCCAAAGGCGACCGCGCCCAATGTGGCGAGCACCGTGGCGGCGATCGCCGCGCCGAACGGCACGCGGGCGTAGGCGATGAGGTCTGCGCAGCCGGTGAGCAGCGCATCGCCCCACAGGCCGCCCAGGCCCTTGGCCAGTGGCCAGACGGCGGGCGGCGCCGGCAGCGCCAGCGCGCCGGCCAGGGTCAGCACCCCCAGGAAGCCCAACAGCGCCTTCAGTCGCAGGCGCCGGCGGCTGTGGTCCGGATCCGGATCGGCCACGCGTGACAGGCCGCTGACCACGAACAAGAGCGCCAGGAGGCCGGCGGCCACGCCCAGCGACTGCACGCCGATGTCGGCCAGCACCGCGCCGGCGCCGCCCAGCGCGTTCGCGGGCGCATCGCTCCCGGCGGCGTTCAGGCTCGGGTCGGCCGGGTCGTAAGTGGCGAAGGCCGCGGCCAGCGCCACGCCGAAGCCGGCGGTCAGCCCGCCCCGCAGGCGCGCCGTGAGAGGATGCGACCAGGCCAGGCCCGCAATGTGGAGGAAGAGCTCCACGCCGGTCTTCCGCGCCGCGCGCGCCATGCCGAATACGCCCCTTACGAACGAGTGGTCCCCGCCTGTTGTCGCCGTAAGAGCGTTAACCGGGCGTTTACCGTGATCCTGCCGGGAGCGGCTTTCGCATTCCGGCGCGGGCGACTAGGTTCCCGCGCGATGGAATGGACCATGCCCCGTCCCGTGCTGCGCTGGGTCGCCGCACTCATCATCACGGCGAGCGTGGCCGCGTTCGGCCTGGGCGTGGCCACCGCCCCGGACCGCGGCCGCCTGCCGGGCGAGCGCGCCGGCGGCCCGGTCGGACAGGTGCTGCAGGCGGTCGAGGCGACCCCGCTCGGCGAGGATCGCATCGAAGGCTCTTCCGGCCCGCCGGAGCTCTCCGACGAGGAGAAGGCCAGGCTTGCGGCCGAGAAGGAGGAGCAGGAGGCCGCCGCCGCCCTCGCCAAGGCGGAAGCCGAAAAGGCCGCCGCCGGCGCGATCACGCCTCCGCCCGCCATCCAGCCGCCGCCGGCCGCAGTCCCGGCCCCGCCCCCGAAGGCGCCCGAGCCGAAACCGGAAGAGCCGCCGTTCTAGGGGCCTCTCCCTCTCTCCACGCCTGCGGCGCTCGGGGGGAGGCGCTTGTCACGCCACTCCGTTCGCCTTGAAGAAGGCCAGCATCTTCGCCCACGCCTCGGGACCCGCTTTCGGGTCGTAGCTGGGGCGGTAGTCGGCCAGAAAACCGTGCTGGCTGTCCGGGTAGAGCACGATCTCGGCGTTGGTCTTGCCGGCCGCTTTCAGCGCCGCGCGCATCTCTTCGACGTGCGACGTCGGGATACCGGTGTCCTTGCCGCCGTAGAAGGCCATCACCGGCGTCTTCAGGGCGCCGACCAGCTGGATCGGCGCCTTGGCCTCCGGGTCGTTCGGCGGCGGCTGCGCGCCCGGCTTCAGCGGCCCGTACCAGGGCGAGGCGGCCTTGAAGTCGTTCGGGAAGCGCTCGACCGTGAGCCAGGTCTTGCCGCCGCCCCAGCAGAAGCCTGTCACCGCCAGTTTCCTGGCGTCCACGTACGGGGCCTTCTTCAGAAAGGCGATGGCCGCCCCGGTGTCGTCGGTTACCTGCTTGTCGGTCGCCGTGGCGACGATCTTCCGGATCTCCGTGAAGTCCGTGAGTTTCGAGGGGTCGCCGGCGCGGACGAAGTAGTCGGGCGCAATCGCGACGTAGCCGGCCTTGGCGAGCCTGCGGCAGATGTCCTTGATCCATTCGTGGACCCCGAACACTTCATTGATCACGAGAACGGCGGCGTGGCGCCTCTTGTCGTCCGGCCGCGCCACGAAGGCGGGCAGCTTGCGGTCGGGCGCATCCAGCTGCGCCCATTCGGTCTTCAGACCCGCTTCGTCGGTCTTGATGGGCTGCGCCTCGGCCGAGAAGGCGGCGACCGCATAGCCGCCGGCCAGCGCCAGGGCGATGCGCCGCCGTGACAGATCGAGGTCGCCGGTCCAGTTGCCGTCCGGACGGGTGAGCGTGACCATGGGGTGTTCCCTCGTTGAGCGTCTGACGGCCGGGAGACTGACGCGGGGCCCGTCACGGAGTCAAAGGGCCTTGGGCCAGATCAAAGCGAGAGCCGCGGCCCTTCGCCAAGTCTTGCCGTCAGGCGGCGTCCCTGCCTGTGTCGAGGCTTGACCATGTCCCTGATGCGCTTAAGGACTTGCGCCCTTGCAGGGGACCCATCGGCCCCCATATGCGCCTGCACTGATCGAACCCGGGGGCGTCGCATGACGGGCGCTTCAGTCGAAGGCCCACCCGCGGCGTCCGCCACAAAGGAGCGAGTAAGACCACACCCATGAGCAAGATCATCGGCATCGACCTCGGCACGACCAATTCGTGCGTGGCCATCATGGACGGCAAGCAGCCGAAGGTTATCGAGAACGCGGAAGGCGCGCGCACCACCCCCTCGGTGGTGGCCTTCATGGAAGACGGCGAGCGTCTGGTGGGCCAGCCGGCGCGGCGTCAGGCGGTCACCAACCCGACCAACACCCTGTTCGCGATCAAGCGCCTGATCGGGCGCCAGTTCTCCGACCCGGTGGTCGCAAAGGACAAGGGCATGGTGCCCTACGAGATCACCAAGGGTCCGAACGGCGACGCCTGGGTGAAGGCCCAGGGCAAGGACTATTCGCCCCAGCAGGTCTCCGCCTTCATCCTGCAGAAGATGAAGGAAGCCGCCGAGCAGCATCTCGGTGAGAAGGTCGAGAAGGCGGTCATCACCGTCCCGGCCTACTTCAACGACGCCCAGCGCCAGGCGACCAAGGACGCCGGCAAGATCGCCGGCCTCGAGGTCCTGCGGATCATCAACGAGCCGACGGCGGCGGCGCTCGCCTATGGTCTCGAGAAGAACGACGGCAAGAAGATCGCTGTCTACGACCTCGGCGGCGGCACCTTCGACGTCTCGATCCTGGAGATCGGCGATGGCGTCTTCGAGGTGAAGTCGACCAATGGCGACACCTTCCTGGGCGGCGAGGACTTCGACCTTCGGATCGTCGATTTCCTGGCCGACGAGTTCAAGAAGGAGCAGGGCATCGACCTGCGCAAGGACAAGCTGGCCCTCCAGCGCCTGAAGGAAGAGGCCGAAAAGGCCAAGAAGGAGCTCTCCAGCGTCACCCAGTACGAGGTGAACCTGCCCTTCATCTCGATGAACGCGTCGGGGCCGCTGCACCTGAACATCAAGCTTTCCCGCGCCAAGCTCGAAGCGCTGGTGGAAGACCTGATCCAGAAGACGGTCGGCCCCTGCGAGAACGCGCTGAAGGACGCGGGCCTGAAGAAGTCCGACATCGACGAGGTGATCCTGGTCGGCGGCATGACCCGCATGCCCAAGGTCGTCGACACCGTGAAGGAGTTCTTCGGCCGTGAGCCCCACAAGGGCGTGAACCCCGACGAGGTCGTGGCGCTGGGCGCCGCGGTCCAGGCCGGCGTGCTGCAGGGCGACGTCAAGGATGTGCTGCTGCTCGACGTGACCCCGCTGACCCTGGGCATCGAGACCCTGGGCGGCGTCTTCACCCCGCTGATCGAGCGCAACACCACCATCCCGACCAAGCGCTCCCAGACCTTCTCGACCGCGGACGACAACCAGTCGGCCGTGACCATCCGGGTCTTCCAGGGCGAGCGCCCGATGGCCGCCGACAACAAGATGCTGGGCCAGTTCGACCTGGTCGGCATCCCGCCGGCCCCGCGCGGCGTGCCGCAGGTCGAGGTCACCTTCGACATCGACGCCAACGGCATCGTCCACGTCACCGCCCGCGACAAGGCGACCAACAAAGAGCAGTCGATCCGCATCCAGGCCAACGGCGGCCTCTCGGACGCGGACATCGAGGCCATGGTCAAGGACGCCGAGTCCCACAAGGCGGATGACGACAAGCGCAAGGCGGTCGTGGAGGCCAAGAACCAGGCCGACGCGGTCATCCACTCCACCGAGAAGGCGCTCGCCGAGCACGGCGACAAGGTGGGTGAAGCCGATCGCACGGCGATCCAGACGGCGCTCGACGACCTGAAGGGTTCGCTGGAAAGCGACGACGCCGAGGCGCTCTCGGCCAAGACCCAGACGCTGATCCAGGCATCGATGAAGCTCGGCGAGGCCATGTACAAGGCCCAGCAGGGCGCGGAAGGCGGCGATGAACAGCCGTCGGCCGAAGCCAGCTCCGAGGATGTCGTCGATGCAGAGTTCGAGGAAGTCGACGGCGACGAAAAGAAGTCGGCGTGACAACCCGCCTCATGTCCGGCGTGAGTCTCATTTGGCATAACGCCGGCCATGGGGACGTCGCCGCCGCCTTCGCGGAGACAGAAGGGCCCCCGTCCGCTCGGTTCGACCTTGCAGCCGGGCGGGGGCCTACCCACTTCAAATCCAACCAGAATCTAGGCGCCTGACGAAGACGCATGCGGGACTATTACGAGATCCTGGGGGTGGCTCGTGGCGTCGATGACGGCGCGCTGAAGGCCGCTTTCCGCAAGCTGGCCATGGAGCACCACCCCGACCGCAACGGCGGCTGCGAGGACGCGGCGGCGCGGTTCAAGGAGCTGAACGAGGCCTACTCCGTTCTCTCCGACCCGCAGAAGCGCGCCGCCTACGACCGCTTTGGCCATGCCGGCGTCAACGGCATGAACGGCGGGGGGGCGCAGTTCCACGACGTGCACGACATCTTCAACGAGGTGTTCGGCGACGTCTTCGGCGACATGTTCGGCGGCCGCGGGCGCCAGCAGCGCACCGGCCCGGCGCGCGGCAACGACCTGCGCTACGACCTGGAGATCAGCCTCGAACAGGCCTACGCCGGCGCGGAGGTCGAGATCACCGTCCCCTCGACGATGACCTGCGAGACCTGCGACGGCTCGGGCGCCAAGCCGGGGACGAGCCCGACCACCTGCACGACCTGCCAGGGGCAGGGCCGCGTGCGCGCCTCCCAGGGCTTCTTCTCCATCGAGCGCGCCTGCCCCCGCTGCGGCGGCTCGGGCCGTATGGTGATGGACCCCTGCAAGGACTGCCGCGGCGCCGGCCAGGTCCGCCGCGAGCGGACGCTCGCGGTCCGCATCCCGGCCGGGGTCGACGATGGCGCGCGCATCCGTCTTGCGGGCGAGGGCGACGCGGGTCAGCGCGGCGGGCCCAAGGGCGACCTCTACATCTTCCTGAGCGTGAGGCCCCACGAGCTCTTCGAGCGCGACGGGCTCGACCTGCTGTGCACCGTGCCGGTGCCGATGGCGATCGCCGCGCTCGGCGGTGAGATCGAGGCTCCGTGCCTGTTGGGCGGCGAGAATTGCGACGGCAACTGCAAGATCATGGTCCAGGTGCCCGAGGGCGCCCAGACCGGCCGCACCGTGCGCGTGAAGGGCCGCGGCATGCCGTCCCTGCGCTCGCCCGAGCGCGGCGACCTGGTGGTCGAGGTGTTCGTCGAGACCCCCACCCGGCTCTCGGCCCGCCAGAAGGAGCTGCTGCGCGAGTTCTCCGGCCTCTGCTCCGATCAGCAGCACCCCAAGGCCGCCAACTTCATCGGCAAGGCCAAGCGCTTCTGGGAGGACGTGACGCGGGTGTAGCGCCCGCGGGCGGTTTCCGTTAGAGACGCGGCTCCGCTGAAACGCACCCGTAGCTCAGCTGGATAGAGCGTTGCCCTCCGAAGGCAAAGGTCACACGTTCGAATCGTGTCGGGTGCGCCAGCGCAGTCCTTCGGCCCAGGTTCGATGAGCTCGAAACAGCACGACGAGGCGCGCGAGCGCGAGGAGATGGAAGGCGTCTCCATCGACGTCGCCCTCGAACTGCAGTCGAAGATGTTCGAGCAGCTGGCGACCGTGGGCCTCGGCGGCGCCGGATTGGTGATCACGCTGGCCGGCAGCATCCTGCCGCAGACGCCCGTGGTGTGGCTCGCGGCGGCGGAGTTCGGGTTGGGCGCGATGGCGGCGCTCAGCGCACAGAGTCATCTGATCGACGCGATCTTCCGGCGCGCGCCGCAGCGTCGCCGCAGCCGGCTGATGACCATGATCGCGGTGGTCTTGATCGGAATGGGTGTCGGCAGCCTGGGCATGAGCGTCTTCCTGCTCGCGAAGCCAAAGCCGGCCGCACACGCGGCGGCCGCGGTGGCGGGATCAAGCTGATCGGCCGCTGAGCCCCGCCAGCTCCGCCTGGGCGGTCGGAAAGTCGGGCTTCAGGGCCAGGGCGCGGCGGAACGCCTCGGCGGCGTCGTCCCGGCGACCGTGCTCGCGCAACGCGCGGGCGTACTGCAGCCACAGCGCAGGGGACGTTTCCGCACGGTCCAGCGCCCGGCGGTAACCCTCCGCCGCCGCCGCCCAGTCCTCGCGCGCCCGCGCGGCGTCCGCCCGGGCGACCCGTGACGACTGGAACGGCGCGGGGGCCTCGCGCAGCGCCAGCCGTGCAGCCTCATGTAGCGCCGGGCGCAGGAGCCGCCCGCGCTTCCCGCCCGCGAACGTCGCCGGGTGGACATCCTGCGCCGCGAACCGTGCTTCGCCCCAGGTTTCCCACAGCGCCTGGTC
>CAZBXO010000164.1:6142-8104 GCA_964495645.1 uncultured Phenylobacterium sp. | reverse complement strand
TCTCCCCCGATCCCAGACCGCACCTCCCCCGTTTCGGCAGAAACGGCGGGAGGGGGACCGTCCGCCGAGCCGCGCTAGCAGCGCGGCGTAGAGCGGATGGTGGAGGGGGAAGGACGCGTCCGCTGAGCGTGACGGGCCGGAGCAAGCGCCCTGCCGCGTCCTTCCCCCTCCACCACTCGCTCTTCGCTCCGCTCGGCGAGCGGTCCCCCTCCCGCCAATGCTGCCGCATTGGGGGAGGTGCTTGCACATTGCACTTGAATCGCTTGTTGCAATGTTCTATATATGTTCTCGTGATAGACGTCGCCGTCATTCAGGAGCGCCATCAGCTCCGCCTGCAACGCCTCGCCCGCCAAGCCGAACGGGCCGAAGCCGTGTGCGTGGCCATGCAGGAACGGCTGACGAAGGGCGAAGACCCGGCCGAGGTGAAGGACGTCTCCGCCGCCTGGGAACGCGCCGAGCGCGTGCTGCGCATGCAGGTCACCCTGGAAGCCAAGCTGGAGCACGAGGCGGTGGTCTGGGACCGCGCCGCCAACCAGACGGCCCGCGACGCCGCAAGCGCCCGTGTGAGCGCCCGCAGCCGCCAGGTCTGGGACCGCGCGCGCCGCCTCGAATGGCCCAGCATCGGCCGCGACGACCTCTACGAGGCCATCGAGGAGATCGAAGACGCCGACCTCTTCGACGAAATCGACCTCGTCCTCCTGCGCCTCTGCCACGAGAACGACATCGAGCCGCCCAAGGAGCTCGCCGAAGCCGCCGCGAAGCTGCGCGAGGCTGAGGCCTCGCCGGCCGTGCAGGCCACGCACGAGGTTTCCGCTCCCGCTCCCACGCCGGCGAACGATCCGCCCGAGCCCGAGCGCTCGGCCATCTGGCGCCAGCAGGAGAGCATGCTCGAACGCCAGCGCGCCGAGCGCGAACGCGACGACTCCAGCTGAACGGCCGCCGCACCTTCTTCCCCATCTTCAGAACGTCATGGCCGCCCTTGTGCCGGCCACCCATTCCTCCGCCGCACGGCGCTCGCCGCCGCGCACGGGCCACCCTGGCCCGGGCGCGCTCACCCATGCCTCGCCCTCTCGGAGCGCTGCCAAATGGGTCACCGGCACAAGGCAGCACAAGGCCGGGGATGACGAACGACAGTGAATGGCGCAGCTTGCGCGGCGACCGCCCCCACACGGAGCCCGCCCCATGCGCCGCCTCGCCCTCGTCCTCCTCGCCACGGCCGTGGCCCTCGCCGCGCCCGCGGCCGCCCAGCGCCGGGCCCCGGCGGTCAAGCTCTACACGATGGACTGCGGGGGCGGGACCTTCCCCAACGCCGACATGTTCTCCGACGACGGCGCCTACAAGGACAAGCCCGCGACCATGGTCGTGCCCTGCTACCTGATCCGCCACCCGAAGGGCGACCTCGTGTGGGATACCGGCGTGCCGCAGAGCCTCGCCGACGAGCCGGGCGGCGGCCCCGCCACCGGCCTGCGCGTCAAGGTGAAGCTCACCGACCAGCTGAAGCAGCTGGGCCTCACCCCCGCCGACATCGAGTACGTCTCGGTCAGCCACAGCCACTTCGACCACATCGGCAACGGCGGCCTGTTCGCGGCGAAGTCCACCTGGATCGTCGACCCGGACGAGAAGGCCTACGCCTTCAGCGCCCAGGCCCGCGGCAACGCCGCCCAGTTCGGCCAGTACTCGGCGCTGGAGACCGCCAAGACCGTGCTCATCGAGCAGCCCACCTACGACGTGTTCGGCGACGGCTCGGTGGTCATCTACCAGGCCCCCGGCCACACGCCCGGCCACACCGTCCTGCTGGTCAAGTTCGCCAAGTCCGCCCCGGTGATCCTGACCGGCGACATGTGGCACATCGCCGAGAGCCGCGCGACGCGCCGGGTGCCGCGCTTCAACACCAGCAAGCCCGACACCCTGAAGTCGATGGACCTGGTCGAGAAGCTGGCCGTCGACCAGAAGGCCAGGGTC
>CAZBXO010000164.1:0-6042 GCA_964495645.1 uncultured Phenylobacterium sp. | reverse complement strand
CCTGAAGTCGATGGACCTGGTCGAGAAGCTGGCCGTCGACCAGAAGGCCAGGGTCATCCGCGAACACGTCCCCGAAGACTTCGCCGCCATGCCGAAGTTCCCGGCGGCCCTCGAGTAGGCGGGAGCATCCGACCCAGCCTACGGGTGGGGCGGCTGGTCCGCCCGCCGCGCCCCGGCCGCCGCGCCCGCCGCGGCCGCCATCACCAGCGCCATGCCGGTGAGCTGCAGCGCCGACAGCCGCTCGCCCAGGAACAGGAAGCCGGACAGGGCCGCGAACGCCGGCTCCAGGCTCGCGAACACCGAGAAGGTTCGCGCCGGCAGCCGCGCCATGGACCACAGCTCGAGCGTGAAGGTCAGCACCGTGGTGAGCAGCGCGATGCCGAGCGCCAGCGGCAGCAGGCTCGGGTCGAACATCGCCGTCCCCGCGGTCGCCAGCCCGAACGGCGCCAGCACCAGGGCCGCGACCGTGGTGGCGATCGCCGCGATCGTCCGCCCGGTGGTCCCCTGCCGCGCGGCCGCCTGGCCCAGCAGGATGTAGCCGGCCCAGGCCGCCCCGGCGCAGAGCACATAGACCAGGCCCAGCCGGTCGAGCGGCCCGCTGACGTCCTTGGCCCCGGCGAGCGACCAGACTCCCGCCCCGGCCAGCGCCGCCCAGACCAGGTCGATCGGCCGGCGCGAGCCGAACACCGCCACCCCCAGGGGCCCCAGGAACTGCACCGTCACCGCCACGCCCAGCGGGATCCGCTCGATGGCCAGGAAGAAGAAGCTGACGCCGCCGCTCATGCAGACGCCCAGGCCCACGGCCGGGACCAGCGCGGCGCGCGACGGCCAGGCCCGCCACGGCCGCACGATCGCCATCAGCATCAGCCCGCCCAGCGCGAGCCGCAGGGTCGCCGCGCCCAGCGGCCCGACCGCGGCGAACAGCTGCTTGGCCCAGGCCGCGCCGCCCTGGAAGGCGATCATCGCCGCGATCATGGCCGCGAGCGGCAACAGGACCTGCCCGGTCGGGCGGACCGACAGGGAGGCCTCGCTCATGCGCGCCATTTGGCGGCGGCGGCGGCATCTGGCAATGGCAGGACGATGCCCGCCCTCGTCCGCCACCCCATGACGCTCTGCGACGCCGTCGACTCGATCGAGGTCGAGGCCTCGCCCGGCGGGTCGGGCCTCGTCACCCTGACCTACCGCCTGACCGGCCGGATCGCCGATCTCTACGTCCCCCGCAAGCAGCCGTCCTACCGCACCGACGAGCTCTGGAAGACGACCTGCTTCGAGGCCTTCCTCCGCCCCGACGGCTCCGACCGCTACGTCGAGTTCAACTTCGCACCCTCCACCCAGTGGGCCGCCTACCGCTTCGAGGGGTATCGCGACGGGATGAAGCCGGCCGGTGTCTCGGCGCCCAGCGTCAAGGTCGAGGCCACGGCCGACAGCCTCACCCTCATGGCCATCTGCGACCCGTTGCTGCCGCCGCCCTGGCATGTCGGCCTGACCGCGGTGATCCAGGAGCGGACCGGCCGCATCTCCTACTGGGCGCTCGCCCACCCGCCCGGCCGGCCGGACTTCCACCACGCCGATGGTTTCGTGCTTCCGGTTGGCGCATGACTGGGCCATGAGATTCGGTATCGACCGGCTGCTGGCCGACCCCGCCCTCCGCAAGCCGCTGGCGGGCCGCCGCCTCGCCCTACTCGCGCATCCGGCCTCGGTCACCGCCGACCTGACCCATTCGCTCGACGCCCTCGCCGCCTGCCCGGACCTGACCCTGACCGCCGCCTTCGGCCCCCAGCACGGCCTGCGCGGCGACAAGCAGGACAACATGGTCGAGAGCCCGGACTTCGCCGATCCGGTCCATGGCGTCCCGATCTTCAGCCTCTACGGCGAGGTCCGCAAACCCACCGACGCCTCCATGCAGACCTTCGACGTCCTGCTGGTCGATCTGCAGGACCTGGGCTGCCGCATCTACACCTTCATCACCACGCTTCGGTACGTGCTCGAGGCCGCCGCCCAGCACGGCAAGGCCGTCTGGGTGCTGGACCGGCCGAACCCGGTCGGCCGCCCGGTCGAAGGCCTGATGCTGCGGCCCGGCTGGGAAAGTTTCGTCGGCGCCGGCCCGATGCCCATGCGCCATGGCCTCACCCTCGGCGAGCTCGGCCACTGGTTCATCAAGACGCTCGGCCTCGACGTCGAGTACCGCGTCATCGAGATGGAGGGCTGGGCTCCGGAGGCCGCGCCCGGCTTCGGCTGGCCGCTCGGCGAGCGCGTCTGGGTGAACCCCAGCCCCAACGCCCCCAACCTCTATATGGCCCGCGCCTACGCCGGAACGGTCATGCTCGAGGGGACCACCCTCTCCGAAGGCCGCGGCACGACCCGGCCGCTGGAACTGTTCGGCGCCCCCGACATCGACGCCCGCGCCGTCATCGCCGAGATGCGGTCCCTCGCGCCGCACTGGCTGGAAGGCTGCACGCTTCGCGACTGCTGGTTCGAGCCCACCTTCCACAAGCACGTCGGCAAGCTCTGCGCAGGGGTGATGATCCACACCGAGGGCCCGGCCTACCGTCACACCGCCTTCCGCCCCTGGCGGCTGCAGGCCCTGGGTTTCAAGGTCATCCGTCGCCTCGCCCCCGGCTACGATCTCTGGCGCGACTTCCCCTACGAGTACGAGGTCGGCAAGCTCGCCATCGACGTGATCAACGGCGGCCCGGCCTTGCGCGCATGGGTCGACGACCCGGCCGCAACTCCCGCAGACCTCGACGCCCTGACCCAGCCCGACGAGGCCGCCTGGCTCGACGAACGGCGCAGCTTCCTGCTCTACTGAGCCATGGCCCATGAAGAGGTCTTCGCAGAGCTCCGCGCCCTGATGCTTCGGGAGGCCGAGGGCATGGTCATCCTCAAGGAGGGGCCGGGTAACCTGGAGATGGCCGCCGCCTGGCCGCATCCGCGCAAGCCGAAGGAGCCGATGTGGTTCGGCATGGTCCGCCAGGGCAAGGCCTACGTCAGCTTCCACCTGCTGCCGCTCTACATGAGCCCGAAGATGCAGGCGCAGGTGCCGACGAGCCTGAAGACCCGCATGCAGGGCAAGGCCTGCTTCAACTTCAAGACCGCCGATCCCGAGCGCTTCGCCGAGTTGGAGACCCTCACCCGCGCCTGCGCGAAGGCCTTCGCTAAGCCGATCAGCTTCTAGGCCGGATCCGCGCCAGCTCCTCGCTGAGGTCCTTGATCGCCTCCAGCGCCGCCTGGGCATGGGGCGAGACCTGCGCCAGCCGCGCCTCGTCGAAGGGTCCGACTTCGAGCCTGAGCCGCGTGATGTCGTCGTCCGCCGTCAGCTCGTAGGTCTCCGACCACGCGCCCTGGGGGTCCGGGTAGTCGAACCGCAGCCGCCGTTCCGCTTCGCACGCAGCCAGTACGCCCTCGCGCAACCGGCCGTGCGCGCCCTTCCAGACCACCCGCGCGCCGCGCCGCCAGGTGGTCACGATGTCGATCTCCTCGGCCCACGCGGTGGCCCACTCCCGCACGAGATCGCGGGTCGTCAGGACGCGCCAGATCTCCGCAGGCGATGCGCGGACCTCCACCAGCCCTTGGAATGTCGCCATGGCGACATAGCGAACGACCGGTCGAACCGCGTTGTTCCAGACGGCTCTGCTAGCGGCCGCCGCCGCCCGCCGCCGGCTTTCGTTCCGGGATCGGGGTGCCGAAGATGCCGGGCCCGACGGTGGGCGTGACGCCCTGCGCTTCCTGCGCCCGCGCGCCGCCCAGGATGCCGGCCATGGCGTAGTTGCCCTCGTGGCAGGCGTACTCGTAGACCCGCTCCTTGCGCGCGTTCAGGCTCTGCTCGGCCTTCCAGGTCTGGGTGTAGTACACCGGGTCCTCGACGGTGAAGTCGTAGGTGATCTGGGTCGGCGATGTGCGCCGGAAGCGTTCGGTCACCCTGGCCTTGTCGGACAGGAAGATCGGCCCCGACTGGCCCTCCTCGCGGTGCACGTTGATGGTCTCGACCACCAGGGTGTCGCCCTCCCACCAGCCGACCGAGTCCCCGAGCCAGGGCTTGATCGCCTCATGGCGGTGCATCGCCTGGGCGGCCGTCCTGGTCGACGCGATCGGGATGGCCCGGGCGTCGTGCACCATCTCCACAACGATCAGCACCGAAGTGGGCGTCTGCACGATCTGGTAGTTGTTGTTGTAGATCGTATTCAGCATCCCGGGCCCGCCGGCGCCGGTGAAGCCAATCAGGCAGCGCTCCGGCAGCGGCAGCGCCTCCGGTCCGTGGAACAGCTTGGCCATCCGCTCGGCGCGCAGGGCCCCGATGCGCTTCCTGCCCTCGTCCGACAACGGCATCTGGCCGGTGGCCGGCTCGACGATCCAGGACGTGCGGTACTCGCCGTTCACCCGCGCCAGGCTGTTGCCCGGGTCGACCCAGAAGGTGTTGTAGCCGCGGTCGGAGTTGCCGTCGTCGAGCAGCTTGTCGTCGTGGTCCGACGGGCCGTTCTCCGACTCGATCAGCTTCTGGAACGGATTGGCCTTGGCCAGCCGCATCGCTTCCTTCTCGTCGACCACGAGCGCGGTCACGCCGGGCGGGCGGGTCAGATTGGTGACCGAGGCGTTGGACCAGACGCCGTTCAGGTCAGGCCGGCCGTCGCCCAGACGCGGCGGCGCATAGGCCCCCTTCGGCGCGGCCTGCGCGGCCCCGGCCAGCATGACGACGGCGGCGGCGAGAAGAGCCAGCTTGCGTGTCATCGAACGCCTCCCTGTTCGAGACGCACTGTATCAGAAATCCGCCCGCCGCATCGGCTCAGGGCGTCACGCCATAGCCGGCGAACTCCACGTCGATGCCGGGCGACCGCGCCCGCGCCGCGGCCAGATCCGACTCGGCCTCCGTTTGGCGATCGAGCCGGAGCTTGGCCAGCCCACGTCCATAGAGCGAGCTCGGCTGTTCGGGGCGGAGCTCCAGGGCCCTGTCATAGGCCCTCACCGCATCCGCGTACCGCCCGAGCCGCAACAGCACGAAGCCGCGGCTGTCAGCCGCCTCGGCATGGGCCGGATCCGCTTTCAGCGCCTTGTCGCAGTCCCTGAGCGCCCGTGCGAGCGCCAGGTTCGCCGTGGCCGCCGTCCAGCACACACGGTTGTATGCATTCGGGCCGGCCGACTCGGCCGGGCGAATGGCGTCGAGGGCCTTGATTGCCGCGGCCGTCTGCCCGGCGGCCGCCAGGGCGCGGATCTGCTCGTCGCGCAGCGGTCGGTTGTTGGGCGCCCGGGAAAGACCCTTGTCGATAGCCGCCAACGCCGCCGCAGGGTCGCCGCCCTCGCGCAGCAGTCGCGAGCGCAGCGCCGGGATTCCGGGCAATTCCGGCGCCAGGCGCTCGGCATTGTCGAGATCACGCAGCGCCGCAGCCCGTTCGCCAGGCGGCCGCGCCAGCGCCAGCGCGGCATAGGCGGGGCCGGACTCCCGCAGCTTCAAAGCGGTGAGCGCATCCGTCTGGGCCTCGGCATGGCGGCCCATCGCCCACTTCACGGCGGACCGCGTGAGCAGGAAATCAGGGTCGCCCGGAGCGGCCGCCACCGCTGTGTCCAGTTCACGCACCGCCTGCTCGTGGAGGTTCAGGTCCAGCAGGACGTTGACGCGGGCGCCCACGATCTGGCGGCCGGACAGCGTGGCGAGCGCCTCGGCTTCGGCGACCGCCTTCGCGGCGTCGCGCTTTCGTACGTAGATGGCCAGGCGCAGTTCACGCGCGTAAGCCTGCTTCGGATCGAGCTCAATCGCGCGTGTGAGGTCGGCAATGGCGTCGTTGAGGCGGTTCTCGCGCACGGCATTCTGCGCGCGGCCGACGAACTCCGGCGCCGTCTTCGGGGCAGGCATCTCCGCCCCCGCCGCCTGACCGCCAACCAGCAGCAGCACCAGCGTAACGGCGACGATCCAAGCGCGCATCTTGAAGCCCCAACCCCGACGCGACGATAGCCATCGCGCCGCGGGGCGCCAACGCCCAGTTGCCGCAACGCCCGGACTCAGCCCACGGACAGTAGCGCCGACTCGAAAGTTCTGCTTTTGTTCAAGGC
>CAZBXO010000163.1:0-8170 GCA_964495645.1 uncultured Phenylobacterium sp. | reverse complement strand
AGCCGAACTCCATCAGCTGGTCGGTCTTCGGGTCGTACCTGGGCCAGGCGGCGTCGCCGCACTTGGGCGCCCCCGTCTTGGCGAAGCTCAGCCAGCAGGCGTGCATCACGGTCGCCATGGCCTTGTCTTCGGCGCTCGGGTTGGCGGGGCCGCTGACGGGGTTCTGGGGGTTGGGGGTTCCGAGGACGCCGGAGAGTTGCTGGCCAAAGACGTAGTAGATCTCGCCGGCGTGGGGGGCGCCCATGTTGCCGGGGACGCGCTTTTCGGTGGGGACGTAGGAGAAGAAGTAGAGCCAGGCGGGTTTGCCGGGGGCGGACTTGGCGGCGATGAAGCGGGCGGGAGCGCCGGCCTGGCTGTCGGTCCAGTCGACTGCGTCCTGGCCCTTGCGGTTCTGGTCGAGCCAGGCCTCCCAGCTGTTGGAGCCCACCATCAGAGGCACATCGACGGTGTGGCCGTTGGCCATGGCGGCCAGCGCTGTCTCGGTCATCAGGCGGCCGTCGACGATGGGGAAGGCCGCGCCCTGCTGGGCGGCGGCGAGCTTCTCGGCCGGGATGGCCTTGAGGTCGGCGAGGGTGGCGGTGGGCGCGGCGCCGGCGCGGACGGCGAGGTCGCGGCCCTGGGTTTCGGCGCGGGCGAGCGGGGCGGAGTCGCCCCAGGTGATGTTGGACTGGACGATGGCCTGGCTGAACAGGCCGCGGGCGGCCTTGAGGCCCAGCAGGGCGTAGATGTCGATGGCGCCGGCGCTCTCGCCGAAGACGGTGACGCGGGCGGGGTCGCCGCCGAAAGCCTTGATGTTCGTCTGGACCCAACGGAGCGCCGCGAGCTGGTCCATCAGGCCGTAGTTGGCGAGCGGCTCGTCGGGCTGGGCGGCGGCGGTGATGGCGGGGTGGGCGAAGAAGCCGAGGGGGCCCAGGCGGTAGTTGACGAACACCTGGACGACGCCGTCCTTCGCGAAGGCGGGGCTGTCGTACTGGGCGCCGGAGCCGGCGGTGTTGGAGCCGCCGTGAATCCAGACCATCACCGGGGCCGCCTTGGCGCCGGCCGGAGCGATGACGTTGAGGTAGAGGCAGTCCTCGGAGGTCGGCGGGCCGGCGCCTCGGGTGCGCTGGGTACAGTTGGCGGAGAACCGGGTGGCGGCGCGATCGCCGGTCCAGCGGGCGGGCGGCTGGGGCGGTCGCCAGCGCAGGTCGCCGACCGGCGGAGCGGCGAAGGGGATGCCCCGGAAATGGTTCAGGCCCTCGGCGCGCTCGCCGACCAGTGCGCCTTGCGCGACGGTGACCTTGACGGGCTCGGCGCGGGCGGCGGTGGCGGTGAGTGCAAGCGCGGCGAGCGCGGTCGACAGGATGCGCATGAAAGGTCCCCTCCCCTTGCCCACCCACTATGGCGAACGGTGCGCGCGGGTCCAACCTCGGTTGGGCGGTCAGGTCGGCCGCACGGCTCTTCCGCGATCGGCGAGGACGGCGGCGGCCGTGGTCGCCGCGAGGATGAGGGCGGCCCAGGGCCAGTGGGTCAGGCCGGCGTCGATGGCGGCGGCGACCGGGTTGGGGGTCTCGAGCAGGCGCTCGACGATCCAGGCGACGGCGGCGACGGCGGCGAAGGCGGCCAGCGCGTTGCGGATGGGGGGATAGGCCCGGGTTCTGGAGAGTACGACCAGCAGCGGCGCGGCGACGGCGGCGACGGCGAGCTGGACGAGTTCGATGCCGATGTTGAAGCCGAGGATCGCCTGGGCCTTCTGCCAGGGACCGAGGCCCAGGGCGCCCACCAGGGTGGCGAAGGCCAGACCGTGGACCAGGCCGAAGCCGCCGGCGACGAGGGGCTCGCGGCCGGCGAAGATCGGCCGCCAGGCGTGGACGGCGGAAACCAGGATGGAGACGGCGATCAGCACCTCCACAGGCTGGGCGGGCAGGCGCCAGCCGAAGACGGCGCCGCCGATCAGGGTCAGGGAGTGGCCGATGGTGAAGGCGGTGATGACGGCGGTGAGCCGCCGGCCGGTGGCCCTGAGCCCGGCCGGCCCGCCCCAGCGAGCGCGCGCGGCGAAGAGCGGCGCTGGCAGCAGCAGAGCCAGCAGGAAGAGCAGGTGGTCGTGGCCCTCGGCGATGTGATGCATCCCGAGCCCGACGGACGAGCGGAAGCTGCGCCAGGCCGCGCCGGGCGTGCGGTCGACGGCCAGGGTTCGCGCGCCAGCCTGCAGGCCGCCGATGAGGCGGGGCGGTTCGGCCGCTTCGTACACCAGCACGAAGTGGTTGGAGACCCGGTCGATGACCGCCGAGTAGGCGAGGTCGAAGCGACGCAGCGGCGCGCCCGGCGGCGGCGCGAGCCGGACGGTGGCGACGAGGTCTGGCGCCGGCCCGCCGACCACGGCGGCGTCGAGGACGGTCACGCGCCAAGGGCTTCCGTCGGGGGCGCGCGCAGCGATGCGCTGCGCAACGTAGGCGACGAGGCCGGGCGGCGCGGCGCTGCGGCCTGGCGGAGGCGCCGACGGGATCGGCGCCCCGGTGGCGTAGCCGAGCTCGCCGAGCGGGATGGTGACGACGGCGCGGACGTCGGCGGGGCCGAAGGTGAGCGCGATCTCTGAGTTGGGCGCCAGGTGTGCGCGCGCCGGGAGGGCGATGGCGCTCAGCGCCAGAAGGAGCAGCGCGATGAGGCGGCTCAATGGCCGAACCAGATCAGCGTCGCGCCCGGGTCTGCGGCGCGAGGGTTGAGCTTCAGGGCCGCGCGCTGCTCGGCGTCGGCGCGAGCCGCGTCGCCGGTGAGCGCGTAGGCCTGGGCGGCCGCCAGGTGCTGTTCGGCGGAAACCCAGCGGGAGCCCCGCACCGGCTCCAGCGCGGCGAGCGCATCCTTCGGACGGTTGTTGGCCAGGTAGGCGAAGGCGAGCGCGACGGCGGTCTGGCCGTAGGGGCGCGCGGCATGGTCCTTCAAGGCGAACTCGAGGGCGCGGGCGGGGCTGCCGAACGCGAGCTCGTGCTCGGCGGCGTGGCCGTAGGCGGCCTCCGGGAAGAGGGCCAGGCGACGCGCCCAGACGGCGGCGGCGCGGGCGGCCCAGGCGCGGGCTGCGGGCGCGTCGCCGCGGCGCCGCGCGAGGCCGGCGAGCGCGTCCAGCACCTCGGGGATCTCCGCGCGCTGGACGATGGCGGCGTACAGGCGCTCGGCCTCGTCGGGCCGGCCCGTGACGGCCAGCGTCTGGGCGAGGTAGGCCTGCGTCAGCCAGTAGCCCGGGAAGGCGGCGTCGGCGGCGCGGAAGTGGACCAGCGCCGCGTCCCAGGCCCCGCGCTTCAGGTCGATGACGCCCTTCTGCAACTCGATGTCGGCGACGAACTTCGGCGTCGGCATGCGGCTGGCCTGGAACCAGCGATCGAGCCAGCGGTCGGCGAGGTCGGGCCGGCCGGTGTTCATGGCGTAGACGGCGCGGCGGAAGTCGCCGGCGCCGCCGGGCTCCATCCGGTCGACCTGGTCGTAGAGCTTCCTCGCGGCCGCATAGTCGCCGCGGTAGAAGGCGATGTCGCCGCGGAGGGCCAGGTTGTCGATCCGCTCGGGAAGGTCCGGCGGGACGCCGTAGCGGTCGATGGCGGCGAGCATGCGCTCGGCCGCGGCCAGGCGGTGCATGGTGAAGTGCAGCGACGCCTGCAGGCCGTGGGGCCCGGCCCCGGCGGGCGCGACCTGGAAGGCGCGGTCGAGAGAGGCCTGGGCGGCAGCGTAGTCCTCGAAGGCGCCCGTCAGGCGGGCGCGGGCGACCTGGTTGCGCGCGAGGACCTCCCAGCGCAGCCACTCGCCCGGGAACCGCGCGGCCAGGGCCGCGGCGTCGGCGATGTCGCGATCGGTGCGCGCGAGCGTGTCCGGCCAGTTGCGCGGCAGGTCCGCCGGGAGCTGCACCTGGCGCACACGCACGGGCGGCGGCACCTCGGGCGGCGGATGGAGCAGGCGCTGGACGCCGATGCCCAGGGCGGCCGCCAGCACGATGGCGGCGAGCCAGCCCAGAAGCGTTCGCGGCCCGAACGTCCGGCCGCCCTGCGCCGCACTCACTAGCCGGCCGACCTCGCGCAGACCGTGAGACCGCGGGCCTGCCAGTCGTCCACGAGGCCGTTGGCGAGGCTGGTGAGCGTGGCGGTGATCTCGTTGACGTACTTGCGCGTGCCGTCGGCGGCCGGGCTGTCGTCGTTGTAGGGGTTCTTCTGCGACGAGCCGATCACGACGGTGGCGATGGCCGGCATCGCCATGCGGTCGAGCTGGACATAGGCCGACGGCGGGTCCGTGCGGAAGACGAAGTTCGAGCCCTGACCGCCCAGGTTGGTTCCCGGGCCGTTGGGAGTCGCCAGGTAGGGGAATTCGCTGCGGAACGGCCGGTCGTTGGCCTGGGGACCGAGCGGCAGGCGGGCCAGCACGTCCGCGCCATGGCGGGGGACGTCGATGAACAGCCAGGCGATTTCGGTGTCGATCACCGAGTCCGTCAGGCGGCGGCCGTTGGGGAAGCCGGACGGCTGGGAGAGATCCACCTTGATCGTGTCGGGCACCACGTAATTGGCGACGGTCTTGCCGTTATAGACCGGCTGGTCGAGGCAGGGCTGGACGTTCAGCGGCGCGCTGAGCGGGCCGCCGCCGGTGGGAGGCGGTGTGACGGTGTTGTCGTCGCCGCCGCCGCCGCAGCCGGCGAGGAGGACGACAGACGCGCAGAGCGCGATGGAAAGGGGCGCCCTCATGACTATTGCCCCGCCGCGATGCGGGCCGTGGTGGCCCAGACGTTGATCTCGTTATTCCCGTTTCGGATCAGGCCGAGCGGCAGTTGCAGCACCATTGCGGTGTCGTTCTGGGTCGAGAAGAAGCTGCGGGTCGGGACGAAGCTCAGCGTGCTGGTCGAGCGCGTGGCGCGGAAGCCCTCGAGATCGAAGAAGAACGGGTCGTCATAGAGGCCGGCGCGCGCCATGATCCCGTTGCGGGTGAGCGTGGTCTCGACCGCCCCGACCAGGGGCGTGGTCGGGGCGTCCGGGAGACCCAGCAACTGGACGCCGACGTTGTTCTGGGCGTCGCGCCCGAAGCGGAAGCGGATCTGGATCTCGGGGTCGGTCGGCAGGCCGGCGTTGGAGATGTTGATGGTGTAGAGCACGTCGCGGTCGTAGATCGGCGGCCGGTCCATCGGCTGCGGCCCTGCGAAGGTGAGGGCCATCGCGAAGGTGTCGGCGGTGTGCCAGACGTAGATGTCGGCGATGTCGATCGCGAAGTCGGGGTTCGAAACCACCCCCGGATCGGTTCGGGGCGGCGGATCGAAGTGGTCGGCCGCGCCGGCGCGCCACTCGCTCGCCAGAAACGCGGTCGTCGCCACGGCCATCAGCCCGACCGCGGCGAGCCCAGCCCTCAGTCGCTTCACCTTACGCCTCCCACACTGCGCCCCATGGGATCGGTACGAGGGGCTGCGCCCGCCGGACGCGAGCCGGCATCCCATTTACCTCACCTTAAGGTGAGCGAGCGGCGGCGTGAAGCGTCTCCGCGCACAGCGATTCGCCCGAACTGCAGGCGGCCGGATGGACTGACCCCGCGTGAGCGCGCGAGAGTGGGGGTTCGGGAGGAACGATCATGGCCGGTCTCTTCAGCGATCTGCTGGTCGTCGACTGCGCGAGCTTCATCGCGGGGCCTGCGGCGGCGACGGTGATGAGCGACTTCGGCGCGCGCGTGATCAAGATCGAGCCGCCGGGGATCGGCGACGCCTACCGCAACCTGTTCCGGCTGCGCGGCACGCCGGACGACCTCGACTACTTCTGGGCGGTCGACAACCGCAACAAGGAGAGCCTGGCCTTGGACCTGCGCCAGCCGCAGGCGAAGGCGGTGCTGCAGGCGCTGGTGAAGAAGGCGGACGTCTTCATCACCAACATCCCCTTCCCGGCCCGCGCGCGGCTGGGCGTGCGGGCGCAGGACCTGACGCCGCTGAACCGACGGCTGATCTATGCCTCGCTGTCGCCCTATGGGGAGACCGGCCCCGAGCGGGACCGCACCGGCTTCGACGCCACGGCCTGGTGGGCCCGCTCAGGACTGATGGACATGGTGCGCGAGGCCGACGGCCCGCCCGTGGGCTCGATGCCGGGCATGGGCGACCACCCGACGGCCATGGCGATGTACGGGGCGATCGTGACCGCCCTCTACCGCCGCCAGCTGACCGGCGAGGGCGGCGAGGTGCAGGCCTCGCTGCTGGGCAACGGCCTCTGGGCCAACGCCTGCCAGGTGCAGGCGGCGCTCTGCGGCTACGAACTGATGGCGCGGCCGCCGCGCGGCGGGCGCGGTGCGCTGAACGAGATCTACACCTGCGCCGACGGACGCCAGTTCGTGATCGCCAGCACCAACCCGGCCCGCGACTGGCCGCTGCTGGCGACGGCGATGGGGCGCACGGAATGGCTCGAGGACCCGCTGTTCTCGACGCCGGAGGCGCGGTTCATGAACGGGCCGGAGCTGGTCGCGCGGTTCGACGCCCTGTTCATCGAAAAGCCGTTCGAGCACTGGGCCAAGGTGCTGAGCGACGGGGACGTGACGTTCGGCATCGTCGGCACGGTCTACGACGCCATCGGCGACGAGCAAATCGAGGCCAACGGCTACTGCCCGGCGTTCGAGGACAGCTGGATCCGGACGGTCGACAGCCCCTTCAACATCGTCGGCGAGACAAAGGCCACGCCCCGCATGGCGCCGGGGATCGGCGAGCACACGCGGGCGCTGCTGGCGGAGTTCGGCTGCTCGGATGCGGAAATCGAGGCGCTGGCGGCGGCGGAGTAGTTCCGCCTCGCCGGCCAGGCTTGCCGCAGCGTAACCTTAAGGCCGTCGCAAGGGTTTCCCCATACCGTCGATTCGAGGAATCGCTCGGGGGAGCCGAAACCGCCATGAACTTCCACAAGCTGCCCGACATGCGCTGGGCGATGGCGCTGGTGTTTGCGCTGGTCGCGCCGGCGCCCGTCGCCCTGGCGTTTGCGGCCTACTGGGCCTGGCTGGGACCTGTCGTCTCGGTGCAGGCGCCGGCGCTGCACGCGGCGGCGCTGTGGGTCCTGGGCGGCGCGATCCCCCTGGCCGCCGGGTTCGGCGGGTTGGGCGGCTATTGGCTCGCGCGGCTGGTGGACGACCCGATCCAACACTGGGCGACGTTCCATCGGCGGATGATGGACGAGAAGGAGAACTTCAACGATCCGATCCCCTACCTCGACTTCGAGGGCGGGCTGGGCCGGCTGGCGCGGCGGGCGGCGGGGAGCCGCCAGTGGCTGCTGGACCGCGCCGCCGAGATGGCCGCCAACCGCGAGGCGGCCCGGGTCTCCGACGAGGCCCGCCAGGCGCACGAGGATGCGCTGGCCCGCAAGGACCGCGAACAGATGACGGTGGTGGAGGCGCTGGCGAAGGGTCTGGCGCAGGCCTCGGTCGGCGACCTGACGCACCGGATCGAGACGGAGTTTCCGGCCAGCTACGGCCAGCTGAAGGTCGACTTCAACGACGTGATGGGCAGGCTGCACGACGCCATGGCGCGGCTGGCCGGCTCGGCGCAGGGCATCCATGCCTCGACCGACGAGATCAGCCGTTCGGCCGAGGACCTGTCGCGGCGAACGGAGGGCCAGGCGGCCGGCCTGGAGGAGACGGCGGCCGCCCTCGACGTGATCACCGGCGCGGTGCGGCGCACGGCCGATGGCGCGACCGCGGCCAGCCAGGCGGTTCTGGGCGCCAAGTCCGCCGCCGAGGAGAGCGGCGAGGTGGTGCGCGCGGCGGTGGCCGCCATGAGCCGCATCGAGGGCTCGGCGCACGAGATCAGCCAGATCGTGGGCGTGATCGACGAGATCGCGTTCCAGACCAACCTGCTGGCGCTGAACGCCGGGGTCGAGGCGGCGCGGGCCGGCGAGGCCGGGCGCGGGTTCGCCGTGGTGGCCTCGGAAGTGCGGGCGCTGGCGCAGCGTTCGGCCGGCGCGGCCAAAGAAATCAAGGCGCTGATCCAGACCTCGACGAGCGAGGTGACCAGCGGCGTGGAGCTGGTCGGCCGCACGGGCGAGGCGCTGTCGCGGATCCTCGGCAAGGTCGGCGAGATCAACGAGCTGGTGGCCGACATCGCGGTCTCGGCGAAGGACCAGGCGGTGCGGCTGCACGAGGTGAACTCGACCATCGCCCAGATGGACGACGTGACCCAGCAGAACGCGGCGATGGCGCAGGAGAGCACCGCGGC
>CAZBXO010000162.1:5431-8195 GCA_964495645.1 uncultured Phenylobacterium sp. | reverse complement strand
TGCCTCGGCCACGAGGACGCCAGCGACCTGCGCGCAGTGCTGCGGGCCGGCGGCTCCGACACCGACCTCGTCGAGGCGATCCGCAACGCCGTCGACGCCAAGCCCAAGGGTCACGACTTCCAGATCGAGCGCGCGGCGCCGGCGGTCCAGCGCCATATGTCCACCACCGGCGGCTGAGCCATGGCCCGCGTACTGCTGTTCGGCCCCCTGCGCGACCTCGCCGGCTGGCGCGAGCGCGACGTCGCGGGGGGCTCCATCGCCGAAATCCGCACCACGCTGGCGGCCGAGGACGCCGAACTCGGGGAGGCCCTGGCGGCTCCGGGCGTCCAGGTGGCCGTCGACCAGGCCATCGTCCGCGGCGACCGCTCCGTCGGGGCCGGCTCCGAGGTCGCCTTCCTGCCGCCCATGAGCGGCGGATGATCCGGCTCACCGAGCAGCCGTTCGATCCCGGCGCCCTGCTGACCGAGTTCGCCAAGGGCCGAACGGAGACCGGCGCGGTCGCCACCTTCACCGGCATCGCCCGCGCTGAGCAGGGCTCGACAGCGATCCTGGAGCTGGAGGCCTACCCCGGCTTCACCGAGGCCGAGATCGGCCGGATCGCCGACCAGGCGCGCGAGCGCTTCGACCTCGATGACCTGGCCATTCTGCATAGGGTGGGGAAGATCGGTCCCGGCGAGCCGATCGTGTTCGTGGCCACGGCCGCCGGACACCGCCGCGCCGCGTTCGAAGCCTGCGATTTCCTGATGGACTACCTGAAGTCCAAGGCGCCCTTCTGGAAGAAGGAGCATGGGCCCGCCGGCGAACGCTGGATCGAGCCCACCGCCCAGGACCACGCCGACCGTGAGCGCTGGCGTTAGTTCGGCGCGCCTTCGCCAGAATTGTCGTCGCCACCGCGGGTGATGCCGAAGTCCTTCGACTTCATGCGGCCATCGGCAAGGTCATGGCCCTCGGCTGCGAGGCCGAGGCGCAGCAACTCGCGCACGGCAGCAGCGCGGCTTGGCATGCGGCGGGCGAACCGCCAGTCGTCGAGGGCCGAAAGTTCCGCCTCGGTCAGCATGATCTGCAAACGTTCGCCGCGATTTTCGTCCGACAAGAGTCCCTCCACCAGACCCTGGAGCTTGGCCGTTGGGGGCGAAACGAACAAACAGCACAAGGGTTGCCTCTTACTCATAATTAGCCAAATGAGGCAGATGTCGCAAGCGCGCCTACGGCGACGCTTGCGCCTGGAATTCAACTCGCTGAAGTTAGGTATCCTGTGGTTTCAAATGATAGAATTCTGGTTGCGACGACGGATGGAAAGGTATAGAAACTCCCGTTGTCAGTCTCGATCAGGTCGAGACTTGTGTATCAGCTTTGTAAATGACGGCTGGAGGGCGTAGCAGACACAAGTCCAAGATTTCGACGGGCTTATGTCAGATTTCGACAGTGGCGGCCTGAATGTCCGCCCGGAAGCGCAAGCCATGAGCGTCGCATACGTGAAGACTTTCGAACTCTATCTGGACGACGATCGCTACGCGGTCCCGACGCTCCATCTCGTGCCGGCCGATGACGCCCAAGCAGTTCTGCAGTTCGCCCGACGAATGATCGAGGAGAACACCCACCATCGCGGCGTGGAAATCTGCCTCTCAGGCGAACGGATCGAGGGCCTCGGCACCTTTGCGGTCCGCCGCGCCCTGCCGGAATCCCGCGACGAGGCTTGACCCCCTTCGCGGCCCTCCCTCGCCCGGCTAGATTGCGGGCCAAGGAGGCTCCTGCCCATGAACGCCCCAGTCCTGACCCCCGGCGGCCGCATCGACACGTCGCGGGCGATCAAACCGGTGCGCGTCGCCGTCCTGACCATCTCCGACACCCGCGACGAGGAAAGCGACACCTCCGGCCACCTCCTGGCCGACCGGGTTAGGGGCGCCGGCCACGAGCTCGCCGGCAAAGGGATCGTCCGCGATGACGTGGAGGAGATCCGCGCCCAGGTGCTGAAGTGGGTGGGCGAAGGCGTCGAAGCCATCGTCACTACCGGGGGCACCGGGATCACCGGCCGCGACGTGACGCCGGAGGCCATCCGGCCGCTATTCGACAAGGAGATCGACGGCTTCTCAGTGGTCTTCCACCTGGTCAGCTACCAATCGGTGGGCCTGTCGACCCTGCAGTCGCGGGCGCTGGCCGGGATCGTGAAGGGCTGTTTCGTCTTCTGCCTTCCGGGCTCCAACGGGGCGGTGAAGGACGGCTGGGACAAGGTCATCGCCGCCCAACTCGACAGCCGCCACGGCCCCTGCAACATGGTCGAGCTGATGCCACGGCTGATGGAGGCGTGAGCAAGCTCACTCACATCGACGAGACCGGCCGCGCGCGGATGGTGGACGTGTCCGGAAAGGCCGCGACGACCCGCGAGGCGGTGGCCGAGGGGTTCGTGCGTATGAGCGCCGAGACCCTGCGTCTGGCGCTCTCGGGCGAAGGCAAGAAGGGCGACGTCCGCGCCGTGGCCGAGGTCGCCGGCGTCATGGCCGCCAAGAAGACCTCCGAGCTGATCCCCATGTGCCATCCCTTGCCGATCAGCAAGGCCGAGGTGCGCGTCGAGCCGGGCGACGACGGGCTGGCCGTGACGGCCCGCGTCAAGACCACCGGCCAGACCGGCGTCGAGATGGAAGCGCTGACGGCGGTCTCGGTCGCCTGCCTCACCCTCTACGACATGCTGAAGGCCGCCGAGAAAGGCATGATCATCGAGGCCGTACGCCTGGTGTCGAAGACCGGCGGCAAGAGCGGGGACTGG
>CAZBXO010000162.1:2242-5331 GCA_964495645.1 uncultured Phenylobacterium sp. | reverse complement strand
GCGTTGCCGGCCGAACGGGTGGGGCTGGCGCAGGCCGGGGGGCGGGTGCTGGCCGAGGACATTACGGCCGTACGCGACCAACCCCCCTTCCCCGCCTCGGCCATGGACGGCTGGGCAGTGCGGGCGGCCGACACGCCGGGGTCGCTCCTGATCGTGGGCGAGAGCGCAGCGGGCCACGGTTACGAGGGAACGGTCGGCGAAGGCCATGCGGTCCGGATCTTCACCGGAGCGGCGGCGCCGGCGGGCTGTGACGCCATCGTGATCCAGGAGGACGCCGAGCGGGAGGGCGATCGGGTGCGCGTGCCCCAGACGCCCGTCGGCCAGAACCTGCGCCCGGCCGGCGGCGACTTCCGGGCCGGCGAGGCCCTCCTCAAGGCCGGCGACCGCATCGATCCCTGGCGGCTGTCGCTGGCCGCCGCCGCGGGCCGCGCGCAGCTTGCCGTGGCGCGGCGGCCGGTCGTGGCGCTGTTCTCCACCGGCGAAGAGATCGTCGAGGCGCCCGCCGTTCCGGGGCCGTTCCAGATCTACGACTCCGGCTCCCGGGCTCTGGCGCTGCTCGCCTCCGGCTGGGGCGCGGACGTGCGGCGCTCACGCCCGGTGCGCGATGACATGGAGGCCACCATCGAGGCGCTACGGGCCGCCGAGAGCGACCTCGTGGTCACGGTCGGCGGCGCCTCGGTGGGCGACCACGACCTTGTGCGCGGGGCGGGGGAGGCGCTGGGGCTGCAGCTGAGGGTCGCCAGCGTGAACGTGCGGCCGGGCAAGCCCACCTTCTTCGGCGTGCTGGCCGACGGGCGGCGCATGCTGGGGCTGCCGGGCAATCCCGCCTCGGCCATGGTCTGCGCCGAGCTCTTCCTGCGGCCGCTGATCGCCGCGTTCGAGGGCGCCCGCACGGAGCTGCCGATGATCGGGGCGCGGCTGGAGGCGCCGCTGCGCGAGAACGGGCCGCGGGAGCACTGGATGCGGGCGAAGCTCAGCTACGCCGACGGCGCGGTGACCGTGCGGCCCTACCGCGATCAGGACTCCTCGCTGGTGAGCGTCTTCGCCGCTTCCGACGCCCTCTTGCGCAGGGGGGCTGGCGATCCGCCGGCCGAGGCGGGCGCGGTCGTGGACGTGCTGCCGCTGTCCAGGGCGTAGCGCAGCGCGGTGATCTCGCCGATCACCGAGACCGCCACCTCGAAGGGCGCCTTGCCGCCGATGTCGAGGCCGATGGGAGCATGCAGGCGCGCGATCGCGGAGGCCGGCATGCCTTCGATCTCCAGTTCCGCCAGCCGCCCGGCGAGACGCCGCCGCGCGCCGAGCAGGCCGACGTAGGCCGCCTGCGAGGGCAGAGCCACCTTGAGCGCCGCACGGTCGGTGTCGAGGTCGTGCGTGGCGACCGCCACGTGGGTCCAGGCGTCGAGGCCCACCGCCAGGAGCGCAGGGCCGGGCTCGTCGCGGCGGTAGGCGACCCCGGGGATCGGCGGCGGCGCCTCGGGCCCCTTCGGCCGGATCAGGGTGGTCTCGAAGCCCGACTTCACCCCGAGTTCGGCGATGGCCAGCGCCGTCGGGTCGCCGCCGACGATGACCAGCCGCGGCACGGGCTCGTAGCGCTTGACGACCGGGGCGCCCGGCCAGGGCGCCTGGCCCGCCATTCGGCGCGTTCCGTCGCTGGCATAGGTGGTCGGCCGGCGTTCGGCCTCCGCATCCAACACCTCGGCCAGCGCGGCGTCGGCGGCGGCCAGCCGCTCCATGACGATCTCGATGCGCGCGCCGCACAGCAGGCGAATGTCGGGCCAGGGGCTGCCGTCGCCGTAGACCAGGGTGCGGGGCTCGCCGTCCTGCAGGCACTGGGCGGCATGGCCCGCGATGTCGCCCTCGACGCAGCCGCCCGAAAAGTAGCCGGCGACGACGCTATCGGCGAAGACCATCTGGGTTCCCTCGGGCCTCGGACCACCGCCGTCCACCCGAACCAGCGTCGCCAGCACAAGATGGTCGCCGCCGTCGCGCGCGGCCCGTAGGGCCGGGCGCACGTCCTCGGCCAGGCCGAAGACCGGCCAGTCGGGCAGCGAAGTCGTCACGCCTTAACCATCCAGCAAGGCTTTCGATACGGGTTCTTAGGCATCGTGAGCCGAAGATGGCGGCTCAAGAGGACTTCACCAAGCCTTCGGATTCCATGATCGCCACGCTCTCCAAGCTCGGCCTCACCTCGGGGCAATTCGGCCTCGACCAGCCGGCCGGCGCCCGCGGGCGGCCACGCGACGCCGAGGCGCGTGAAATCCTGTCCATCGCCGCCCGCTCGGGTGTGGGGGTCCTGGACGTGGCCGCAGGCTCCCAGGGCGCCGACCTGGCGCTCGGCCAGTCGCTGCCGCGGCCCTCGCCGTTCCGCAAAGTGCTGACGACGGTCCGACCTGACCGTGGCGCCGATTTCGCCGAGACCGAGCTGCGCGCCCAGATGGCGCGCCTGAACATCGAGAGCGCGGACGTGGTGCTGGCGCCCTCGGTCACGGACCTCTTCTCGCCGCTGGGCCCGAAGCTCTGGGAACGTCTGCGTGCGCTGCGCGACGGCGGCCTGTGCCGGAAGATCGGCGTCTCGGTCTACGCCTCGGACGATCCGGTGGGCGTGGCGCGGCGCTTCAAGCCCGACGTGGTGCAAGCCCCCTGCTCGCTGCTCGACCAGCGCCTCCTGGTGGACGGCACGCTGCAGACGCTGTGCGACCTCGGCATCGAGGTGCACATGCGCTCGATCTTCCTGAACGGCGTGCTGTTCCTGCCGCCGGACCGGGCGCCCAACCATCTGAAGGCCGCCGCCGGCCGGATCAGCCGTGCGCGCCGCCTGATCGCCGAGGGCCGCTCCGATCCGCTGCAGGCGGCTCTCGGCTTCGCCCTCTCGCGCCCGGAGGCCTCCGCCGTGCTGGTCGGCGTCACGTCGGCGTCGGAGATGAGCGCGGTCGTGGCCGCCGCGATGAGCCCCCCGCCAGACCTCGATTGGGACGAGATGGCGCTGGACGACCCCGACGCCATCGCCTGGGCGGCGGCCTGAGGCGCTCAGGCGGCGGTGTAGCCGCCATCGATGACCAGCTCCGAGCCGGTCATGAAGCTCGACTCGT
>CAZBXO010000162.1:0-2142 GCA_964495645.1 uncultured Phenylobacterium sp. | reverse complement strand
CCCAGCGGGCGTCGTCGGTGACGTCGTGGGTCAGGAAGATGGCCTGACCGCCGGCCGCCAGCACCTCGTCGGTCACCGCCTGGCCGGCCTCGGCGGCGACGTCGGTCAGCACCAGCTTCGCGCCCTCGCGCGCCAGCCGCCGGGCGCTCTCAGCGCCCAGGCCCGAGGCCGCGCCCGTGATCAGGGCCACCTTGCCGCTCACTCGTCCCGCCATGTCAGCGCGCCTTCCCAAACGGAGCCTCGAGGCTCGGCTGCGGTTCGGTGAACCACGCTGCCCCATCGTCAGTCACGTGGAAGTGGTCCTCCAGGCGGACGCCGAACTGGCCGGGGACGACGATCATCGGCTCGTTGGAGAAGCACATGCCGGGCTGAAGCGGCGTCTTGTCGCCGCGCACCAGATAGGGCGCCTCGTGGATGGAGAGACCGATGCCATGGCCGGTGCGGTGCGGCAGGCCGGGGAGCTCGTAGTCCGGCCCGAAGCCCTCGGCCTCCAGGACGCGGCGGGCGACGGCGTCGATCTCCTCGCAGGCGACGCCCGGCTTCACGGCAGCGAAGGCGGCGGCTTGGGCCTTTTTCTCAACCTGCCAGACGCGGATCTGGTCCTGGGTGGGCGTGCCGAACACATAGGTGCGGGTGATGTCGGAGTTGTAGCCGTGGACCTGACAGCCGGTGTCGATCAGCACCAGGTCGTCATCGGCCAGTCGCTGCTCGCCGGGCAGGCCGTGCGGATAGGCCGAGGCCTCGCCGAACTGTACGGCGCAGAAGCTGGAGCCGCTGTCGGCGCCGAGCGCGCGATGGGCGGCGTCGATGAAGCGGCGGACCTCGCTGGTGGTGATCCCTTCGCGCAGGATGCGCGCGGCGCGGCGGTGGACCTCCAGCGTCATGGCCTTGGCCTGGGACATCAGCGCCAGTTCGGCCGGCGACTTGATCATCCGACAGCCGTCGATGACCGGGGCGGCGTTGGGCAGGGCGGCGCCCGGCGCGGCGGCGCGCAGTCCGTCGTACATGGCGAACGGCAGGGCCGGATCGATGGCGAGGCTCCTGGCGCCCCACTCAGCGAGGACCGCGGCGACCAGGGCGTAGGGGCTCTCGTGCTCCTCCCACGTACGCAGCTCCGCCTCGATCCCGAGGCCGGCGCGGACCGAGCCTTCCTCGAACCGTGGGCAGACCAGGATCGGCTCGCCCGTGAGCGGCAGGACCATGGCCACGAGGCGCTCGGAAAGGTTCCAGGCGAGGCCGGCGAAGTAGCGGAGCGAGGCGCCGGGGCAGACGATCATGGCGTCGGCGGAGAGATCGGCCATCAGCCGCCGCGCCTTGGCGATGCGCGCGAGGCGCTCTTCGAGCGTGATGGCCGGGGCCGAGTTCGGCCACGGCTTCAGCTGCGCCAGCTCACGCTCCGCCGTCGATCCGCCGATCATCCTCACCCTCCAGCTGTCATCCCGGTTTGGCCGCAGGCCAAGACCGGGACCCATTGGCGCCGAGACCCAGACCTACCACCACCGATGGCGCTGATGGATCCCGGTCTGCGCTTCGCGAAACCGGGATGACAACCTAGAAGGAGCGCATGGCCGGCAGCCAGGACTTCGCCCACGATCCGCGGAATGCGGACCTGAAGATCTACGTCAACGGCGCGCTCGTTCCGCGAGCGGAGGCGACGGTGTCGGTGTTCGACGCCGGGTTCGTGCTGGGGGACGGGGTCTGGGAGGGCTTAAGGCTCCACAAGGGCGCGCTGGTCTTCCTGAAGGCCCATCTGGACCGGCTCTATGAGGGGCTGAAGGCGATCCAGCTGGACATCGGCCTGACGCCGGAAGAACTGGCCTCCGAGATTCGACGGACGCTGGCGGCGAACGGCATGGAGCATGGGGCGCACCTGCGCCTGATGGTGACCCGCGGCGAGAAGGCGGCAGTGAACCAGGACCCGCGCAACTGGCTGGGCAAGCCCACCATCGTGATCACCGCGGAGTACAAGGAGCCGTCCCCGGAAATCCTGACCCGCGGCCTGGCGCTGGCAACCTCCTCGATCCTCTGCACGCCGGCGGAGATGTTCGACATGCGGCTGAACTCGCATAGCCGCCTGGCGCTGATCCGCGCCCTGATCGACGCCATCGGCAAGGGTGGCGACGAGGCGCTGATGCTGGACCC
>CAZBXO010000161.1:0-8278 GCA_964495645.1 uncultured Phenylobacterium sp. | reverse complement strand
AGCAGGTCCCGCGCCGAGACCATGTCGATCTCCAGCACGTCGAACATGTCGCCGAAACCCACGACCTCGATCGCCCGGCGGTAGAAGTTCGTGAACAGCGTGCCCAGGAAGAACCACTCGCCGTCCGAGCACTGGTAGAGCCGGTAGCGCGGATTGGCGCCTGGCGGGATGCCGCGCGGGATCGGCGGCACGTCCACCAGCCGCACTGGCCCCGAGCTCTCCGAGGCGCCGTGCAGCCCGCTCACGGTCAGCGCCTGCCCGCGCCCGCTCTTGCTTCGCTCGTAGAGCGCCGAGCCGATCGCGGCCGCGCCCATCACCGCCTGCCCGTACCAGAGGATCGGGATCACCAGGTGGATTGGCACGTCCTCCCAGGCCCCCTGCCGAAACGCCGAGCCGGTCAACGCCGTCAGCAGGCTGTGGCGCGGCGGCAGCTGGCTCCAGACGCCCGTGGCGCCATAGGGCGGCATCCAGGCGTGCACGAGGCCTGGATGCGCCGCCATCAGCGTCGCGCCGTCCAGGCCGAGGCGCTCCAGCTCACCCGGCGCGTGGTCGAACAGCACCACGTCGGCGCCGGCGATCAGGGACCGCACGGTGTCGCGGTCGCCCTCGAGGTCGAGGATCACCACCTGCTTGTTGCGGTTGAACGCCAGATAGCCCGGCCGGTCCTTGGCAAAGTCGCCGCCCGGCGGCTCGACCTTCACCACCTCGGCCTCGTAGTCGCCGAGCAACATCGCGGCCATCGGCCCGGCGTGACCCTGGCTGAAGTCGGCGATCCGCACGCCGCGATAGGCCGACATGAACACTCTCTCCCCGGCCGCGCCCTTCCGGCGTCTGGCGAGGGGCATAGAAGCCTGCCCGGGACCGCGCGGGCAAGCCTCGTGCTAGCTTGGCCGCAGCGACGGGAGACGACCATGCGCACCGCCACCCTCGGACCGCTCGGCGAGGTCAGCCGGCTCACACTCGGCGGCGGTGGGATCGGCCAGGTCTGGGGCGAGACATCGAAGGAGGAGGCGCTGGCGACCCTGCGCGCCGCATTGGATGCCGGGATCACCGTCCTCGACGCCGCGCCGATGTACGCCAACTGCGAAGCCTTCATTGGCGAGGCCTTCGACGGCCGGCTGCCGGACGGCGTGATGGTGACCACCAAGTGCCAGCTGGGGACCTGTCCGCCGGATCAGGCCGCGCCTCGGCTGAAGGCTTCGCTCGACGCCAGTCTCGCGGCCATGCGGCTGGACCACATCGACCTCTTCTTCCTGCACTCCAACGTCCACGCCGACGGTTTCGCCTACGCCCACGGCGACGACGCCAAGGACCGCTTCTCCACGTCCTGGTCGCTCTACGTGAACGAGGTGGTCCCCGCGATGGAGCGGCTGAAGGCTTCGGGCCGCATCGTCGCCTGGGGGATCACCGGGATCGGGGTTCCCGAGGCTGTACTGTCCGCGATCGCCCACACGCCTCGGCCCGGTGCCGTCCAGGCCATCGCCAACCTGATGGATTCCGCTGGCGCGCTCCGCCGCTACGCAGGCCTGGCCCGCCCACGCGAGATCGCGGCGGCCGCCAAGGCAAGCGGCCTCGGCGTGATGGGCATCCGCGCGGTGCAGGCGGGCGCCCTAACGGCTTCCGTCGACCGTGAGCTGCGGTCCAACAGCCCGGACCGCGCCGACTATGTTCGGGCTTCAGGATTCCGCGCACTCGCCGCCCGCTGGGGCGAGGACCCCGCCGCGCTGGCCCACCGCTATGCCCTCTCCATGCCCAACATCGACACCGTCGTCCTGGGTGTGAAGAACCGCGCCGAGCTGATGCAGTGCGTGGCGGCCGAGGCCGCGGGCCCGCTGGAGCCCGAGCGGATGGCGCAGATCGATGCGCTGGGCCTTCGCGAGGCGGCCTAGACCCTCAGCACGGTCGTCTCGACGACCGGGCGACGACCCCAGATGCGTTGGCTGGCCTTCTTCACCGCCCGGCTCATGGTCGTCTCGACGGTCTCGTCCAGGTCGCGGTCGGCGTTCGACAGCCGGTTCAGCGCCTGCTCGGCCTCGTCGGCCAGGTCGTCGAGCACGTCGTCGAGCGGGTAGTCCTCGTCGGTCGGCAGGCCCAGCGCGCGCACCTGCGGCCCCGAGACGATCTTGCCGCGGCCGTCCAGCGCCACCGACACCGTCACCATACCGTTGAAGGCCGCGTGGCGGCGCTCCTTCAGCGCCTCGCCGTTCTCCGGGGTCAGCACCCCGGCGTCGAGGTAGAGCCGTCCTGCCGGCGCCTCGTCGATCACCTCGGCGCGGCCGGGCGCCAGGCGCACCATGTCGCCGTTGCGGGGCGCGATCTGCTGCGGCACCTGCAGGTCGGCGGCGAACGCGCAGTGCTCCAGCAGGTGGCGGCGCTCGCCGTGGGTCGGCACCGCGATCTGCGGCCGCGCCCAGCGGTACATCTCGGCCAGCTCGTCGCGGCACGGATGGCCGGAGACGTGGATGCCCGGATGGTCGCGCTCGGTGTAGAGCCGCACGCCGCGGTCGGCGAGCCGGTTCTGCAGGTTGCGGATCGGGATCTCGTTGCCGGGGATCACCCGGCTCGAGAAGATGCAAGCGTCGCCTGCGCCCAGGTTCACGTGAGGGTGGGTGCCGTCGGCGATCCGCGCCAGCGCCGCGCGCGGCTCTCCCTGGCTACCGGTGCAGAGGTAGAGGATCTTGTCGGCCGGGAAGTAGCCGGCCTCGTTGTCGGGGATGAATTCCGCGAGTCCATGCATCAGGCCCACGGACTTCGCCGCCGCCGCCATCCGGTGCATCGAGCGCCCCACCAGGCACACGCGGCGTCCGTTCGCCTCCGCCGCGCGGCAGACCGAGTCCATCCGCGCCACGTTCGAGGCGAAGCAGGCGACCGCCACCTTCTGCTTCAGCCCCCCGATCAGCGGCACGAGCGCGTCGCGCACCTCGGCTTCCGAGCCCGCGTGGCCGTCCACGAACACGTTCGTGGAGTCGCAGACCATGGCCAGCACACCCTCCTCGCCGAGCCTGCGGATGGCGTCCTCGTCGGTCGCCCCGCCCAGCAGCGGGTCCGGATCGATCTTCCAGTCGCCGGTGTGCAAGATCGTTCCCAGCGGCGTCTTGATCGCCAGTCCGTTGGGCTCGGGGATCGAGTGGGTGAGCGTGATCAGCTCCAGCCGAAACGGCCCCAGCTCGATCGTCCCGCCGAGCGGGACCACGTTGATCTCCACTTCGTCGAGGATGTCGGCCTCGCGCAGCTTCTCGCGCAGGATGAAGGCGGTGAACGGGGTGGCGTAGATCGGAGCCTTGAGCCGCGGCCACAGCCAGGCCACCGCGCCGATGTGGTCCTCGTGCGCATGGGTGAGCACGATACCCAGCACCCGGTCGGCTTGTTCCTCGATGTAGGTGGGGTCCGGCAGGATCACCTCGACACCCGGCGTCGTCTGGTCGCCGAAGGTCACGCCGAGGTCGACGACGATCCACTTGCGGTCGTGCGCCGGGCCGAAGCCGTAGAGGTTGAAGTTCATGCCGATCTCGTTCGACCCGCCGAGCGGCAGGAAGACGAGTTCGTCGGCCTCGCGGGCGCGCGCCATCAGGCCTTCGCCGTGTTCCGGCGCCAGATCTCCAGCATGCCGCGGATCGTCAGGTCGGGGTCGAAGTGGTCGATGGCCGTCGTCGCGCCGTGGAAGAGGGAGGCGACCCCGCCGGTCGCCACCACGGTCAACGTCTCCGCCCGCTCGGATTTGATGCGCTCGATCATGCCCTCGATCATCGCGATGTAGCCCCAGAACACCCCGGACTGCATCGCGCCCACGGTGTCGGTGCCGACCACCTTCTTCGGCTTCTGGATGGCGACCCGCGGGAGCCTGGCCGCCGCGGTGTGCAACGCTTCCATCGACAGGTTGATCCCCGGCGCGATCACGCCGCCCTCGAAGCCGCCATCCGCGGCGACGATGTCGAAGGTCGTGGCGGTGCCGCTGTCGATCACGATCAGGCCGCCCGGATAGACCGCGTGCGCCCCGATGGCGTTGACCAGGCGGTCCGCCCCGGCCTCCCTCGGCCTGTCGATGCGGATGGGGATGCCGAGGTGGGCGTTCTCGCCGATCACCACCGGCTCCACGTGCAGGTAGCGCCGGGCCAAGTTGCGCAGGTTGAACACCGACTGCGGCACCACGCTGGAGACGATGCAGGCGTCGAAGGCGCCCAGCGTAAGCCCGGCCATGCCCAGCAGCTGCGAGAGCCAGACGGCGTATTCGTCGGCGGTGCGCGTGGAGTCGGTGCCGGCGCGCCATTGCGCCAGCCACTTCTCGCCGTCGTGTACGGCGAAGAGGGTGTTGGTATTGCCCTGTTCGATCGCCAGAAGCATCAGGTCGCGGGTCCGAAGAAGACGTCGCCTGCCGTTACGCGCTCTAGCGTCCCGTCGTCCAGCCTGAGCCGTAGCGCGCCGTCGAGATCGAGGCCTTCGGCGATGCCGGCGAGGGTCCGGTTCGGGAGCCGCGCCTCGCAGCGGTCGCCGAGGCCGATGGCGCGTTCGGTCCAACCCTGGGCGACAGCGGCGAAGCCGCACGTGGACCACGCCGCCCGCCAACGCTCGAACGCGCCGGCCAGCACCTCCAGCGCCGCCAGCGGCTCCGGCGGTGGCGCGGCCATATGCTCGGCGAACGATGTCGCGGGCCGCTCCACATCGGTCGGGTGGTGGCGCAGGTTGACCCCGATGCCCACCGCCACCCACAGCTGGCCGTCGGGCCGCGCACCGGATTCCACCAGGATGCCGACCGCCTTCCTGCCGTACACCAGCACATCGTTGGGCCACTTCAATCGCGACACGCCCGGGCCCAGGCAGGTGTCCGCCAGATCCGCCGCCGCCAGCGCCGCCACGAACGACAGCTGCGCCGCCTCGCCCGCCGGCCGGTCCGTGGCGGTCAGCAGAGTCGCCGCCAGGTTCCCGCGGTCCGTCGACCAGGCCCGCCCGCGCCGGCCGCGCCCCGCCGTCTGCACCGCCGCGGTGATCCAGAGCGGCCCCACGTCCCCCGCCTCCGCACGCCGCCGCGCCTCCGCGTTGGTGGAGTCGATCTCGTCGAAGGCTTCGATGGGCGGGTGCGCGGTCACCTAGGCCAGGTGGAAGGCCTTGGCCGCCGCCTCCGCCAGCGGGTCGAGCCAGGTGAGCGCGATCAGCACGACTGGGAATGCGAACAGCGCCAGCGCCACGGCGATCCCCTGCGCCTCGGCCGGTGGCTTGTCGGTCGCCCCCTGGCTGCCGTCGAACCACATCACCTTCAGGAGCTTCAGGTAATAGGCCGCGGCCACCACCGAGCCCACCAGCCCGATCGCCGCCGGGCCCCACAGGCCCGCCGCGAGCGCCGCCTTGAAGACGTAGAACTTCGCCCAGAAGCCCGAGAACGGCGGCAGGCCAAGGGCCGACAGGGCGAAGGCGGTCATGGCCAGCGCCAGCCACGGCCGCTCGCGGAAGAGGCCCGCCATGTCGTCCATGGTCTCCATCGCCTTGCCCGATCGCGACAGCGCCGCCAGGCAGGCGAAGAAGCCGGTCACGTCGACCATGTAGAGCACCATGAAGACGAGCATCGCCTGGATGCCCTCATTGGTGCCGGAGGCTAGGCCCAGGCAGGCGTATCCGACGTTGGCGATCGAGGAGTAGGCCCAAAGGCGCTTCAGGTTTCCCTGCACCAGGCCCGCGAAGGCGCCGACCGCCACCGAGATCAGCGCGATGGCGACCATCACCTGCTGCCACTGGCCGGCCGCGCCCGGGAAGGCGTCGCCGAGCGCGCGGGCGAACAGCACCATCGCCGCCAGCTTCGGCGCCGCGGCGAAGAAGGCCACCACCGGGGTCGGCGCGCCCTCGTAGACGTCGGGCGTCCACATGTGGAACGGCGCCGCGGAGACCTTGAACGCAAGCCCGCAGATCAGGAACACCAGCCCGAACAACACGCCTGTGTTGGCGCCCTGCGCCACCGACATGGCGATGTCGGTGAAGCGGGTCGAGCCCGCGAAGCCGTAGACCAGGCTCGCGCCATAGAGGAGCAATCCCGAGGAGAGTGCGCCCAGCACGAAGTACTTGAGACCGGCCTCCGACGCCTTGGCGTCGTCGCGGTGCATCGCGGCCAGGACGTAGAGCGCCAGGGAGCTCAGCTCGACGCCCACATAGAGCGAGATCAGGTCGCCCGCCGAGGCCATCATGCCCATCCCGAGGGCTGAGAGCAGGATCAGCACCGGGAACTCGAAGTTGCGCACCCCGCGTCGCTCGAACCATGGCTGGCCCAGCGGGATAGCGACGGCGCTGGCGACATAGATCGCCACCTTTGAGAACACCGCGGCGGCATCCACGATCAGGCCGCCGGAGAACGCGACGCCCAACGGCTGGGTCGCCGCCGCGAAGGCCGCGCCCAGAAGCACCACGACGCCCCCGCCGCCCACGGCCGGCGTCGCTTTTGGCGCGTAGGCGCCGAAAACCAGGAGCGCCATGGCGCCCACCGCCAGGACGATCTCGGGCCAGGCCAGCGCCAGGGAGGAATTGAGGTCCATCAGGCGCCCCTCACCCGCCGATCGCCGTCTGGTAGACCCGCACGAGCTGGTCCACCGACGCGGCCGTCAGGCCGAACACGGAATTGGGCTGTACGCCCAGGTACAGGGTCGCGAGGATCAACGGGGTGAAGATCGCCACCTCGCGCACCTCGAGGTCGGTGATCGCCGCCAGCTTCGGGTTCTCGATCGTCCCGAAGATCACCCGCCGGTAGAGGGTCAGCGCATAGACCGCCGACAGGATCACGCCGGTCGCCGCGATCAACGCCGTCCAGGTCGAGGCCTGGTAGGTCCCGGTCATGGTCAGGATCTCGCCCACGAAGCCCGAGGTCCCCGGCAGTCCCACGTTACCCATGGTGAAGAGCATGAAGACGGCCGCGTACCACGGCATGCGGTTCACCAGCCCGCCGTAGAAGGCGATCTCGCGGGTGTGCATGCGATCGTAGACCACGCCGACGCAGAGGAAGAGCGCCCCGGAGATCACCCCGTGGCTCAACATCTGGAAGATCGCGCCCTGCTCGCCCTGGGCGTTGCCGGAGAAGATGCCCATGGTCACGAAGCCCATGTGCGCCACCGACGAATAGGCGATCAGCTTCTTCACGTCGGTCTGCCGGAAGGCGACCAGCGAGGTGTAGACGACCGCGATCACGCTCAGCGCGAAGACCAGCGGCGTGAAAAGCTCCGACGCAGCCGGGAACATCGGCAGCGAGAAGCGCAGGAAGCCGTAGCCGCCCATCTTGAGCAGCACACCGGCCAGGATCACGGAGCCTGCCGTGGGCGCCTCGACGTGCGCATCCGGCAACCAGGTGTGCACCGGCCACATCGGCATCTTCACCGCAAAGGAGGCGAAGAAGGCGAGCCACAGCCAGGTCTGCACCCCGGCCGGGAAGTGGTAGGCCATCAGCTCGGGGATCGAGGACGTGCCGGCCGTGGCGATCATGTAGAGGATCGCGGCCAGCATCAGGACCGAGCCCAGCAGGGTGTAGAGGAAGAACTTGAAGGCGGCGTAGACCCGCCGTTGGCCGCCCCAGATGCCGATGATCAGGAACATCGGCACCAGGCCGAACTCGAAGAAGATGTAGAACAGGACGAGGTCGAGGGCGGCGAACACCCCGATCATCAGCGTCTCGAGGATCAGGAAGTTGATCAGGTACTCGACGAGCCGCGTCTCGATCGACTTCCACGACGCCACAATGCAGAGCGGCATCAGGAACGTCGTGAGCAGGACGAAAAGCACCGAGATTCCGTCCACGCCCATCCGGTAGTGCAGCCCCGCGAACCAGGGCGCGTCCTCGACGAACTGGAAGCCCGGCTCGTTCGGATCGAACTGGACGACCAGCAGCACCGAGAGCGCGAAGGTCGCGAAGGTGGTGATCAGCGCGATCCACTTCGCGACGTTTTGCGTCTTCGGATCGTCTGTGCGCCCGAACAGGCGCAGCGCCAGCAGGCCCAGGACGCCGATCAGCGGCGCGTAGGTGGTGAGCGATAGGATGGGCATGGTCACGCTCTCCTCACGCGTTCCACGCCCAGAGGGCGTAGGTGAGGATCGCGGCCACCCCCAGCAGCATCACGAAGGCGTAGTGGTAGACGTAGCCGCTCTGTAGCCGGCCGGCGCCCTTCCCTACCCGGACCGACAGCGCCGAGACGCCGTCCGGCCCCAGGCCGTCGATGATCTTCTGGTCGCCGCCCTTCCAGAACAGGTCGCCCAGCACCTTGGCGGCGCGCACGAAGGTCGCCTCGTAGAGCTCGTCGAAGAACCACTTGTT
>CAZBXO010000160.1:1941-8468 GCA_964495645.1 uncultured Phenylobacterium sp. | reverse complement strand
TACTCGCCCTCCCCCAGCTCCCGCGCTTCTTCCGGGAGCATGATCGGGACACCGTCGCGGATGGGGTAGGCGAGACGTGCGCCCTTCGAGACCAGCTCGGCCTTGGCGCGGTCGTAGGTCAGAGGCCCGCGCGTCACCGGGCAGACCAGAATCTCCAGGAGGCGCGGGTCGACCTCGGCGGTCAGCTCGGGCTGGGGCTCGTCCATGCGCCGGCTCTACTGCAACGACGGACGCACGTCATCGTCGTCGTCGAGGTCGATCTCTAGCAGCAGGGTGAGCGCCTCGAAGCGGGCGGGCAGGTCGGCGGCCTGCAGGAAGGCCTGCTTCTCCGCCGCCTCGAACGGCAGGCCCATGCAGAGCGAGTTCACCAGGGCTTCGAGCGGCGCCTCGTTGGCGGTCTCCAGGTCGATGTCGAGCTCGCGGCGGTTCAGGTAGCGCTTCAGCGCCCTGGCGAAGCGGGCGCGGGCGGGCTCCGGCACGGTCGCGTCCTCGTCGCGGGCCAGGTCGGCCTCGTAGGGCGCGTAACTGGCGCGGACCTGACGGTAGGGAGTGCGGATCGACAGCTCCTCGCCGGCGTCGAAGCGGCAGACGCCGGTGAGGGTGATCAGGTAGCGGCCGTCGGAGGTCTCGTTGTAGCTGGTGATCCGGCCCACGCAGCCGACGTCCGCGAGGATCGGGTTGGAGCGGGCGCCGCCCTTGGTCTGGATCATGCCGATCAGCCGGTCGCCGGCCATGGCGTCGTCGACCATGTTGAGGTAGCGCGGCTCGAAGATCTGCAGCGGCAGCTCGCCGCCCGGCAGCAGCAGGGCCCCGTCCAGCGGGAACACCGGGATCAGCTGCGGCAGGTCGGCGATCTTGCGGTAGGGGGCCATGGGCCTCCTTTACGGACTAGCTGAACAGGAGGGCCGAGAGCTTGCGGCGGCCCTGTTTGGCGACGTCGGAGACGGGGCCGGCCGCCTCGAAGATGGTCAGCAGCTGCTTGCGGGCCGCGCCGTCGTTCCAGTCGCGATCGCGGCGCACGATCTCCAGGAGTTCGTCGACCGCGTCCATCATCCGGCCGGACCCGGCCAGCGCCTTGGCGAACTCGAAGCGGGCCTCGTGATCGTCGGCGTTTGTGGAGAGGCGCGCGGTGAACTCGGCGGTCTCCGAGGGCGCGTCCGACGCCAGCGACAGCGCGGCGCGCACGCCGTCGAGGTCGGGGTCCTTCGCGTCGGGCGGGGCGAGCTCGAGGATCTCGCGGGCCCGCTCCAGGTCGCCGGACTGCTGGTAGAGCCTGGCCATGCCGCCGATGGCCTTCACGTTGGCGGGGTCGACCTGGAGGATCTGGGCGTAGGCCTGGGCCGCGCCGCCGGGGTCGCCCACCTCCAGCGACTCCCTGGCCATGTCGAGCAGTTGCTGGATGGGGTCGCCGCCGCCCTCCTTGGCCAGCTTGTCGACGAAGGCCTTCACCTGGCTGTCGGGAAGGGCGCCCATGAAGCCGTCCACCGGCCGGCCGTCGACGAAGGCGAAGACCGCCGGGATCGACTGAACGCGAAGCTGGCCGGCGTAGGCGGGGTTCTTGTCGATGTCGACCTTGACCAACTTCACCGCGCCGCGGGCGGCGGCGACGTGCTTCTCCAGGGACGGGCCCAGCTGCTTGCAGGGCCCGCACCACGTCGCCCAGAAGTCGACGATGACCGGGACCTCCTTCGAGGCCTCGACCACGTCCTTCATGAAGGTGGCGTCGGTGGCGTCCTTGATGAGGTCCGCGGCGGGCGGCTTGCCCGCGGTTTCGCCGATCAGGGTCATGTGGGTCGGAGTTTCCCTTCGCTTGCAAGGCGCGAAACGCTTGGCCCCAAAGATGGTCGCACCATGGCTGCGCCTCAAGCCACCAGGGCCATCGCCGCGAAATCGACGACGAGCGGCTCCACCCCCAGCGCAGCCAGGAAACGGCGGAAGCCGCCGGCGGAGATCGTCGTGGTGGCGGTGTTCTCCAGCGGGTGGAAGTTGAGGAGGTCCGCCTCGGCGAGGGTGTGATCGAGGACGAAGCGGACGCGCCGCCCGGTGTCGTTGATCAGGCCGAAGGCCGTGACCGAGCCGGGCGTGACCCCGAGGGTCTCCGCCATGAGCGCCGCATTGCCGAACGAAAGGCGCGCCGAGCCGATCACGGTGTGCAGGCGCTTCAGGTCGATCTGCGCGTGGCCCTCGGCGGAGATCAGCCAGAGCTGATCCCTGGCGTCCTTGAGGAACAGGTTCTTGGTGTGCGCGCCTGCGAGCCGCGCCTTGATCTCCTCGCCCTCGCCGACGCGGAAGACGGCGGGGTGGTCGAGGGTGGTCGTCTCGACGCCAAGTTCGTCGAGGAAGGCCATCAGGTCGGCGCGGGTCTTCATGCGCGGCTCACATAGCCGTCTGGACGGGCCGGCGACAGGCGCCTACAGCGGTAGGCCATGGAACTCGAGTGCTACCCCGTCTCGCGCCACCCGCCGGAGATCGTCCCGGGCCGGCCGAACCGCGCATGGATGGACCACTTCACCGAGCGCCATCCCTACCGCTGCCTGCCGCTGACCATGGCCAACTGTTCGGGCTGGGAGCTGCTCTCGCCGGTGGCCTTCACCGCCGAGTGGAACGGCGGCACGCACCAGCAGGACATTACGCTTCGGCCCGACCACCCGCACCCGGACTTCCATCTCCTGGCGCAGAGCCACTTCAGCCACGGCGTGCTGACCTTCCACGCGGGTTACCTGTTCCGCACGCCGCCGGGCTGGTCGATGTGGGTGATGGGGCCGCCCAACCACATCAAGGACGGCATCCAGCCGTTGTCGGGCGTGGTCGAGACCGACTGGCTGCCCTTCCCCTTCACGATGAACTGGGTGTTCACCCGGCCGGGCAAGGTGCGCTTCGAGAAGGGCGAGCCCTACTGCTTCCTGACCCTGCTGCAGGACCATCCGTTGCACGAGATCCAGCCGGTGATCCGGCGGATGGACGCCAACACCGAGCTGCGCCACCAGTACGACGTCTGGGAGAAGCACCGCAGCGAGTTCAACAAGAAGATCTTCCGCGCCGATCCGGAGGCCACCAAGGAGGCCTGGCAGCGCTACTACTTCAAGGGCGAGTTCCCGGAGGAAGTCGACGCCCCAGCGCCCGAGGGCCACGTCAACAAGCGCCGCCTGAAAGCCCCTCAGTTCCGCTGAATAGAGGTGCGGCGGCCGGCCGCTTGCCAAGGATTGGGGCGTCTGCCATAAGGCCGCCTCTCGAATTCGGGGCCCCTTCGGAGGCTCCGCGGATGCGGGCGTAGCTCAGGGGTAGAGCACAACCTTGCCAAGGTTGGGGTCGGGCGTTCGAATCGCCTCGCCCGCTCCAGAATTCGAAGCTCCAACAAGCCTTTCCAAACTGACCGTCATTCCCGGCCATGGGCCGGGAACCCATGCGCACAGGCGTTGGGGATTTTCCGCGCGGCGCTTCCGGCCGCATAGACGTAACAACGCCGGGTTGGAACACGGTTCGAGCGCTTGGCGCCGGCAGTGCGGAACATCGGACAGCGCGGTGATCCTGGGTTCCCGGCCCATGGCCGGGAATGACGTCAAGAAGGAGGATGCGTCGCGACAGGCGCCGTCAGCCGATCATCCTGAGCGCGCGCTGGAACAGGCCGACGGTCTGCCGGTGCAGGGCGTCGCCCGTCGAGCGCTCGGCCTTGCCGGCGGCGGCGCGGGCGTTCGTGCCTTCCAGGATGATGCCCAGCTTGTAGCAGGCGAGCACGCCGTACCAGCGCATGTGGGAAAGGTCGCGGTCGGTCTGGCCGGCGTAGCGGTCGATCAGCTCGCCGATCCTGGGAAAGCCGTCCCAGGGGGTCACCGAGACGTTCCCGGCTGCGCCGGGATCGTCCTCCGGCCAGGTGGCCATCAGCCAGCCGAGGTCGAGCAGCGGGTCGCCGATGGTGGTCAGCTCCCAGTCGACGATGGCCGCCAGCTGCGGGCCGTCGATGCGGTACATGACGTTGGCCAGGTGGTAGTCGCCGTGGATGATCCCCGGCTTGAAGGCCTTGGGCGTGCGCTCGGCGAGCCAGGCGCCGACGTCGTCGATGCCCTCGATCTCGCCGGGGCCGGCCCAGCCCTCGTACTCGTTGTAGCTGTCGAGCTGCTTCCGCCAGCGGCCCACCTGGCGCTCCAGGAAGCCGTCGGCGCGGCCGAGGTCGGAAAGGCCCCGCGCGACGTGGTCCACCCGACCCAGCGCCGCGATCCCGTCGGCCAGCGACAGGCCCATCTCGTGGCGCACCTGCGGCGAGCCGGCATGCAGCGGCGGCAGGCCGACGGTCGGGTTGAAGCCCTCGATCGGCTCCATCAGGTAGAAGGCCGCGCCGAGGACATCCTCCGCCGACTCGGCGGCGATCAGGCGCGGGTGCGGCACGTCGGTGTCGGCCAGGGCCCCCAGCACGCGGGCCTCGCGGCGCATGGTCTCGCTGCCGTTCATCCGCGGCGACAGCGGCGGGCGGCGCAGCATGAACCAGCGCGCGCCGCGCCGGAACTTCACCAGGATGTTCTGCGTCCCGCCCGGCGGCCGGTCGGCCGCCTCGATGGGCTTGCCGGCCTCGAGTCCGCGGTCGTCCATCCACGCGGCGAGCTTGTCGAGGTCCACCAGGTTGCGCCAGGCGGCGAGCGAAGGGTCGGCGGCGGCCATGGCTCAGGCTAGCGCGCTGACGGAGGGGCAGAGAAGGGGGGCGGCCATGTCGGGCGGCATCGGGTCGCGCGAGCGGGCGTTCGCCGCGGCGGTTACGGCGGCGATCCTGGCGGTGGTGCTGATCGGGTTCTCGCGCTCATTCTTCCTACGCCCGCTCTACGCCGCACCCCCGCCCTGGGCGCCAAGGAAGCAATCTTCCACGCCCACGGGACGATCTTCGCCGGCTGGTTCGCCCTGCTGGCGCCGATCCGCTCGCGGAACGTGAAGCTGCACCGCAGCGTGCTATGACCGCGCCCTACCTGGGGAGGACGTTCCATGAAGTCTGACATCGCGCGTCGCAGTTCGCTGGCGATCCTGGCTGGCCTGGCGCTGGCGCCGGCCGCGCGCGCGCAATCGCGCCGTCCGGCCATACCCGACATCACCATCTACCACCTGGAGGGCCGGCGCTCGGAGCGGGTGGTCTGGCTGATGGAGGAGCTGGGCTTCCCCTACAAGCTGGAGTTCAAGCGCGGCGACCTGATGGGCTCGATGGCGATGATCCGCGCGCTCAACCCGATCGTGCCGATGGCGCCGACCGTGAGGTACGGCGACCAGATCCTGGTGGAGTCCGGGGCGATCCTGGAGCTGATCCTGAACCGCCACGGCGGCGGGCGGCTGCAGCCGGCGCTCGACAGCCGCGACTACCCCGCGCACCTGATGTGGATGCACTACGCCGAGGGGTCGCTCGCCGCGCGCCTGTTCTCCGACTACCGCGCCTGGATGGCCAACCCGCCGACCCGGCGCTCGCCGCTGGTGGACTCCGAGGCCGTCGTGCAGTTCGCCGACGAGTTCCTGAGGACCCACCCGTGGTTCGGCGGGGCGGGGTTCTCGGCGGCCGACATCATGATGATGTTCCCGCTGAACGTGGCGACGGCGCTGAACATCGTCGATGCGAACCAGTTCCCGAACGTGGCCGCCTGGAAGACGAAGATCGAGGCGCGGCCGGCCTACAAGCGGATGCTGGCCAAGGCGCGGCCCGACGGCATGATCGGCAACCTGCAGCCGCTGCCGAAGCATGCGCCGCCGGGGCCGCGGTAGTATGCTGGCGTGACCATGGTCCGGCGGCGCAACCTCCTCCTCGGCCTCGCGGCGCTGGCCTGCGCGCCGGCCGCGCGGGCGGCGACGAAGCGCACGGCCTGGGGGGCGCCGGACCTGCAAGGGCTCTGGAGCAACGCCTCCGGCACCGAGCTGGAGCGGCCGCGGGCGTTCAAGACGCTGGTGATCAGCGAGGCCGAGGCCAAGGCGTGGGACGCCGATGCGGGCGAGCGGATCGGCGGCGTGCCCGGCGACGACGTCGGCCAGCCGGAGACCGAAGGGTGGGCGCCGCCGCCGCCGCTGGCGCGGATCCGGGGCGAGCCGCGGACGTCGTGGATCGTCGACCCGCCGGACGGCCGGCTGCCCTACCGGCCGGAGGCGCGGGGGCTGATGGGCCGACGGATCGGTCGCGAAATGGGCAACTTCGACGACCCGGAGGCGCGGTTCGTCCCGGAGCGCTGCCTGATGGCGTTCGGTGGCGCCGCGGTTCCGCCGATGCTGAACACCCCGATGGGCGGGCCGCACCAGCTGCTGCAGACGCGCGACCACGTGGTGATCCTTTCGGAGACCGGCCACGACGTGCGGGTGATCCCGCTCGGCGACGCGCCGGCGGGCCCCCCCGGTCCGCGCTGGCTCGGGCGCTCGCGCGGGCGGTGGGCGGGCGAAACGCTGGTGATCGAAACGACCGGCTTCCACCCCGACGAGAGCCTGCGTTCCCTGCCGTTCCAGCTCTACCTGTCGCCGGCCGCGAAGGTGACCGAGCGGCTGAGCCGGCTCGGGCCGGGCGCCCTGCTCTACGA
>CAZBXO010000160.1:0-1841 GCA_964495645.1 uncultured Phenylobacterium sp. | reverse complement strand
CTGGCGTCGAAGACGTGGCGCACGAGCTCGCCGGTCTGCGGGTCCTTGCCCCAGACATCGCGGGAGTTCAGCGAGCCGTCGCGTGCGGTCCCGGTCCCGAACAGCCAGGCGCCGCCGGCGGCGGCCTCGACGCGGTAGTCGACCAGGATGGTCGGGTCCTTGCCCGCCGGGTCGGCGGCTGCGACGGTCCAGCGGCCCGTGAAGTAGGCGACGCCGTCCGGGGCGGCCTGTGCGGCCGTGGCGGCGAGGGCGAGGACGGCGGCCAGGACAAGCGTACGCATGCGGGAGACTGTAACGCGGGCTATCCCGGCTGGAACAGCTCGACCGCGTTGCCGGACGGGTCGTCGAAGATGGCTTCGCTGCCGCCGAGGCCGACGATGATGTCCGAGCGGAAGCGGACGCCGGCCTGGCGGAGGCGCTCGACGTCGCCCTTGAGGTCGGTGGTGTAGACGACGAGGCGGTTCCAGCCGCCGGGCTCGGGCTTGCGACCGTCCGGCATCGGCCGGCTGGCGCCGCCGGGGCCGACCGCCGGGCTCAGCAGCAGCTGCACGCCGCCCCGCGACAGGGCCGCGAAGGTGGGCCCGGCCTGCATGTCGAGCTTGAAGCCGAGGTTGTCGCGGAAGAAAGCCGCCGTACTGGTCACGTCGGTGACGATGTAGCGGACGCGGATCAGGTTCACGTTGGCCTGCGCCGGGTTGGGTGTCTGCGCGACGGCGGGCGCGGCGACGAGCAGGGCGAGCGCGAGGGCGGCGGTTCGGATCATGGGGGGCTCCTTCAGCGGCCGGCCGGCTGGAAGACCTCGACGAGGTTGCCGGAAGGGTCCTCGGCCAGGATCTGCGCGCCGCCGGGACCGCGCACGATGTCGTTGCGGAAGGCGACGCCGGCGGCCTTGAGCCGCGCGACCTCGGCCTCGATGTCTTCGACGATGAACTGGAAGCGGTTCCAGCCGCCCGGCTCGGGCTGGCGGCCGTCGGGCATCGGGCGGCCCGCGGACGCCTGCTTGCCGGAGAGCAGGAGCCGCAGTGGCCCCAGCGCGACCGAGGCGAAGGCCGGCGCGGCGTTGAGCTGGCTCGTGAAGCCGAAGTGGCGGACGTACCAGTCGTGGGAGGCGGCCACGTCGTGGACCATGTAGCGGACGTTGACGGTGGGCTCGGTCATGAGGGGGGCTCCGCGCCGAGGGTGGCGATCAGGTAGTCGATGCGGGTGGAAAGCGCCGCGGCGGTGGCCTGGAACAGCGGCCAGGTCACGTCGTCCGGCTCGCCGGTGGCCGGGTTCGGGAGGCTCCAGTGGACCACCTCGGGGCGGCCGGGGAACGGGGGGCAGACCTCCTTCACCAGGTCGCAGAGGCTGATCACCCAGTCGAACGGCTGGTCTTCGAGGGCGTCGAGGTGCTTGGGGGCCTGGCCGGCGATGTCGAGGCCGTACGTCTCGGCCATCACCCGGATGGCGTTGGCGTGCAGGGCCTTGGGCCGGCTGCCGGCGCTGAAGGCCTGGACCGCGCCGCCCGACTTGGCCCGCAGCAGGGCCTCGGCCATTTGCGAGCGGGCGCTGTTGCCGGTGCAGAGGAAGAGCACCCGGACCGGCCGGGCCGGCGCTGGGTCCGGCGGGAGGAGCCGCAGGCCCGGGTGCAGGGCGCCGCCGGCCTGGGAGAGGGCGCGGCCGACCTTGGCCAGGTCGAGGGCGTAGTAGGCGTCCCGCCGGTCGGCGTCGCTGCGGCGCGCGGCGACCAGGGCGGCGGCGCGCAGCTTGGCCAGGTGGTAGGAGACGAGGTTCTGCGGCTCGCCGGTGAGGCCGGTCAGTTCATGGACGGCCCGGTCGCTGCGGGCGAGCTCGGCGAGCAG
>CAZBXO010000159.1:7285-8609 GCA_964495645.1 uncultured Phenylobacterium sp. | reverse complement strand
TCAAATCACCCGCCCCAGGTGCGCGGCCACGGTGGCGACGTCCTTGTCGCCGCGGCCGGAGAGGTTCAGCACCACGACGCCGTCCTTGCCGACGTCCCGGGCGATGTCGCCGACGCGGGCCAGCGCGTGGGCGCTCTCGATCGCCGGCAGGATGCCCTCCAGCTCGGCCAGCAGCTTGAAGGCGTCGAGCGCCTCCTCGTCGGTGGCGATCAGGTACCTGGCCCGGCCGACATCGTGCAGCCAGGCATGCTCCGGGCCGATGCCCGGATAGTCGAGGCCCGCGGAGATGGAGTGCGCCTCCTCGATCTGGCCCTCGCGGTCCTGCAGCAGGTAGGTGGCGTTGCCGTGCAGCACGCCCATGCGCCCGCCGTTGATCGCCGCGGCGTGGCGGCCGCTCTCGATCCCGGACCCAGCGGCCTCCACACCGAAGATCTGCACGGTTTCGTCGTTGAGGAACGGGTGGAAAAGCCCGATCGCATTCGACCCGCCGCCGACACAGGCCACCAGCGCGTCGGGCAGCCGGCCCTCCAGCGTCACGATCTGCTCGCGCACCTCGCGCCCGATGACCGCCTGGAAGTCGCGGACCATGGCCGGATAGGGGTGCGGACCGGCGGCCGAGCCGATCAGGTAGTAGGTGTCATGGACGTTGGTGACCCAGTCGCGCAGGGCCTCGTTCATCGCATCCTTCAATGTCGCAGAACCGGACGTCACCGGCCGCACCTCGGCGCCCAGCAGGTTCATCCGGAAGACGTTGGGCTTCTGCCGCTCCACGTCCACCGAGCCCATGTAGACCACGCACGGCAGGCCGAAACGGGCGCAGACGGTGGCGGTCGCCACGCCGTGCTGGCCGGCGCCGGTCTCGGCGATGATCCGGGTCTTGCCCATCCGCATGGCGAGCAGGATCTGGCCGGTGCAGTTGTTGATCTTGTGCGAGCCGGTGTGGTTCAGCTCCTCGCGTTTCAGATAGATTTTCGCCCCGCCGTAGTGGGCGGTGAGCCGCTCGGCGAAGTAGAGCGGGCTGGGCCGGCCGACATAGTGGGTCAGCAGCCCGGAGAGCTCAGCCTGGAAACCGTCGTCCGACTTGGCCGCCGCGTAGGCCGCGTCCAGGTGGTGGACCAGCGGCATCAGCGTCTCGGGCACATAGCGGCCGCCATAGTCGCCGAAGCGCCCGCGCGCGTCGGGATAGGCCGTATAGTCGTTGGGGCGGTTGGGCGCGTTCATGATCTCAGGCGCGGCGGACAGCGTCGAGGAACGCCGTGATCAAGGCGGGGTCCTTTAGTCCGGGTCCGCGCTCCACGCCAGAGGAAACGTCCGCGATCGCCGC
>CAZBXO010000159.1:0-7185 GCA_964495645.1 uncultured Phenylobacterium sp. | reverse complement strand
ATGAGGTCCGGCGACAGCGCGGCCACCATCTGGTCCAGCGCCGCGTCGGTGGGATCGACCACCACGGCCACGATCCGCGCCCGCCCTCGCGCCGGCGCCGCCAGGCGCGCGGCCACGGCCGGCGCCACATTGCGCGGGCTTCGCTCGAAGAACATGAAGCCGAGGTGCGAGGCGCCGCCGTCCAGAGCCGCACGCACGGCCTCGGGCGTCGAAAGTCCGCAGATCTTGGCCGTGGCCGCCATGGTGTGCGGATTAGGGATGCGGCGCAGGCTAGCGCAAGGGCTGGATGACCGAGGCGGGGCCGCTAAACTCAGACGAGGAAGAGGGGGCGTCATGCAGCTCAGGGACAAGATCGTCGTCGTGACCGGGGCGGCGAGCGGGATCGGGCGGGCGCTGGCGCAGCGGTTCGTGGCGGAGGGCGCCCGGGCGGTGGTCTGCGCCGACGTCAATGAGGCCGGGGCCGAGGAGACAGCGGCCGGCATCGGCGGCGTGGCTTTTCGCGTCGACGTCTCGCGCGAGGAAGAGATCTCGGGCCTCATCGAGACGGTCGAGCGCGATGTCGGCCCCATCGACCTATTCTGCTCCAACGCCGGGATCGGTGTCCGCGGCGGCGCGGAGGCGAGCAACGCCGACTGGCAGCGGATCTGGGACATCAACGTCATGTCGCACGTCTGGGCGGCGCGCCACCTCGTGCCGCGGATGATCGCCCGCGGTGGCGGCTACCTGGTGAACACCGCCTCGGCTGCGGGACTTCTGTCGCAAATCGGCTCGGCGCCCTACGCGGTGACCAAACACGCCGCGGTCGGGCTGGCGGAATGGCTGGCGATCACCCACGGCGATGACGGGATCAAGGTCTCGGTGCTCTGCCCGCAGGCGGTGCGCACCGCAATGACCGCAGGCAACCCCGACGGCGTCGCCTCGATCGACGGCATGATGGAACCGGAGGAACTGGCCGAGGTGACTGTCGGCTGCATCGAGCGCGAGGAGTTCCTGATCCTGCCGCACCCGCAGGTGCTGGAGTACATGCGCAACAAGACCAACGACTACGGCCGCTGGATCGGCGGCATGCGCAAGCTGAACCGGCGCTTCCGGGGATAGCCTCTACTTCCCGGCCTGGGCCTTCAGGAGGTCGCGGATCTCGGTGAGCAGGGCCTCCTGTGGCGGGGGCGGCGCAGTCTTCTCCGCTTCGGGCTTGGCCTCCTCGAAGCGGCGGACGGCGTTGACCAGCTTCACCAGCATGAACACAACCCAGGCGACGATCAGGAACTTCAGACCGGCGTTGATGAAGAGGCCGTACTTGATCGCCACCAGCTCGTCGGCCTTGGTCAGGGGATCGTCTGGCTTCAGCACCCACATCAGCTGCGCGAAGTCGATGCCCGACAGGAGCAGGCCGATCGGCGGCATGATCACCGCGTCGACCAGAGTCTTGACGATGTCGTTGAACGCCGCGCCGATGATGACTCCGACCGCCAGGTCGATGACGTTGCCGCGGGCGATGAACTCGCGGAATTCCGAGAAGATGCTCATGATTGCGCCCTAGCGCTCGTCCTCGACGTTCAGCCGCTCGCGCAGCTCCTTGCCACTCTTGAAGAAGGGCACATGCTTGGCGCGGACGTCCACCGGCTCGCCGGTGCGCGGATTGCGACCGGCGCGAGCATCGCGAGAGCGTACGGAGAGCGCCCCGAACCCGCGCAACTCCACGCGACCGCCATCCTCCAGCGCCTCGATCATCCTCTCCAGGATCACCGAAACCACGCGCTCGATGTCGCGCTGCGTGAGGTGCGGGTTCTCCTCCGCGAGTTTCGCGATGAGCTCGGATTTGATCATTGAGGCCCTCGAACGGACGCGACCATGGGCGACTTGCCCATTGGATTCAAGGCGAAATCCGGCCTTACGCAGGGTCCGCCAGAACCTTGTTCGCGCCCGAAACCGCCGCCCCTGGCGTTGCGCCAGGGGCCCGGATCAGGCTCTCCTCGGCCGCGATCCGGCGCAACTGGCGGCTTGCGGCCTCGGCCTCGGAGGCCGGAATCTCCGGCGCCGTCGAACGCAGGTCGGCAACGAACCGCGCCACGCCGGCCTTCAGCTCCGCCGAACGGGTCAGCTCGACCGGACCCACCTTCTCGGGGCCGCTCGGGCCGCGCACCGAGAAGCCCTTGCCGCCCTCCGGCAGGACCACCTCGACGACGTTGCGGGTGAAGTTCGGATAGGCGACCGCGAACGGCGCGTCGCTGTTCGGTCCGGGCTCGCGGCGCGGGAAGGTGGCCGGCGCGCCGCCGCCGTCCACCTTGTATTCCAGCACCCCGAGATCGGGATTCTTGCGCCAGTCGAGGTCGGCGTTGCCGGTGAACCGAATCTCGAAGGCGTTGTCGTCCGGCCGGTCCACGAACTCGATGGTCTGCAGCTGCAGCCAGCTCATCCCCCGCGACAGGTTTTGCCGCAGGTTTCGCTCGGCCTCCGTCCGCCCTTGCGTGGCGATCACCTGGCGCATGCCGTTCGCGCGGTCGCCCATGTAGCGCCACGTCATCGTCGCCGTGGCGGCCGTGGCGATGCCCTTCGAGGCGTCGAGGCGGATGACCTGCTCCTGCACCGGTGCGTCCAGCGGCGGCTCGTCGATCCGCATCAGGTCGGCTCCGGCCACCCGGATCGGCAGCGCCCAGCGGTGCGGCGGCGGGCGCAGAGCGTCCAATCCGCTCTTGTCGCCTGTGCGTGTGCCGTCCAGCCAGTAGACCTTGCCCCCGACCGTAGCCTTGACGATCACGTGGTTGAACGCCGCCGCCGAAGGCAACCGCTCGTCCAAGCCGTCGCCTGCGCCCAGGCTGACCAGCGCCGGCTCGGCGTCGATCTTCAGCTCCTTGAGCAGCGCCAGCAGCAGCGCCGTCTTGGCCTTGCAGTCGCCGAACCGCCGCCGCCAGGTCTCATCGGCGTTGGCCGGCACGTATCCGCCGTCGCCGATGCCGATGAAGAAGTAGCGGGTCTTCTCCTCGACCAGCCGCAGCGCCGCGAAGGCGCGGGCCTTGGGATCGGTGCTGGCGATGGCGATCGCCTTGGCTTCGGCCTTGAGCGGGGAGTCCGACGGCAGGGCTGCAGCCTTGATGTAGAGCGGCGCCATCAGCTTGGAGAGGTCGGACCAGCTGGCGTAGCTGGACGTCTCCATCGCTCCCAGCCGCCGGAACCGCAACGGAGCTCCGATCGGCGGGCGCGGCGCCGTCACGTTGCTCTCGTCGACCTCCAGCCAGATGCGGCCGTCGCGTTGGGTCACCTTCGGCTGCGGAAAGCCTGGCATCAGCTTCCACTTGAAGGCGTCGCCCGCCGGCACGGAGACACGCATGCGGTAGCGGGCGGCCTGGCCGGCGAACCCATAGCCCTCGGCGTTGTAGGAGCGCGGCCCCAGCACCGGGTCCCGGCCGGACATGGTCCAGGCCATGTCCACGATGTCGCCCACCTGCACGCCCTCGAGCTGCTGGTTTGCGCTCATCCGGCCGTCCAGCATGGCGGCCTCCAGGTTCCGCTCGCGGCGCAGCACCAGCATCTTCGCCCCGCCCTGCAATAGGTCGATGGTCTCGCCGCCGCGCACGATGCGCAGGGTGTGGATGGTCAGGGTGTGATAGGCCGGCTGCCAGGTGAGGCCGAAGGTTGTCATGCCGCGCAGCCCCTCGGCCTTCAGCACCTTGCGGACTCGGCGATTGTAGTAGACGTCGTCGTCTGGCCCCAGGCGGCTCTGGTTGTCCTCGAGCAGAGTCTGGATGGCGGCCGCGCCTTCGGGCGGCGGCGCGTCGGGAATCGGAAGCACCTCGACCCACGCCGGTGGTGGGCCATAGATCGGCTTGTCCGCGGCTTGCGCGACGGGGGCCGCCATCGCCAGCACCAGGCCCGCGATCCAGTTCATCCAGCGCGACAAGGCCAAACCTCCGGAAAGCCAGCGAAACCCAGCCTCGAAGATACGTCCGTCGCCGAAAAAGGAAACGGCCCCATCCTTCCCCCGCGTGCGGCGGGAAGTGGCTCGACGCGCACAGCGCGAGGGTCGATTCCCCCGCAAGCAGGGGAAAGGATAGGGCTTCGAATGAAAACGGCGGACCGGTTGCCCGATCCGCCGCTTCAGGACCCAGCCTTGTGGGCTGCGCCTACTCCTTCTTGGCCTTCTCGCGCAACGCGGCGCCGAGGATGTCGCCGAGCGAGGCGCCGGAGTCGGAGGACCCGAACTGCTCGATGGCTTCCTTCTCTTCGGCCATTTCCAGCGCCTTGACCGACAGCGACACGCGGCGGGCCGCCTTGTCGACGTTGGTGACCTGGGCGTCGAGGCGATCGCCGACGGCGAACCGCTCCGGCCGCTGGTCCGCGCGATCGCGGCTGAGGTCCGACTTGCGGATGAAGGCCGTCATCGGCGCGTCGTCCTCGCCGAACTTCACCTCGATGCCGCCCGAGGTGACCTCAGTGACCTGCACGGTGACCGTCTGGCCCTTGCGGAAGGTGTCGCCCTGCATGGGGTCGCCGGCCAGCTGCTTGATGCCGAGCGAGATGCGCTCCTTCTCGACGTCGACGTCGAGCACGCGCGCCTTGACCACGTCGCCCTTGTTGTAGCGGGCGATCGCCTCCTCGCCGGACACCGCCCAGTCGAGGTCGGAGAGGTGCACCATGCCGTCGATGTCGTTGTCGAGGCCGATGAACAGGCCGAACTCGGTGGCGTTCTTGACCTCGCCTTCGACGGTCGAGCCGATCGGATGCTCGGCGACGAACTTTTCCCACGGGTTCTGCATGGCCTGCTTGAGGCCCAGCGACACGCGGCGCTTCGAGGGGTCCACATCGAGCACCACCACGTCCACCTCCTGCGAGGTCGACACGATCTTGCCGGGGTGCACGTTCTTCTTCGTCCAGGACATCTCCGAGACGTGCACCAGGCCTTCCACACCCGGCTCCAGCTCCACGAAGGCGCCGTAGTCGGTGATGTTGGTGATGCGGCCGGTGAACTTCGCGCCCACCGGGTACTTGGCTTCCACGCCGTCCCACGGGTCGGACTGCAGCTGCTTCATGCCGAGCGAGATGCGCTGAGTGTCCGGGTTGATCTTGACGATCTGCACCTTGACCGTGTCGCCCACCGCCAGGACCTGGCTCGGGTGGTTGACGCGCTTCCAGCTCATGTCGGTGACGTGCAGCAGGCCGTCGATGCCGCCCAGGTCCACGAACGCGCCGTAGTCGGTGATGTTCTTGACCACGCCTTCGCGGACTTCGCCTTCCTGCAGCTGGCTCACCAGCTCGGTGCGCTGCTCGGCGCGGGCCTCTTCCAGGATGGCTCTGCGGGAGACGACGATGTTGCCGCGCGGGCGGTCCATCTTCAGGATCGCGAACGGCTGCTCGCGGCCCATCAGCGGGCCGACGTCACGCACCGGACGGATGTCGACCTGCGAGCCCGGCAAGAAGGCCGAGGCGCCGCCGAGATCGACGGTGAAGCCGCCCTTCACGCGGCCGACGATGACGCCCATCACCGGCTCGTTGCGCTCGTAGACGGCCTCCAGGCGCGTCCAGGCTTCCTCGCGGCGGGCCTTCTCGCGGCTGATCACCGCCTCGCCCAGGGCGTTCTCGACGCGCTCCAGGAACACTTCGACCTGGTCGCCGGCCTTCAGCGGCGGACGGTCCTCGCCGGGGGTGATGAACTCCTTCAGCGCGATGCGGCCCTCGGTCTTGAGGCCCACGTCGACGATGGCGAAGTCCTTCTCGATGGCCACGACGGTGCCGTGCACCACCTGACCTTCCATGATGTCGCGCCCGCCGAGGGACTCGTCGAGCAGCGCGGCGAAGTCGTCGCGCGAGGGATTGAGGCTCAGATCGTCAGCCATGTGATCTTTCTTGTCGAAAATGGTCGTGGTCCGGACTGCAGCAGCAGCCGGATCGAACCGGTTAGGGGTTGCAACCGAAGGCCCGGAGCGGACTCCAGGCGGTGAGTTTGCCCGCAGCGACCGAGGGAATGGCGCGGTTGGATTTGCTCTACTGGGAGGCTTCCCAGCGGGCGCGCGCCGCCTCGACGATGCGGCGGGCCGCATCGGCGGCCTGCTCTATAGTCATTTGGGACGTGTCGAGCAAGACGGCGTCCGGCGCGGCCACCATGGGCGAAGCCTCGCGCGCCCCGTCGCGTTCGTCGCGAACCCGGATGTCGGCCAGCACGTCCTCGTAGGCGACCGGCTCGCCCTGGCCCGCCAGCTGCTTCCAGCGCCGCTCGGCGCGGACCTCCGGGGTGGCGGTGACATAGAGCTTCGCCGGCGCCTCGGGGCAGATCACCGTCCCCTGGTCGCGGCCGTCCAGAACGGCGCCGCCCGGCTGGCGCGCGAACGCCGTCTGCAGGTCACGCAGCGCCATCCGCACCGCCGGATGCACCGCCACCCGGCTGGCCAGTTCTCCCGCCGCCCGGGTGCGGAACTCGGGGTCCGAGAGCCGGTCGGGCGTCAGGGTCTTGGCGATCTCCGAGGCCGCCGCAGCGTCGTCCAGATCGAGCCCCGCCCGCGCCGCGAGCACCCCGATCGCCCGATAAAGCAGCCCGGTGTCGAGCATCGGCAGCCCATAGTGCTGCGCCAGCCTGGCGGCGATGGTGCCCTTCCCCGAAGCCGCCGGGCCATCGACGGTGATGACGAAGTTCTTCACCCTTGCACCATAGTTCTTCTTATGTTCACATCCACGGCATGAGCCGCATTCAGGGGCGACAGGTCCGGCGCGCGCGGCGCCTGCGCCATGAAGCCACACACTCGGAAGGCCGCCTCTGGCCGTGCGTCCGGGCTCGCCGACTTGGCGGATGGAAGTGGAAGCGCCAAGTCCCGTTCGGCCCCTACATCCTCGATCTTCTCTGTGTGCAGGCGGCGTTGGTGGTTGAACTGGACGGCGGCGTACACTCTGCCCAGGCCGAGTACGACGCGCGCCGATCCGCTTATCTCGCGCGCCATGGGCTGCGCGTGCTGCGGTTCGACAACGACGAGGTCCTTGGCGACCTCAGCGGTGTCTGCCTGAGAATCCTCGACGCCTGCGGCGGGCCGGCTCCCTCTCCCCCCGGCGAAGCCGGAGAGGGAGAGGGCTGGGGAGAGGGCGGCACGGCGGTTTGACCCGCCGAAACTCACCCTCGGATGTCGACGGTCGAGTTGCGGGATACCGAGGGTGAAATTGCGCTGTATCAGCGGCCGAACCGCCCTCTCCCCGGCCCTCTCC
>CAZBXO010000158.1:0-8778 GCA_964495645.1 uncultured Phenylobacterium sp. | reverse complement strand
CTCGGCATCAGCCCCCGCACCGTGGAAGTCTACCGCGCCAACGTGATGACCAAGACCGGCGCCGCCAGTCTCTCGGAGCTGGTCCGCATGGCGCTGCTGGCGGAGTTCTGAAATTTCGGCGCGAGTTTGCGCTCGCTCAATGCGTGCAGCCGCGGCGCCGCGCATGAGAGCATATGGCTCCGCCCGCGCGTTCAGACGAATCCCGGCCCCTCGTCGTCATCGTCGATGAGGACGAGGCCGTACGCGCGGCGCTGAAGTTCGACCTCGAACTCGAGGGCTACCGGGTGGAGACCTGCGCCACGGCCGAAGCGCTGCTCGGCCTGGAACTGCCACCGGACCACCTCTGCCTTGTGGTCGACGATCGCCTCCCCGGCGTGCCGGGCATCCGGCTCATCGACGAGCTTCGGTGGCGAGGGGTCGCCGCGCCGCTGATCGTGATCACCAGCAACCCGAACCGCGACCTGCGCGCCGCAGCCGCGGCCGTCGGAGCGTCGATCATAGAAAAGCCGCTGCTGAACGGCGCCCTGCAGGCGGCGATCCGCAAGGCCTTGGCAATCTAGGCCGACATCGCCGATGCCAGGCCGGCCACGCGATGGGTCCGCCGGCCGGCGACGCGAAAGCTCCTGGACGGCGCCGCCTGCCCCTCCTGTCTTGTCCGGTAACGCGGGTTCTCTGTCATTTCGGCCGGCGCAAACGGCGGATAGCTTCGCCGCACCCTTGAATCCGGAGGCTTGGCCCATGCTCCACCGCCGCACCTTCCTCGGCCTCGGCGCGCTCTGCGCCTGCGCCGGCGCCGCGACCGCCGCTTTCGGCCAAGCCGCCGCCACCACCGGCAAGTGGATCTGCCCGCCCTGCGGCTGCGCCTCCGACGGGAAGCTCTTCGATGCGCCCGGGTCCTGCCCGGAGCCCGGCTGTGGCATGACCCTCGTGCCCCAGGCAGGCCCGGCGCCCGCCCCGCAGCCGGCCCCCGCCCCCACTCCGCCGCCCACTCCCAAACCCTAGGCGACTTCGGCGGACGAGAAGGTCATCCAACTCGCGCGGATAGGCCGAACCGCGCCAGTCTGCGGCTCCGGCTGCCGCGACCCGTCAGCAAGGAGGAGACGCTCGTGTCTGACGAAGCCCTGGTGGTCATCCCCCTGCCGCTGGACGGCGGGGGCGTCACCTACGGCGTGGCCCGTCTGGTCGAGGACGGCGGCGAGCCTTGCGCGGAGGCGATCGTGGCCGTGCCCGGCACGGCCTTCGCCCCGCCGAAGCGGATCACACTCTCCCGGTACGGCTTGGCGCGGGTTCGGCCCGGCGCGGCGAACCGGCCGGACCTCTACGTCTACGAAGGGATGGTCCTGCCGCCGCCCTTGTCCTAGGAACCGCCGCCGCGTAGCACCGCGCGTGCACTGGTGAGGGTTCGACGTGGCTTCAGGACTGGTGGCCCTCCTCGACGATGTGGCGGGCATCGCCAAGATCGCCGCGGCCTCCGTCGACGACGTCGCCGGCGCAGCCGCGAAGGCCGGCTCCAAGGCCATGGGCGTCGTGGTCGACGACACCGCCGTCACCCCCGGCTACGCCATGGGCTTCACGCCCGCCCGTGAGCTGCCGATCGTCGTCAAGATTGCGATCGGGTCGCTGCGCAACAAGTTCCTCTTCCTGCTGCCGGGCGCCCTGCTGCTGAGCGCGTTCGCACCCTGGGCGGTCACGCCCATCCTGATGCTGGGCGGCTCTTACCTCTGCTACGAGGCGGCCGAGAAGCTCATCGAGGTCTTCCACCGCGAGGAGCCGTCCGCCGAACCGGGCAACCTCGCTCTGAGTTCCGAGGCTCTGGAGGCCGAGAAGGTCGGCGGGGCCATCCGCACCGACCTGATCCTCTCGGCCGAGATCATGGCCATCTCGCTGTCCGAGGTGGCCGATCGGCCGCTGGTCGAGCAGGCGGCCGCCCTGGCCGTGGTCGCCCTCCTCATGACCCTCGGCGTCTACGGCGTCGTCGGTCTGATCGTGAAGATGGACGACATCGGGCTGCATTTGGCCCAGCGCCGCAACGCAGCCGCGCAGGCCCTGGGGCGCGGCCTCGTTCGCGGCATGCCCGTGGTGCTGGACCTGCTGGCCAAAGTCGGCACCGCCGCCATGCTGTGGGTGGGCGGCGGCATCATCGTGCACGGGCTGCACGAGTTCGGTGTCCATGGCGTGCCGGAGATGGTCGACGCCATCGGCGCGGCCGCGGGCCGCGCGCCCGCGGTCGGTCCCGCGCTGGACTGGGCCGCCCGCGCCACCGCGTCAGGCGTCGTAGGCGGGGTGCTCGGGGGCCTGCTGGTCCTCATCCACCACCGGCTCGCGCCAAAGCACTGAGCCGGCGGCGGTCGAGGGCGGCGCGCTTAGTCGGCGCCTCGCTTGCCCTTGGCCGGCTTCGGCGCGGGGGCCGCAGCGTCCGCCGCAGCCTTGTCGGCCGCGGAGGCTGCGGCAGCCGCCTTCGCGTCCGCTTCCTTGGCCGCCGCCGCTTCGGCGTGCCGCGCGCCGGACAGGATGCCCGGCAAGGCGTAGTTGCCCTCGTGACAGGCGTATTCGTAGACGATGCCCTTGAGCGGATAGAAGTTGTATTCACCGCCCCAGGGCTTGTCCCAGACGTCGGGGTCTTCCAGCGTGAACTGATAGTTCAGGCGGGTGTCTGAGACCCGGGTGAGCCGCTCGGTGACCTTCAGGTTCTTCCAGGCCCCGGCCAGCTGCTGCGCCTGCGGGATGTTGGTGGTTTCGATCACCAGGGTGTCGCCCTCGTACCAGCCGATCGAGTCGCCCATCCACGGGCGCACGCCGTCGGTGCGGTGCTTTGCGTTCAGCCGCACGATCCGGTTGTCGTGGATCAGCTCGACGTTGATCACCACCGCGTCCGGCGACTGCACGATCTGATAGTTGTTGTTGTAGTAGCCGTTCGGCAGCATCGGCGGGCCGGCGTTGCGCCCGAAGCCCATGATGCAGCGGTCGCCGAGGCCGCGGACCTCGTAGCTGTCGTACTGGTCGCGGAACCCTTGGCCGGTCGGCGCGCCGGCCTTGCGCGGCGGGAACTGCCCGTTCGCGGTGGTCAGGATGGAGGTCCGGAACTCGCCGTTCACCTCCATGATGTGGTTGCCGGGGTCGATCCAGAAGGTGTTGTAGCCGCCCACGTCGCCGCCGGCCGCGGCGAAGTCGGGCCGGATCTTCAGCAGTTCGGACGTGGCGACGGCGTTCTGAACCTGCTGGGTCGTGGCGCTGGGATCGGTCGGGTCGTTGGCCGCCGCCATCAGCTTGGCCCAGGTGGCTTCCATGGCCTTGGCTTCTTCCGCCGTCAGCTTGGGCTTGTCGGTGAGCCGCGGGTTGCGGGTCAGCGGCGTCAGCGTGGCGTTCGACCAGTGCCCGCCCAGGTCCGGCGCGCCCCACGACGTGCGCGGCATCTTCCAGCCCGGCTGGCGGATGGTGGGGTTGGCCATGGTGGCGGCGGCGGCCGGCTTGGCGGCGGCCTTGGCGTCCGGCGCCCCGGCGGCCATGGCGTCCGTTGCGGCCATGAGCGCCACGGCGCCGACGGCGGTGAGCAGGACACGACGCATGAGGTAGCCTCCCGAAAAGCTCTCGTTACCGCCGATCATACACCCGGTTCGGCCGCCCGAATATGTCGGGCGTGTTGCGCCTGACGTCACGTCATGGGTCGGCCGACCGCCATCAGTACCTCTGATACGTCCCCCGGAGCGGGACCTGCGCCACGCCGGGCTTGCTGAAATCGCAGACGCCGCTGGGGAAGACGGCCTTCAGCTTCGCCCACTGCGCCGGCGTGAACCTCACCCGGTAGTCCTTCGCCACGGCCGGCTTCAGCTGGCACTTGATGACGTCATTGGCCGGCGGCGCGCCCGCCACCAGCCGCGGCTCGAGGTGCACCGGGAAGGCCTTGTTGTAGGCGGTCCCGTTGTCCCAGCTGGCCCGCTCCGCGTGCTTGCCGCCCGTCTCGTCGAACCAGGCGTCCACGGCCTCCGCAGGCTTGTGACGCACGACCTTGGCATGGGTCAGCGGCGCGGGGTCGGCGGCCATCGCGTCCAGCCACTTCGTCATCGCGTCCAGAGACAGCGCCGAGAGGTTGGCGAACGCCCGGTTGGCGGCGGCATTGCCCTGCCCCCTCTGGCCGCCGGGGCCGACCCAGATCACCTGGTTGTCCGCATCGCCGTTGGCCTTCGCCAGACGCGCCCGGATCGACAGGTCCCGCTCTCGGCTGTGGATGTCCGATGCGCTGTCCGTGTAGCTGCGGAAATTCAGGATCGGCACGTTGGCCAGCCCGCCGCCGCCGCCGTCCAGCAGCCCCGACGCGTAGGCCGCCCGGATGGCCACCGGGTCGCCCACCGAGCGCGTGGCGATCGCCTCGCCGTCGTCGTCGTATCCCCCGATCTTCTCGTTCAGGTCCAGGAATTCGTCGACGCTCAGCACGCCGTCGTTCAGGCCCTTCAGTCCGTACTGCAGGCCGACGTTGTCCTCGGTCCGGCGCGCATAGCCGGTCTTCGGATCGCGGCCGTAAATGTTCACCCGCATGTCCGAGGAGGCGCAGCGCGCGCCCTTCGGGTTCTCCTCCCTGTCCCAGACCAGGCTCTGATCCTTCAGGTCGCAGCCCGCCTTGTTCCCCGAGCGCGACACCGGCACGAAGCTGCGCTCCCAGGCCGCGCAGGTGTTCGGATAATAGCCCTCGACGGCGCTCTTCTTGGCCTGGCTCCAGTCCTTGCCCGGCCCGCGCCAATAGCGCTGGATCAGACCGCAGTCCGGCGTGTGCAGGGTGGAGTCCGGGAACGCCAGCGACGGCTGCAGGCCATCCAGCAGGCCGGGGTACATCTGGGTGATCAAGAGCTGCTGAATCGCCCCGCCCGAACCGCCGGAACCCACCGTCCACTTGGGCACGCCATAGCGCTCGATGAAATGCTCCTTCAGCATCATCAGGGTCTCGCCCTGCAGCACCGCGTTGCCGTGCAGGTTGTTGACCAGTTCGGTGGCGACCATGTGGGCGAACCCACGGCTCAGGAACAGGTCCGATAGCGGCGCCTTGGCGTCGTTGACGCCCTGGTTGTACTTGGCCCCCGCTCCGCCGCCGAAGCTCACCGCCAGGCGCAGGTTCCAGGCGTTCGGGTCGGCCAGCGTGGCGATCCGGTAGATGGTCCGGTTGATCGTCCCGGACTCCACCTTGACGATATAGGGCGTGGTCGCGCCTTCGATCGTGGTCGTGGTGGCCAGATCGGCCGGTCGCTCATCGGCGCTCTTCAGGGCTTTGAAGCCGCCGTCCTTCGACCGATAGAACCAATCCACCCGCTCGGCCGCCGAGCAGTCGGCGTCCAGCGCCTTGCCGAGCCCGCTCTCCTCGGTCCGGCACTCGTAGGGCTTCATGTGCGGCCCGGACAGGATCGGCCCGGTGATCGGGTAGTTCGTGACCGTCAGCGACGCCTTGGCCATCCCGGCGCTGGCCGACAGCGTGTTGGCGCCCAGCTTCATGCCGGTGACGAGGCCGGTGCGCGATCCCAGCTTCGGGTTCGCCTTCAGGACGCTCGTGACGTCCTGGCCGTTCAGCCACAGCTTCGCGGCGTCCCCGCCGCCCCGCAGCTCGACCAGCGCATCGCCGCCACTGACGAACTGCGGCTTCGACGACAGCAGGTGGATGGAGAGCCCCGGCCGGGCCGCCGCGGGCGCCGCCTTCCTGCCCACCTGCGCCATCGCCGGCGCCGCCATGACACTGGCGCACGCCAGCACGATCCCGAAAGTCCGCATCCGAGCCCTCCCGTCGCCCCGTCTGCTGCGGGTGCTGACGGGCCGGACCTTAGCCCGTGGGGGGGCCGCGACGGAAGCCTAGGAGAGCTTCGCCGCGCTCCCCGGCGGTTCGCCCTCGGTGGCGAGGTCGGCCGCGGCAGCGAGCTTGCGCAGGGTCTCCTGGTGACCCTTGCGGGTGATGCGGTAGCCGAGCAGCAGCAGCACCGCCATGCCGTAGAGCGCCGCGGCGGTCGGCACGTAGACGAGGCCCAGATTGCGCAGCACCTCGGCCGGGACCTCGCCGGGCTTCACCCCTTGCGGGAACTGCACGCCCGAGATGATCAGGCCGGTGACGAAGATGCCGGCCCCGGTCACCGCCTTCTGCACGAACAGCGACGCGGCGAAGAACACGCCTTCCTGCCGACGTCCGGTCCGCAGCTCAGAGTCCTCCACCACATCGGCGATCATCGAGGAGAACAGGATGTTGCCGGTGATCCCCGTCCCCACCGCGATGATGTTGTTGACGAAGATGATCCCGAAGATCGCCGGCGACTCGTTGGAGACGAACACGCCGGCGAGCCGGGCCAGCACCGGCCAGGCGATGAACACCACCTGGACCGCCAGCAGCGCCATCGCCGCGGGCTTCTTGTCCACCCGGCTGGCGATCCGCGGCGCGGCCCAGAAGGCCAGCATCGCCGCGATCAGGCTGGAGAACGTGAAGAGCGCGATCTCGGTGGCGTTGAACTCCCAGAAGTAGGTCGAGAAGTAGAGGTTGATCGAGAAGCCGAGCCCGATGGCCATCGAGTTGAAGAAGCTGGCCGACAGGATGAACAGGAACGTCCGGTGGCTCAGCGTGCCGATGAGCTCCTTCGCCAGCCGGCCGAGCTTCATGGTCTCGTGCGGCGGAGCCCGCAGATTGGGGATCTGGCGATGGGTGCCGATCGCCGAGGTCAGGATGGCGAAGATCATCAGTCCGGCCGCGAATAGGCCGTAGTGGGCGTAGCCCTCGCGGTTCAGCTGCCCCACGCTCTCGGCGGCGTCCGGGCGCAGGAAGACGGTGAGCGCCAGGAAGTACATGGTCAGCCCGCCCATCCAGCCGAACAGGTAGCGGTAGGAGAGCAGCTTCGTGCGCTCGTCGTACTCGGTGGTCAGCTCCGCCGCGAGCGCCGAGGACGGCACCTCGTAGCCGGTGATGAAGCTGCGGATCAGGATCGCAACCACGATCAGGTAGGCCACCAGCGCCGGCTGGCTCCAGTCCTGCGGCGGGTTCCAGAGCAGCAGGTACGAGAGTCCCACCGGCAGGGCCGCGGCGTACATGAAGGGGTGCCGGCGGCCCCATCGGCTGCGCACGTTGTCCGACAGCTGGCCTACGACCGGGTCGATGAAGGCGTCGATCACCAGGGCGAACATGATCGCCAGGCCCACCGTCGCGGCCGGGATCCCCACCACCTGGGCGTAGAAGAACTGCAGGAAGTAGGAGAAGCCGTTGTCCTTCACCCCGAAGGCCACGGACCCGAATCCGTAGAAGAACCGCGTGGGCAGCGAGAGGCGCCGGGCGCCCGGCAGCACGGCATCGGCCAACTCTTCATCCTCCCCATCGCGGCGTTCGCGCGTCGGCCGGGCCAGCAAACGGCCGCCGGCCTTTTCGGTCAACGGTTTTGAGCGACTGGTATGTGCCTCGGCTCCCGGTTTTCGGCAGGGTGCGGCGCAGTTGTCCGTGCGTCACGTCGCGGGCCTGCTATGATGTGAGACACGATCGCTCAGAATCTGCCGGAGCCCGCCATGCGTCTCGCCCTCGTCCTCGCCCTCGGAACCGCGCTGGCCGCGCCGGGCGCCGCGCTCGCCCAGCCGGCGAAGGCCGCCAAGGCGTACGACCCGTCGGTGTCGCCGCCCGGCTGGAAGGCGCCGCGCAACGCCTTTGGCCAGCCGGACATCTCCGGCAACTGGACCAACGCCTCGCTGACGCCGCTGACCCGCAACACGCGGCTGACCAACAAGTCGGTGCTGACCGAGGCGGAGGCCATCGCGCAGGAGAAGACCTGGGCCGACGCCGTCGCCGAGGCCAACGCCGAGACCGCCCAGGAAGACCTGGATCGCCCGACCACGGTCGACAAGGGCACGGAGGCGAAGATCGTCAGCCTGCGGCCGGACTTCCAGGCCGCGGGCGGCGACGTCGGCGGCTACAACACCTTCTGGCTCGATCCCGGCAGCCACATCATGAAGGTGGGCGGCGAGTACCGGACCGCCATCATCACCACGCCCAACGGCATGCCGCCGCCGCGCAAGAAGGGCGCCCCTCCCGGCCCGGGCTTCCCGCGCGACATCTACGACAGCTACGAGACCCGCTCCACCGGCGAGCGCTGCATCACCAGCTTCGGCCGCAACGCCGGCCCCCCGATGCTGTCCAACGGCTACTACAACAACGGCTATCAGATCGTGCAGACGCCCACCGAGGTGCTGATCCACGTGGAGCTGATCCACGAGGCGCGCGTCGTGAAGCTGAACGGCAAGCACCGCACCGACGGCCTGCGTCCCGCCATGGGCGATTCCATCGGCTGGTGGGACGGCGACACCCTGGTGGTCGAGACCACCAACCTGCCCGAGCGCGACAATTTCTTCGGCGCCTGGAAGAACCTGAAGGTCACCGAGCGCTTCACCCGCGTCTCGCCGCAGCAGGTGAACTACAAGTTCACCGTCGAGGATCCGGACATCTGGGATGCGCCCTGGGGCGGTGAGTACAATTTCTCGCCCTACAAGGCGATCTACGAGTACGCCTGCCACGAGGGCAACTACGCCCTGCCCGGCATCCTCGCCGGCGCCCGCGCCGCCGAGAAGACCGCGGCAGACGGCAAGAGCGGCGGCCGGGACTGATCGCCTCGGTGGCATAGCCGACAGACGCAATCGGTCGCACTAGCCAAGCTTCCCGGTAACTGCGTACGCTGACCCGTAGTACTGGGGGGCTAGCGGATGTCGGGGGGTGTCGGCGCGCGCACGCGCGGGCGGCGGGACCGTGGTCCCGCCCCGACGACTCCTGACCCCATCGAGCTC
>CAZBXO010000157.1:6073-8820 GCA_964495645.1 uncultured Phenylobacterium sp. | reverse complement strand
CCCCAGCACCATCTTGGCCATGATGTTGTGCTGGATCTCGTTCGATCCGGCGTAGATCGAGGTCTTGCGGTAGTTGAAGTAGTGCGGGGCGACCGTCGCCGCATAGTCGGGCCCGGCCCGGAAGGTGTTGGCGCCGGGCTTCAGGATCTCCCAGGTGTCGCGCACGAAGGGCTGGGCGTAGACGCCGGCCGCCTCCAGCGCGAGCTCCGTGATCGCCTGCTGCATCTGGCTGCCCTCCAGCTTCAGCATGGAGGACACCGACCCCATCGCCTCGCCGTTGGCGCGGCCGGCGAAGATCCGCAGCTCCGTGGCGTTCAGCGCCTCGACCTTGATCTCCACCTCGGCCAGCTTCTTGCGGAAGTCCGGGTCGGCCATCATCGAGCCGCCGCTGTCGGACCGCTCGAGATTGGCGATCTTGCGCACCTTCCTGAGCTGCGCCTGCAGGCCGGGGGCATAGGCGTTCCCGCGCTCGAACTGCAGCAGGTACTTCGCATACGTCCAGCCCTCGCCCTCCTTGCCGATGCGGTTGGCCACCGGCACCCTGACGTTGTCGAAGAAGGTCTCGTTGATCTCCTGCTCGCCCTCCGGCGGGCCATCGAGCGTCGGGATCGGCCGGATGGTGATCCCCGGCGTCTTCATGTCGATGAGCAGGAAGCTGATTCCCTTCTGGCGGATCTCCTCCTGGCTGGTGCGCACCAGGCAGAACATCCAGTCGGCCCACTGCGCCAGCGTCGTCCAGGTCTTCGATCCATTCAGCACGTAGTGGTCGCCGTCCCGCTCGGCCTTTAGCGCCAGCGAGGCCAGGTCCGATCCGGAGCCCGGCTCCGAATACCCCTGGCACCACCAGACGTCCGTGGTCAGGATCTTCGGCAGGTGCTGCGCCTTCTGCTCATCGGTGCCGAACGCCATCACCACCGGCGCGCACATGCGCAGGCCCATGTTCGAGGTCGATGGCGCGCCCGCCAGGGCCATCTCCATGTCGAAGACGTACTTCTGGCCGAGGCTCCAGCCGGCGCCGCCGTACTCGACCGGCCAGTCCGGCGCGATCCAGCCCTTCTCGCCCAGCCGCTTCAGCCAGCGGACCTGGGAGGCCTTGTCCAGGTGGTTGTTCTTCGACTGGCCGAGCTTGGCCCGCATCTCCTCGTCGAACGCCTCGTCGATGAAGGCGCGCACCTCGTCGCGGAAGGCGAGCTCCTCTGCGGAGAATTCCAGGTCCATGGGATCACACGCCGTCCAGGTATTCGACCTCGGGCCTGCCGGCCAGCACCCCGGCGAACTTTGGCCCCGCGGCGCGGAAGTACTCGGTCTTGCCGTGGATATCGACGGCTTCCTGGTCCTTGTAGAGCTCCAGCACCTTGTAGGTCCCGGGCTCCGTCCGGCTCTTGGTCAGCTGATAGGCCAGGTTCCCCGGCTCGTTCGCGCGCACCTGCTTGGCCAACTCGGTGAAGAAGGCCTCGAACTCGCCCGTCTTGTCCGGCTGGATCTTCAGCGTCGCGATGATCCCGATGGTCATGCCCGTCCTCCCAACAGATGTTTGAATGACGGTAGAGGGGCCGCCCCCGGGCGGCAAGGCTGACGTCGTCCAAGCGCTGCCTTAGACAGGTTCGAGAGCCCCGGAGGGACACGCCATGCAGACCCGAGTCCATGAGATCGCCGAGCGCGTCCTGTCGACTTTTGTCCCCGACGTCACGCCGGCCGGCTTTACCTTCAACCAGTTCCTGATCGACGCCGACGAGCCGATGCTGTTCCACACCGGCCACCGCGGCTTCTTCCCGCTGGTGTCGCAGGCGGTGGCCGGCGTCATGCCCATCGAGCGCCTGCGCTGGATCGGCTTCGGCCACGTGGAGGCCGACGAGTGCGGGGCGATGAACCAGTGGCTCGCCGCCGCGCCGCACGCCACCGTGGTCCACGGCCAGCTGGCCTGCGACGTCTCGCTGAACGACCTCGCCGACCGCCCGCCTCGGGCGCTCGACGGCGGCGACGTGCTCGACCTCGGCGGCAAGCGCATGCGCTGGATCGACACCCCGCACACGCCGCACGGCTGGGAAGCCGGCTGCTTCTACGAGGAGACCGCCGCCACCCTCTTCTGCGGCGACCTCCTCACCCACGTGGGCGACCCCCACCCGCTCACCGAGGCCGACATCCTGGCGCCCGCCATCGCCGCCGAGGAGGCGTTTCAGGCCATGAGCCTCGGCCCCCATGTCGGCGCCATCCTGAACGGCCTCGCCGACCTGCGGCCCGCCACACTGGCCCTGATGCACGGCTGCTCGTTCCGCGGCGACGGCGCCGCGGCGCTCCGCGGCCTGGCCGCCTTCTGCGAAGACCGCCGCGCGGCGCTGGCCAGCTAGGCGACCCCCAGCTTCCCACGCTCGCCTTCGCGCGGCCTGGCGAGCTCCTCCGGCGACACGAAGGCCGCCAGGTCGGCCGCTTCGTAGAACGGCCGGATCTCCATCACGCCCGGCATCGGGGACCGCCTTGCCCAGGCCACCGCCTCCGCCATGTCCTTGACCTCCCAGATCGAGAAGCCGGCGACCACCTCGCGGGTCTCGGTGAACGGCCCGTCGGTGATCGTGCAATCGTCGCCGTCGATCGTGATGCGCACGCTCTCGGCGGTGGGCTTCAGGCCCGCGGCCGCCACGAAGACCCCGGCCGCCACGAGCTCCTCCTGGAACCGGTCCATCGCCGCGAACGCCTCCAGCGCCTCGGGCGTCGGCGCCATCGGCGCGCCATCCTCGATCACCTTCGCG
>CAZBXO010000157.1:4787-5973 GCA_964495645.1 uncultured Phenylobacterium sp. | reverse complement strand
CGGCTGAAGTAGGCCCGTGTGGCGTCGTTGAGCCTGACCGGGAACTCGTGGTCCTCCACCTTCTTCAGCGCGCCGGCCAGGCGGTAGATGGCGTTGTCGCGGGTCGGCCGCGAGCTGTGGCCGCCGGGGTTGGTCACCTCGAGCCAGAACGGGATGTGCGCCTTCTCGGCCGCCTGGATGTTGTGCGAGCGTCGGTTTCCCTGCGCGTCCAGCTCGCCGCCGCCGCCCTCGTTCAGCCCGAACTCGGCGTCGATCAGGGCCCGCTGGTTCTGCGTCAGCCAGGTCGCCCCGTTGCTGCGCCCGCCGCTCTCCTCGCCGCAGGTCAGCACGATCTTCAGCGTCCGCCGCGGCCGGAAGCCCTCCTGGCGGAAGCGGATCAGCATGTCGACCCAGATCGCCGCCTGCGCCTTGTCGTCCGCCGTCCCGCGTCCGAAGAAGTAGCCGTTCTCCTCGACCAGCGTGAACGGGTCGCGGACCCAGTCCTCGCGCCGGGCCTCCACGACGTCGATGTGGGCCAGCAGCATCACCGCGCCCGCCTTCGGGTCGCGCCCGGGGAGCACGGCCACCAGGTTGTGGTCCTTGGGCAGGTCCGCGGGCCCCAGCACCTGCACGTCCGAGGCCGGGAAGCCCGCCGCCCTCAGCCGCGTCCCCATGCGCTCGGCGGCCAGGGTGCAGCTCCCGGCCGACACCGTCGTATTCGTCTCCACCAGCTCCTTGTAGAGGCCGCGGAACGCCGCCTCGTCCGGCTTCGGGGTCTGGGCCGTGGCCGCCGGCGCGGCGATCAGGACGGCGGCCGCCGCGGCCGCTGCGAGCTTGAGCATGCGGCGAAGATGTCAGCGGCCGCCACGGCCCACAAGCGCTCCGCTCACGTCTGCGCGCCCTCCCCCTTCCGCGACTTCTCGCCCGCCGCCCTGTCGGCGGCCCAGAGCAGCAGCGGGTTGAGCGCGATGGAGAGGATCGCCGCGGCGACGATGAGGCTCTGGGTCTCGCGGCTCATGACGCTCAGGCTGACCCCCAGGCCCGCGAGCACGAAGGAGAACTCGCCGATCTGCGGCAGAGACGCGGCCAGCAGCCCCGACTTCGTCCGGCTCACCTTCGCCAGCCGCGCGACCAGAAATGCCGCCACGCCGCCCGACACCAGCACGATTAAGAGGACCGCAACCAGCGCCAGCGGGGCGCGCACCAG
>CAZBXO010000157.1:0-4687 GCA_964495645.1 uncultured Phenylobacterium sp. | reverse complement strand
TAGCGAGCACGATCTGCAGCAGCGCGCCGGGCACGGCGACCCTGCGCACCCGCAGCAGGTCGTCGGGGGAGAAGTGCAGCCCCACGCCGAACATCAGCAGGATCACGCCGAGCTCGGCGAACTGGTTGGCGACGGCATGGTCGGCGACCCAGCCCGGCGTGAACGGGCCCACCAGCACGCCGGCCGCCAAGTAGCCCACGAGCGGGGAGAGCCGCAGCCGCTGCGCCAGCATCCCGAGGACGAACGCGAGCACGAAGCCCGCCACGAGCGTGAGGATGAGGCTGTTGCCTTGCTCCATCGGGTCTCCCGCTCCGGCCGGACAATACCGGCGACGGGCCGTCCCTCGGCCTCGCCCTCGTGGTTTCGCGCTTAGGCCCTTCTATCTGGCGGGTCGGCCCGCCCGGCGCTAGGCCGTCAGGCCGGCCACGACCACGAGCGAGCCCAGAAGCCCGAGCAGCAAGGCCACGCACAGGCCGCCGACCGCCAGCAGCCAGGCCTGATGCGGTGTGATCTTCATGACGAGGCCCCCAGCGCGATGGCAAACGCCACGACGCCGCCGCCCACCAGCCATCCCGTCGGGATCGCCGAAAGCACTCGCCGTACGAGCCTTCGCAGCGGTCCGCGACGGTCCCGCGCCGCCGCGTCCGCGCTCGCGGCCTCGAGCGCTTCGGCCCGTTCCAGCAGCTTGGGAACGGCGCACAGCATGACCAGGCGTCCGAGGCTGTCGCTCGGCAGCCGCGGGTCGTCCCAGAGGCGGGTGTGAAGCGCCGCTTCCTCCCGCAGACGCTCGGCCAGGTCCCGCTCCGACCCGCCCTCCAGGCGGCGGCGACGCTCCAGGGTCTCGGCGACCTTGCGCGACTGGCTGGCGGGCAGCGGCCCTGACCGGTACGCCTCCGCGCGGACCAGCTGGCGCAGCGCCTCGGACGGCGCCGGGCCGTCGAGGACGTCCAGCTCGGTGACGAGGCGGGATCCGCGCTCGAGCTCGGCGGCCGCAGCGCTCAGGGCCAGGCCCAGGATCTGGTCCCGCGCGATCGGCGAGAAGGCCATCTCGCCGGCCTGGCCCCGCAGGAGGTCTGCGGCTGCTTTCGGCGGCCTGCGGGACACCAGTTCCCGGGACTGCCAGCGCGCCTCCGCCAGGGCCGCCGACACGGCTGCTACGACGGCGTCCGGAGCCGGCGGGTCAGGCGGCGGCATGGGCATCCTCCACACTGACGATGGCCAGGACGTGCGGGCGGCCGTCTTCCGTCGTGATGCCGATGGAGTCGCCCGGCCTCAGGCCGATGAGGCCCGCCCCCACCGGCGTAAGCACCGACAGCCGGTCGGCGTCGATGTCGGCCTCGTCCGGGGCGACGAGCTCCACCCGGCGCGTGCGCCCGGTCGTCCGGTCGGTGAACTCCACGCGAGAGTTCAGCCGCACGAAGGCCCGCGGGTCGTCGTCTCCGATGACGATGGCGCGGACGAGTTCGTCGCCGAGGAACCTGGCGCCGGCCGTGTTGCGCGACTCGGCGAGGTTCCAGAGCCGCTCGTATTCGGACTTCGTCACGTAGACCGTGGGCTTGCGGAACTGGTGGGTTCGAAGGGACATCTCATATCCTTTGCTCCGCTCCGGCTGAACCAGGGGCGGACGTTGGCGCGAGAGCGCACTTCGCCGTTGCGTGAGCAACTGGCGGATCGATTTAGGTTTTCAGACGAACACTAACCCTCGGCAGGCTGATGTCAGCCGGCTTCGATCAGTCTCTCGGAAGCATGACGAGGGTATTTCCCCGAGCCTTGAGCTGTCGCTCAGCAGGCCCGGGGCGGGTTGCCCGTGACGAGGCGCCCCGCGTGATGAAATCGACGCTCGAATGAAGCGGATTTACACATGACGCTCAAGTACATGGTTCCTGGACAGTCGAAGTCAAGCCTGGCATCGACACACGGCCTCCGCCGTACGAGTGTCGGGGCGACAACGGGGGAACAGCATGCGTCCGTGGAAGGTCGGGGCCGTCGCGGCGGTCGTCGTGGCGGCAATGGCGGGCGCCGCTGACGCCCAACCTGCCCGACGCACGGTCGGGACCGCCACGCTCGAGGACATCCCGGCCATCCCGGCGGAGGTGACGGCGGCCGTCCAGCGCTACCAGTGGAGCCGCCCCGCGGCGTTCGCCGACTGGAGGGCGGACGGCTCGATCCTGATCGGGACGCGCTTCGGCGCCACCGCCCAGGTCCACCAGGTGACCCAGCCCCTGGGCGCGCGCACCCAGCTGACGTTCGAGGCCGAGCCGGTCGGCAACGCCCAGGCCATCCCCGGTTCCGACCGCTTCGCCTACAGCCGCGACACCGGCGGCGACGAATGGTTCCAGATCTTTGTCCAGGGGCCTGACGGCAAGGCCGTCCAGTTCACCGAACCGGGCACGCGCAACTCCGCGCCCACCATGAGCCGCGACGGCCGGCGCATGTACTGGACGCGCTCGACCCGCGGCTCGGTCGCTTCTGCGGTCCTGGCCGCCGACACCGCCAACCCCGCGTCGCGCCGTGTCCTCTACGAGGAGCCCGCCGGCGGCCTCGCCGTCTCCGACGTCTCCGATGACGGCGCCAGACTGCTGCTCACTCGCCGCATCTCCGCCACCGACTCCCGCCTGCGGATCCTGGACCTTACCACCGGCCGCGCGACCGAGCTCACCAGCGGCCCGCCCGCCGCGTTCGACGACGCCGTCTTCGCCCGCGGCGGCGCCAGCGTCATCGCGATCACCAACCGCGACTCCGATGTCCGCCGCATCCTCGAGATCGACATCGCCACCGCCCGCACGCGCCCGGTCTCGCCCGAGTCGAAGTGGGACGTGGAGGGCTTCACGCTCTCCCGCGACGACCGCATGCTCGCCTGGACGACCAACGAGGAGGGCTACTCCCGGCTGATGGTCTCGGACCTCGTCGCCGGACGCCCCGTCGCCCTGCCGGAGATTCCGCGCGGCATCCTGGGCGGCCTGAAGTTCTCGCCCGACGGCCGCCGCCTCGGCTTCAGCGTCTCCAGTCCCCTCACGCCCGGCGACGTCTACAGCCTCGAGCTCGCCGGCCGCCGCCTCACCCGCTGGACCGCCTCCGAGCGCGGGCCGATCGATCCGGCGAGCCTGATCGCCCCCGAGCTCATCCGCTTCACCTCGTTCGACGGCCTGTCTGTGCCGGCCTTCGTCTATCGGCCGAAGCGCGCGCCGGCAGGTGTGAAGACCCCCGTCCTCATCGAGATCCACGGCGGGCCGGAGGGCCAGTCGCGCCCCGGCTGGAACCCCCGCACCCAGTTCTATGCCGACCAACTGGGCGCGACGGTGATCGTCCCCAACGTCCGCGGCTCCACCGGCTACGGCACGCGCTACCTCAACCTCGACAACGGCCCGAAGCGCGAGGACAGCGTCAAGGACATCGGCGCCCTGCTCGACTGGGTCGCCACCCGCCCCGACCTCGACGCGCGCCGCGTCGCGGTGATCGGCGGCTCCTACGGCGGCTACATGGTGCTCGCCACCATGACCCATTACTCCGACCGCCTGGCCGGCGCCGTGAACCTGTTCGGCATCTCCAACTGGATCAGCTTCCTCACCAACACCGAGGCCTACCGCCGCGACCTGCGCCGCGCCGAGTACGGCGACGAGCGCGATCCGGCGATGCGCGCGGTCTTCGAACGCATCTCGCCGCTGGCCAACGTCCAGCGGATCACCAGGCCGATGCTGGTGCAGCAGGGCGTCAACGACCCGCGCGTGCCCAAGTCCGAGAGCGACCAGGTGGTGGCCGCGCTCCGAAGCCGCGGCGTCCCGGTCAGCTACCTGGTCTTCGCCGACGAGGGCCACGGCTGGCGCAAGCGCCCGAACCAGGAGCTCTCCACCGCCGTCGAGACCGTCTTCCTGCGCGGCGTCCTCGGCGGCTCCTAGGACCCTTTGCCCTTGTAGGCGGCCAGTTCGTCGTGCGCGATCTGCTGCAGGGCCGTCGCCTGCTCGCGTGATATGCCCAGCTCAGCCGCCGCGGTCTCCCGCGGCCCCAGCGACAGCGGGTCCTTGCCGGTGATCCGGCCGAACACCATCAGCGCCTCCAGGTAATAGCCGTAGGTCGAGCCGTGATAGTGGTCGTGGGTCCATAGGTTCACCTGGTTCGGCGCGATGCCGTCGTACGGGTTGGCGTCCGCCACGCCCTTCTCCACCGCGCGCTGGAAGGCGTTGCCCACGGGGATCACGCTCCTGATGTTGGGCGAGCCGGCCGCGGCCTTGTCGTAGGCGCGGCGCAGGTCCGCGGTCATGATCGCCAACGACTTGCCCGACCAGGGCTGGCCCGGCGGATAGATCAGGTCCGGCCGCGCCCAGGTCGCCGTCAGGTGGACGTTCACCTTGGCGTTCCGCGCCTTCAGCATCGCCGCCGCCTCGGCCGCGGTTGCGACCAGCAGCCCCGGGTCGCCCGGCTTGGCCCGATCGAGCGTCGAGTAGCCGTGCATCACCACGTGGTCCCAGGGCTTGTCGATCAGCGCCCGCTTCTCCGCCAGGTGATGGTCCAGCCCCTGGCCGCCCACGGTTTCCAGGCTCACCGCGTAGTCCAGGCCCGCCTGCTGGGTGAACGCCTTGAAGAGCGCCGGCACGCCGCCCACGCCGCCGCCGTTCAGGTCGGTGACCGTGTCGCCCTTGTACTTCCAGACCGGCGACAGGGCCCCGTAGGTGAAGCTGTTGCCGATGAA
>CAZBXO010000156.1:0-8908 GCA_964495645.1 uncultured Phenylobacterium sp. | reverse complement strand
ACGGCTACGACGAGGCGACCAAGGACCGCTTCTATTCGCAGAACTTCGAGAAGCTGTTCGGCGTCGCCTGAACCGCGCACTCTTGATTTTTGCAGCGCACAACCCTAGCCTCTTTCCCCCCGGGACGCCTGCGCCCGCGGCCGGGCGAGGGACCTCACCACCAGGGCGAATCTAGAGTCACGATGGATAAAGTTCCGATGACCGCCGAGGGCTACAAGGCTCTCGACGAAGAACTGAAGCGTTTGAAGACGATCGAGCGGCCGAACGTGATCGCCGCGATCGCCGAGGCGCGGCTGCACGGTGATCTGTCCGAGAACGCCGAGTATCACGCGGCCAAGGACCGCCAGGGCTGGATCGAAGGCCGCATCGCCGAGATCGAGGACAAGATGGCCCGCGCGCAGGTCATCGACGTGACCAAGCTCTCCGGCTCGCAGATCAAGTTCGGCGCGACGGTGTCCATCGTCGACGAGGACACCGAGGAGACCGCCCGCTACCAGATCGTCGGCGAGCATGAGGCCGACGTGAAGAGCGGCAAGGTCTCCATCACCTCGCCGATCGCCCGCGCCATCATCGGCAAGGAAAGCGGCGACGTGGTCGAGGTCAACACGCCCGGCGGCGTGAAGGCCTACGAGATCACCAAGGTCGAGTGGGTCTAGGCGCCGCGCCACCCCTGACCATCTGGGCCGTCTCCGACGGCCGCATCGGCATCGAGAACCAGGCTTTGGGGCTGGCGGAGGCGGTCGCGCGCCTGCGGCCGGCCGCGATCACGGTCAAGCGCATCAGCTGGAAGTGGATGATCGGGCGGCTGCCGTGGCGGATGATCCCGCCGCGCGCCTTCGACGGAGATCTCGGCCCGCCTTGGCCCGACGTCTGGATCGCGGCCGGCCGCGCCACCCTGCCACTGTCGTCGCGGGTCCGCCGCTGGAGTGGCGGGCGCACGTTCGTGGTCCAGACGCAGGACCCCCGCACCTGGCTCGCCCCCTTCGACCTGGTGATCCCGCCGGCCCACGATGGCCTGGATGACGCCAACGTGTTCCCGATCCTCGGCGCGCCCAACCGCCTGACCCCGGAGCGCCTGGCGGACAGCGGGGCCTACGACGCCTACCCGCGACCGCACGTGGCGGTGATCGTTGGCGGCCGGTCGCGCGCCTTCGACCTGCCCGCGGCCCATGCCCGAGAACTCGCCGAACGCATCGCCGCGGCCGTCCGCGCGGCCTACGGCTCGGTCCTGGTCAGTTTCACCCGGCGGACCCCACCGGACGCGAGGGAGGCCATGGACGCCGTCTTCCGCACGCTCGACGGCGAGGTCTGGGACGAGACCGGCGACAATCCCTATTTCGGCTACCTGGCCACCGCCGACGCGATCCTGGTGACGGAGGAGTCGGCCAACCTCGCCACCGACGCGGCCGCCACCGGCAGGCCCGTCTACGTCCTGCCGATGGCGGGCGAGAGCGCCAAGCTGGCGCGCTTCCACGCCGATCTGCGCGCCCGCGGCATCGCCCGCCCGTTCGAGGGCGTCCTCGACCACTGGACCTACCCGCCGCTCGACGAAACGAGCCGCGCCGCCGCGGAAGTGTTGCGAAGGTTCGATATGCGCCGATGATCGGCGCGCACATGAGTCTCGCGATCCTCCAGGCCCGCACGTCCTCCACCCGCCTCCCGGGCAAGGTGCTGAAGGACCTCGTGGGCGCGCCCATGATCCTGCGCCAGATCGAGCGCGTGCTGCGCGCGAGACGCATCGGCCGCCTGGTGGTGGCGACCAGCGTCGACGCTTCCGACGACCCCCTGGCCGAGACCGTCCGCACGGCCGGCGTCGAGGTCCACCGCGGTCCGTTGGACGACGTCCTGGCCCGTTTCGTCGGCGCGCTGGAGGCCCACCCGGCCGATCACGTCGTGCGCCTGACCGGCGATTGTCCGCTGACCGACCCGGAGGTCATCGACGCCTGTATCGCGGCGCACGTCGACCAGGCCGCCGACTACACGTCGAACACGCCGGACACCCACGCCTACCCCAAGGGCCTAGACGTGGAGGTGATGACCGCCGCCGCGCTGCGCCGCGCCGCCGCCGAGGCCGCCACGCCCGAGGAACACGAGCACGTCACCTGGGGTCTCTGGAACAACCCCGACCGCTGGAAGATCGCCTGGCTGACCAGCCCGGGCGCCGACGACAACGACATCCGCTGGACCGTCGACACCCCCGATGACTTCGCCTTCGTCCAGGCGGTCTACGCGGGCCTCTATCCGGCCAATCCGGCCTTCACCTCCGCCGACATCCGCGCCTTTGTCGCCGGCCGCCGCGATCTCGCCCGGTTCGGAGGCCATCGCAGGCTATGAGCGACGGCGGCCCCCGCATCCTCTTCGTCGTCGACGCCGGCGCCCAGGTCGGCGGCGGCCACGTCATGCGATGCCTCACCCTGGCGCGGGCGCTCGAGGCGCAGGGCGCCGGCTACGCCTTCCTGGGGCCCCCCGCCGCCGGTGAGGTGCTGGAGACCTTCTGGCCCGACGCCACGCGCCTGACCGCCGCCTCCAGCTCGCCCGCCGACCTCGCCGCGGGCGCGGCCCGCGCGCCCTTCGACGCCATCGTCTTCGATCACTATGGCCTGGGCGCGAACGAGCACCGCGCCATGGCCCAGGGCCGCCCGACCCTCGTCATCGACGACCTCGCCGACCGTCACCTCGCCGCCGACCTGGTGCTCGACGCCGGCCCCGAGCGAACGGCCGCCGACTACGACGGCCTGGCGCCCGACGGCGCGCGCCTGCTGCTCGGCCCGCAGTTCGCGCCGGTCCGCCCGGAATTCGCCGCGCTGCGCGAGCCGGCGCTGGCCTGGCGCGGCGAGCCCGTGCAGCGGATCCTGGTGGCCATGGGCCTGACCGACGTCGGCGCCATCACCTCGCGGGTCGTCGAGCGCCTGCGGCCCAAGGTCGGCGACGTCGGCCTCGACATCGTCGTCGGCGCGGCCGCGCCCAGCGTGCCGGGCCTCGTTAAGGTCGCGCGCCGCGACAACCGCCTGATGCTGCACGTCGATACGCCGCACATGGCTCGCCTGACCGCCGAGGCCGACATCGGCATCGGCGCCCCAGGCTCGTCCACCTGGGAACGCTGCGTGCTCGGCCTGCCCTCGATCACCGTCGTCCTGGCCGAGAACCAGAAGCCCGCCGCCCGCGCGCTGGCCGAGCGGGAGGCGGCCCTCGTCCTCGACGTCACCCGGCCCGACTTCGACGCCGCCCTCGACCTTGCGGTCTTCAAGCTGCTGCGTGACCAGCAGCTGCGCCGCACGCTGGCCGGCCGCTCCGCCGAGATCTGCGACGGCCTGGGCGCCGGGCGCACCGCGGAGGCGTTCCTCAAGCTGATCGCCGCCCGATCCGCCTAGCCTTAACCGAACCTTGATCCCTGGCGCGCAGCATCGTTCCGATGCGTCCGCTGCCGGAAATCCGTGGCCTGAAGTACCCCGACGAGTTCGTCGTGCGTCACTTCTTCAAGCGCGGCCTGCACCAGCGCGCCGGCAAGGTGCTGGAGCTGGGCTCGGGGACCGGCAACAACCTGTCGCTCTACCAGCACTTCGGCTGGCGGCTGGCCGGCGTCGACTACGACGATGCGGCCATCGCCGACGCCCGCTTCAACCTGGGCGAGGGCTGCGAATTCCACCAGGCGGACCTCAGCCGCGGCCTGCCCGCGCTGAACCCCTGGTACGACGTCCTGATCATCCCGAACCTGCTCTGCTACCTGACGCTGGCGCAGGCGCGCGACGTGCTGACGGGCCTCAGGCCCAAGCTCAGCGCCGGCGCCGAGGTCTTCGTGCGCACCCGCCTCGTCGACGACTACCGCTACGGCCGCGGCGAGGAGGAGGAGCCAGATGGCTACCGCCTGGCCACGCCGGAGACCGGCGAGGCCGGCCTGTTCAACCGCTTCTACACGCCCGCTGGTCTCGTCGAGCTGTTGACCGAGACCCTGGGCCTGACCGACCGCACCGAGCTCGCCTGCCGCTTCGACAACGTCCAGGCCGGCCGGCGTGTCCCGGGCAACAGCGACCTCGTTGTCTGGGGGACTATCTCTTGAGCCGTGTGCGGATCGTCGGCGGGGGCCTGACCGGCATCCTCGCCGCCCTGGAAGCCCATCGCCTCGGCGCGCGCGACATCGAGCTCTGCGAGCGCTTCGAAGCCCTGGGCGGCGTCGCCCTGCCCGAGGAGCGGGGGGGCGCCGAGCTGCGCGACGGCTGCATCTACTTCGGCCCCAGGGGCGACCCGATCCGCGGGATGCTCGAGGCCCACGGCCTCTCGTTCCAGGACTTCGACAACCGCTTCGGCTCGGTCAGCCTCGGCCGGCGCGGCGAGCACGACCTTCTCTTCACCGAAGATTTCGGCGGCCCGGCCGTTTGGTGCGGCGACCTGAAGCTCGGCGAACCGGCCGGCGAAAGCCTTGCCGACCGCATCGACCTCTACGCCCCGCCCATCGGCCTGATGCTGGACCGCTACTGCGCCTGGCATCTCGGCGCGCCGCTGGAGAGCATCCACCACACCGCCGCCATCCCACTGGCCATCAACCGGGTCTACCCGATGGGCGTCGACGTCGGCGCCGTCGTGGCCGCCAAGCAGGCGAGTCCGCGCCACGACGAGCTGTTCGCCATCCCGCGCAAGCTCTGGGGCCGCCGGGACAACCTGATCGCGTCGCTGCCGGCCGAAGGCTTCCCGGCCTTCTTCCGCCAGGTTCGCCGCGTGCTGGAGGGTCTGCGGGTCACCGTCCGGGACGAGACGCTGGTCTCACCCCGCGCGGCGCTCGCCGAGCACCAGGCGGGCGACGTCCTGGTATGGGCGGGCAACCCCACGCCGCTCTTCAAGGCCGCCGGCGTACCGACGCCGAAGCTGATCCCGAAGACCTTCCACGCCGTCACCTTCGAGGCGCGCTGGACTGGCGCCTGCCCGTTCTACGTCCAGAACTTCACCGCCACGGGCGTTTGCTTTCGCGTCTATGTCTACGAGAGCGGCGGCAAGACCCTGATCACGGCCGAGTGCGTGACGGAGCCTCAGGATGGCCCCCTGCGCCGCGAAATCGCCGGCTGGCTGGCCGGCTTCGAAGGCGCCCTGACCCTCGGTCGCCAGGTCGGCCTCTCGATCAAGCCGCGCTGGATCTACCACTCGCTGGAGGCCATGGCCGGACTGGCGGAACTGCGCGCCACCCTGGCCGCGAAGCTGGGCCCCGCCTTCGTGCACGGCGCCTGGGAGCCCTACGCCAAGGCCGAGAAACTGGCGCAGGTGAACGCCGCGCTGGCCGCCGCTCTCGGCGCGCCCGGGGAGGCTGCGGCCGCCGCCTGATGCGCACGGCGGCCATCATGCAGCCGACGTACCTGCCCTATCTCGGCTACTTCCACCTGATCGCCGCGTCGGACGTCTTCGTCTTCCTGGACGACGTCCAGTTCGCACGCCGCTCCTGGCAGCAGCGGAACCGCATCTGGGGCGCGGCGGGCGAGGTGATGCTCTCGGTGCCCGTGGCGAAGACCGACCGCGACGCCGCCATCTGCGAGATCGAGCTCTCAGACGTCGAGCCCTGGCGCGCCAAGCACCTGGGCTCGATCCGCCATGCCTACGCGAAGCGCCCGTTCTTCGCCGAGGGCTTTGCATTCCTCGAGACGGAGTTGGCGAAGCCCGTGACCCGGCTCGCCGACCTCAACTGCGGCCTGATCGAGGCCGCGGCGGCGAAGCTCGGCCTCGAGCGCGAGTTCGTCCGGGCCAGCGCGCTCGGCGCCGCCGGCCATCGCTCCGAACACCTGCTGGCCATCTGCCGCATGGTCGGCGCCACCGACTACCTCTCGCCCATGGGCAGCCACGACTACATGGAGGCGGACGGCGTGTTCGCGGGCGCCGACTTTCCGGTACGCTTCCAGGGCTTTGTCGAAGTCCCCTACGACCAGGGCCGGCCGCAGTTCACCCCCTACATGGCCTTCATCGACGCGGTGATGAACCTGGGCTGGGCCGGAACCCGCAACCTCATCGACCGGATGGGCGAAGCTAGCTGATGATCTCCTCGCGGATGCGTCCGCGGGCCAGCCAGAAACACGCCGCGGCGATGAAGCCGAACAGAGTCGAGATGATCAGCGCCCAGCGCACGCCCTCGGCCTTGCCCAGGCCCATGCCGACGTTGACGTAGTCGGAGAGCGCGCCCACGGCCAACGGGCCGAGGCCCAGGCCGATCAGGTTGATGATGAAGAGCAGGATCGCCGCGGCGGTCGCGCGCATGTGTGGCGGCGCCACGGACTGGGCTGTCGAATAGACCGGACCGTACCAGATGGTCCCCAGGAAGGCGTTCATGGTCAGCAGCGACAGGCCGAGCGCCGCATAGGGTGTCGTGACCGCCGTGATATAGATCGGCATGGTGATCAGCGATGCGATCGCCGGCGCCACCATGTAGGCGCGCAGGTCCTTGGCCCCAAACTTGTCGGCCAGCCAGCCACCGACATAGGCGCCGGCCGCGCCGCCGATCCCCTGGATCAGGCCCAGCGCCAACCCCATGAAGCCCACCGACTTCATCTCGAAGCCGAACACGCCGCCCCAGAAGCTCGCGAAGCCGGCGATCTCCTCGGTGTGGTTGCGCAGGAAGAAGGAGGCGGTGAACGGCGCATGGCCGTAGCCGATGAAGGCCTTGATCGCCGCGGCGAAGGCGATGAACCAGAACGTCCGCCGCACGGTCAGGTACCGCATGGTCTCGCCGAACGTCGCGGTGGCGGCCGCCTGCACCTTAGCCGCATGGGCGGCAAGTTGCTTGCGCGGCTCCTTCAGCGTGAAGATCGCCAGGACGGCGAACAGCAGACCGGGCACGCCGGCCACCAGAAAGGCGGCGCGCCAGCCGTAGGCGTCGGCCACGATCCCGCCCATCGCGAGCCCGGCCAGCCCGCCCAGCGGCGTGCCCATCGAATAGAACGCCAGCGCCGAGGCCCGCTTCTCCTTTGGCACATAGTCGACGATCAGGGAGTGGGCGGGCGGCGTGCAGCCGGCCTCGCCGACGCCGACCCCGATCCGGAAGAGAACCAGCTGCCAGAAGTTGGTCGCCATCCCGCAGAGCGCCGTGAAGCCGCTCCAGACCGCCACCGCCGAGCCGATGATCACCGCCCGGTTCTTGCGTTCGGCCATCCGCGCTATCGGGATGCCGAGGAAGGTGTAGAAGACCGCGAACGCCAGCCCGCTCATCAGGCCCAGCTGCCAGTCGGCCAGGCCCAGGTCCTCCTTGATCGGCTCGGCCAGGATGTTGACCACCTGCCGGTCCAGGAAGTTGATCAGGTAGATGCCGAGCAGCAGCCACATCGCGTAGCGCGTGTAGCCGGGGGAGAAGGGCCCCGCGGCGATCGCCGGCTTGGCGGTCACCGGGGTGTCGACGCTGACGGACTCGGTCATCGCTTCCTCACCTGCCGTCCCTTGTGGCGGGACTTGCCGCCAGTAGCGAGGATGCAGGGGACGCGGTCAATCGTCCTTCGAACGACTTAGGCGGCTCGGGAGACCGACGCTTCGTCGATGCGGTCGTAGGCGAACTCGGGGCCATCCAGGTCGATGGCCGGCAGTGCGTCCTTCTCCGCCCAATAGTCCTGCGTATGCTGCCACTCGGGCTTGTCGCCGCGCCGGGGCAGCAGGTGCAGGGCCCGCATCAGGTAGTTCGGATTGAAGTTCTCAGGATCGATCCACTCGGCGAGCGGCATGTCCTGATCCTCTGGCCGCAGCGCCACCTCGACCTTCTTCGCGCCGCGCGCGTCCATGTGCTTCAGCAGCCGGCAGACGAAGTCGGCGATGAGGTCGGCTCGGAGCGTCCAGCTGGCGCGGAAGTAGCCGAACACCCACGCCATGTTCGGAACGCCGGTGAACATCATGCCGCGGTAGGTCACCGTCTTGGCGAAGTCGAGCGGCCGCCCGTCGATGGTGAAGTCGATGTCGCCCAGGACGTTCAGGTTGAAGCCGGTGGCGGTGATGATCACGTCAGCTTCCAGCGTCTTGCCGGACTTGAGCGCGAGGCCCGTCTCGGTGAAGCGCTCGATCTCGTCGGTGACCACCGACGCCTTGCCCGAGCTCACGGCCTTGAAGAGGTCGCCGTCGGGCACGAAGGCGATGCGTTGGCGCCAGGGACGGTACTTCGGCGTGAAGTGGGCCTGAACAGCCTCCGCTCCGACGAAGGCGCTCACGCCGGCCAGCAGCTCCTGTTTCACCGCCTCCGGGTGCTCGAAGGCCATCTTCGTGAAGTTCGCCTGATCGTGCAGAATCTTGCGTCGGACGATCTCGTGGATCCACGCCTCGTCGATCTCCAGCGGCCGCAGCTGGTCGGCCAGGTCGTTGGCGTTGCGGCCGGGAATGAAGTAGGTCGGCGAACGCTGCAGCAGGGTGACGTGCGCGCAATCCTCGGCGATCGAGGGGATCAGGGTGGCGGCCGTGGCGCCGGAGCCGATCACCACCACCTTCTTGCCGTTGAGGCTGAGGTCGTCCGGCCAGGTCTGCGGGTGGACGATGCGGCCTCGGTAGTCGGCCATCCCGTCCCATTCCGGCGTGTAGCCTTCGCTGTGGCGGTAATAGCCCTGGCACATCCAGAGGAAGTTGGCCGTGAAGGTCAGCGGCTCGCCGGTGGCGGCGCGCTCGGCCTCGATCGTCCACAGCGCGTCGGCGCTGGACCAGCGGGCCGCGAGGATGCGGTGGCCATAGCGGATGTGGCGCGCGAGGTCGTTCTCCTCGATCACCTCGCCCATGTACTTCAGGATCTCTTCCGCCGAGGCGATGGGGGCGCTCGTCCACGGCTTGAACCGATAGCCGAAGGTATAGAGGTCGCTGTCCGAGCGGATGCCGGGATACTTGTGGGTCAGCCACGTCCCGCCAAAGCTCTCGAGGGCCTCCAGCACCACGAAGCTCTTGCCGGGGCGCTGCGCCGTCAGGTGGTAGGCCG
>CAZBXO010000155.1:0-8952 GCA_964495645.1 uncultured Phenylobacterium sp. | reverse complement strand
GCGCGAAGCCATCGCCAGGGCCCGCAACGACGTCACCCGCCCCGCCGACGCGCCGCCGCTGGAGCCGCCGGCGCGGGAGTCAGGGTAGAAGCCGCCACCTCTTCGCGTGTCATCCCGGTTTCGCGCAGCGAAGACCGGGACCCATCAACTTCGAACCCGACTGCAATGCGCCGGCCTCGAAGCCGCGCCCGATCCTGCGCGCCCGGCGCGCAGGGGTCCCGGTCTTCGGCCTGCCGCCCGAATCCGGGATGACACCCGTTGGGGAATGCTTGATGGCGCTAGATCCGTTCCTCGATGTAGGCCACCGCGTCGCCGACGGTCTTGATGAACTCCGGGGCGTTGTCCGGCACGGGGACGCCGAACTCGCTCTCCAGGCCCATCACGATCTCGGCCACCTCCAGGCTGTCGGCGCCCAGATCTTCCATGAACCTCGCGTCCGCCGTTATTCCGCCGGCGTCCACCCCCAGAAGCCCCGCCACGACGTTGTTCACCCGCTCGGCCACGCTGCTCATGGACGAAGCCTTGCCACGCCGCCGCCCGCCGCAGCAAGGTCGGCGGCACATGAGTGCAGAGTTCGTCCCGCCGTTCCCGCCGCGCCCGGTCAGGTCGCTGTCGCCGCTCGGCGTGCTCCTCACCGCCCGCCGCAACCTGCTGGAGATCTGGGAGGACGCCGCCTTCGGCTACGAGATGATGTCGATCCAGGTGCTGTCGCGCCGCATCTGGGTCTGCAACAGCCCCGACACCGTGCGCCACGCCCTGATCGAGGCGGGGCCGGCCTTCGAGACCAAGAGCCCGCAGATGCGCACGGCGCTGAAGCCGTTGCTGGGCGACGGCCTCTTCATCTCCGACGGGGCGACCTGGGCCCGGCGCCGGCCGATCGTCGCCCCCATCGTCCACGTCTCGCGGATGGATCGCTTCGCGCCCGGCATGGTCGAGGCCGCCGAGGAGACCGCCGAGGCCTGGGGCCTGACCCCCGAGATCGACGCCCTGGGCGAGATGGCCCGCCTGGCCGCCGAGATCATCTGCCGCTCGCTGTTCGGCGCGCGCCTCGGGGCCGCGCGCGCCCACGCCATCGTCGAGGCCTTCTCCGCCTACCAGCGCCACATCGGCCAGACCGACCTGCTCGGCATGCTGGGCGCCCCCGGCTGGCTGCCGCGGCCGCGGGGCTTGCGCATCCGCGCCGCCGCCGCGCGCATCCGCACCATCTTCGACGCCATGCTCGACGCCGTGGGCGACGAGCCCTCGGTGATGGCCTCACTTCTGAAGTCCGACCTCGGCCGCGACGCCATCCGCAACGAGGTCGCCACCCTGTTCATGGCCGGTCACGAGACCACCGCCAACACGCTCGCCTGGGCCTGGTACCTGATCTCCCAGAGCCCGGCGGTCGAGGCGCGCCTGCATGCCGAGCTCGACGCCGTCCTCGCCGGCCGCTCGCCGACTTTCGCGGACCTGGACCGCCTACCCTACGCCCGCGCGATCGTCGACGAGACCCTGCGGCTCTACCCACCGGTCCCCCTCCTCGCCCGTGAAGCGACCCAGCCCGAGACGCTCCGCGGCCGCACCGTCACCCCCGGCTCGCTGATCGTCGTGGCCCCCTGGCTGCTCCATCGCCACCGCAAGTTCTGGGACGCCCCCGACGCCTTCCGTCCAGAGCGCTTTCTCGAGCCCGCGCCGCAGAACCGCCGCTACGTCTACCTGCCGTTCAGCCTCGGCCCCCGTGTCTGCGCCGGCATGGCCTTCGGCCTGACCGAGAGCGTGCTTTGCCTGGCCACCCTCGCCCAACGCCACCGTCTGAGCCTGAAACCCGGCGCCGCCGTCACCGCCGTCTCCCGACTCAGCCTGCGCCCCCACCCGTCCCTGCCGATGCGCGTCACCCCCCGCGCCGCACGATTGCCGGCCTCCCGCCCGGTCCTTAAGGTCGTGGCGGCGGGCGCGGACGAGGCCGAGTGATGAATGTGGTGATCACCGGGGCGTCGAGCGGGCTGGGGGCGGCCTTGGCGCGGCGCTACGCCGGACCGGGAGTCACGCTGGGGCTGGTGGCGCGGAATCCGGATCGGCTGGCCGCCGTGCAGGCCGCGTGCGAGGCGCTGGGCGCCGCGGTCGAGACCGTCCAGCTCGACGTCGCCGAAGGCGCCGCCGTCCAGGCCTGGGTCGAGGCCTTCGAGGCGCGCCACCCGATTGAGGTGGTGATCGCCAACGCCGGTGTCTCCGGCGGCCCTGCGCCGGGCGGCGTGGAGGGACTGGCCTCGGCGGCGCGGCAGATCGGCGTCAACCTGACCGGCGTGGTCGCCACCGTCGAAGCCGCCCTCCCGGCGATGATCGCGCGCCGCCGCGGCAAGATCGGCGTGATCTCGTCGGTCGCGGGCCTCCGCGGCCTGCCCTACAGCCCCGCCTACAGCGCCTCCAAGGCCGGGAGCCGCGCCTACGGCGAGGCGTTGCGCGCCCTGGTTCGCCCCCACGGCGTCAGCGTGAGCGTGATCTGCCCGGGCTTCTTCGCCTCGCCCATGACGGAGCGCTGGCACGGGCCAACGCCTTTCCTGCGCTCCGCGGAGCAGACCGCCGAGGCCGTGCGCCGCTGCGTCGACGCAGGTCGTTCGCGTCAGACCTGGCCCTGGCCGCTGGCGCTGGGGCTGCGCGCCGCGGACCTGGGCCCCGCGCCGATCACCGACGCCATCCTGCGCGGCTTCCGGTTCCGCATCGCGACGGAGACCGCAGCGTGATCTTGCTGGCCGCGGGCCTCGCGCTCACGCTTGCAGGCTGGGCCATGACGCGGACCGTCGCCCGCGCCTGGACGTCGCGGCGGCTCGCCGGCTGGGCGCTGGACCTGGCCATTCCGCTCCTGATGTTCGCGGCGTTCCTGGCCCTGACGGCGCGGCCGCTGATGGCCGGCGCGGCGACCTTCGCGCTGATCGGCGGCTTCGCTTTCGCCGACTGGGGCAAGCGCGATGTGCTGCGCGAGCCGGTGGTGTTCTCCGACCTCTCCGAACTCAAGGAACTGGTCCGCCACCCGCACCTCTACCTGCCCTACGTGGGGACCTGGAAGGTGGCGGGCGGCGCCGCCTTGGGCGCGCTCGCCTTCGTCGCGCTGGGCCTTCTGGAGCCGCCGCTCTGGCCGCTGACAGCACTGACCTTCGCCCTCGGCGCCGCGGGCGTGGCGGCGGTGGTCCTCGGCACGGCGACCCTGTGGCTCGCGCCGGCCGGACGCCTGCTCGGCCGCATCGCGGTGACCGGCGACCTGGTGGCTGACTCCGCGGCGCTGGGCGGGCTGGCCATGCAGTTCGCCTACGGGGTGCCGACCCGCGCCGGCCGCGCCGCCGCACGCGCGCGGCTCTCCGCGCCGGCCGCGCCGCTCGCAGCGGCAGGCCGCACGCCCGACATCGTCCTGGTGCAGTGCGAGTCCTTCTTCGACGCGCGTCGCCTGGGATCCACGGTCCCGGCGGGCCTGCTGCCGGCCTACGACCGCCTTCGCGAAACCGGCGTGCAGTGGGGCCGCCTCGTGACGCCCACCTGGGGGGCCAGCACGACGCGGACGGAGTTCGCCGTGCTCGCCGGCCAGCCGGCCTACCAGCTCGGTCTCGACCGCTTCAACCCCTACCACGCGCTGGCGCGCCAGCCGCTGACCTCGCTGGCCTCGCGACTTCGGGCGGTCGGCTACAGGACCCTCTGCGTCCATCCCTACGACCGCACCTTCTATGGCCGCCACAAGGTCCTGCCGGCGCTGGGCTTCGACGAGTTCCTCGGGCTCGAGGCCTTCGCCGGCGCGCCGCGCCGCGGGCGCTACGTCACCGACCGGGCGGCCGCGGAGCTCACGGCCGAACGCATCGCGCGCAGTGCGCAGCCGATGTTCGCCTTCGTGATCACCATGGAGAACCACGGCCCCTGGCCCGACTTCGACGCCTACCTCGCAGGTCTGGCCGCCAGCGACGCCATGATCGACCCGCTGGCGCAGGCGTTGAGCCGGCGCGGCGACGGGGTGCTGGGCTTCTACGGCGACCACATGCCCAGCCTTTCGCTTGGACCGGAGGCCGGAACAGCCACCGACTACGCGATCTGGCAGGCCGGCTCCGCGCGGGAGGCCCGGCGCATCGACCTGCCGGCGCACGACCTGGGCGACGCGCTGCTCGCCGCGGCGGGCTTGGTCGCCGACGCCTGGCCGGCGGCCGCCGAGTGATGCGCCTCGCGGGCCTGGCGCTGCTCGGCGCGCTGGCCGCGGGACCCGCGGCGGCCCAGGGCGCGGACCCCGGCCTGCCCACCGCTGCGGACGGCTACTTCGAACAGCTCGAGCGCGTCGACGCCGGCGTCTGGGTGTTCCGTCAGCCGCGGTTCCAGGTGCAGCCGACCGGCAACGTCACCATCGTCGAGCAGGCCGACGGCTACGTGCTGGTGGACGCCGGCGGCTCGCCCGGCGCCGGGCGGCGGCTCGTGGGCGCGATCCGCGGCCTCTCGGCCAAACCGGTGAAGGCGGTGATCCTGACCCACTGGCACGGCGACCATCCGCAGGGTCTGTCCGAGATCCTCAAGGCCTGGCCGGACGCGCGCACCATCGCCACCGTCCAGACCCGCGCGCACCTTTCCGACCCGAAGACCATGAACACCCCCGGCCGTCTCGACCCGGCCGCCAACGCCGCCTTCCTCGAGAAGGTCCGCGGCTTCGAGGTCTTCTGCCGCGACAACGCCGGGAAGGCGGCGAACCCGCAGGTCCGCGCCGGCTGGGAAGCCGCCGCGCGGCTCTTCCGCCAGTACGTCCGCGACATGGACGGCGCGATCACCGTGGCCCCGCAGGAAGGCTTCGCCGATCGCCTCGAACTGCCCGATCCCCAGCGGCCGCTGGAGGCACGGTTCCTCGGTCGCGCCAACACCGACGGGGACGCGGTAGTCTGGCTCTCAAAGCAGCGAATCCTCGTCACCGGCGACACGGTCGTGTCCCCGATCCCCTACGGCTTCGGGAGCTACCCGAAAGACTGGCTGGCGGTGATCGGCCGGCTGAAGGCGTTTCCGTTCCGCGTGCTGATCCCGGGCCACGGTCGGCCGCAGTCCGGGCGCGCCTACCTCGACCGACTGGGCGCCGCGATCCGCGACATCCGCAGCCAGGTCGGCCGGCTGGCCAAGGACGGTGCGACGCTCGCCGATGTCCAGAGACAGGTCGACGCCTCCGCCCAAGCCAAGGCGTTCATCGGCGACGACCCCTGGCTGCGGCAATGGTTCCAGAGCTACTGGGTGAGCGCCATCGTGACCTCCGCCTACAAGGAAGCCCGCGGCGAGCCGATCGTGCAGTCCCTCTAGACGCTTGATTGCCGCGAAGGGAGGCGGTCACGTTCGGCCAACGCCAGGGGAGGAACGCCATGGCTTCATACGACGCGGTGATCGTGGGCGCCGGTTTCTCCGGCCTCTACATGCTGCACCGACTGCGCCAGTTGGGCCTCGCGGCGCGGGTCATCGAGGCCGGATCGGGCGTCGGCGGCACCTGGTTCTGGAACCGCTATCCGGGCGCGCGGGTCGATATCGAGAGCCAGGAGTACTCCTACTCGTTCTCGCCCGAACTCGACGACGAGTGGGTCTGGACCGAGCGCTACGCCAGCCAGCCGGAACTGCTCGCCTACCTCAACCACGTGGCCGACCGCTTCGACCTGCGCTGCGACATCCAGCTCGAGACCCGTGTGACCGCCGCCCGCTTTGACGAGTCGGCCAACCGATGGACCCTGACCACCGACCGCCGCGAGACCCTGACCGCGCGCTGGTGCGTGATGGCGACCGGCTGTCTCTCCGTCCCCAAGGAGCCCGACGTGCCGGGCGCCGAGCGCTTCGCCGGTCCCTCGTGGCATACCGGCCGCTGGCCGCACGAGGGCGTCGACTTCACCGGCCAGACGGTGGGCGTCATCGGCACCGGGTCGTCCGCCATCCAGTCGATCCCGCAGATCGCCGAGCAGGCGAAGCACGTCTACGTCTTCCAGCGCACGCCCAATTTCAGCGTCCCGGCCCACAACGGGCCGATCGATCCCGCCGTCGCCGCCGACTGGAAGGCCAACCGCGCCAGGTACCGCGCCGAGGCGCGTGAGACCGGCTTCGGCATCAAGGCGGTCGCTTCGCGCGAGGTGCCGGCGGCGGACGAGACGCCGGAGCAGCATCGCGCGGCCTACGAGGACCGCTGGGCCTATGGGGGCTTTGCTCTCCTGGGGGCGTACAACGATCTGATCGCCGACAAGGCGGCCAATGAAACCGCCGCCGAGTTCGTCCGCGGCAAGATCCGCGAGATCGTCAAGGACCCGCAGGTCGCCGGGAAGCTCGCCCCCACCAGCTATCCCATCGGCACGAAGCGCGTGTGTGTCGACACGGGATACTACGCCACGTTCAACCGCGACAACGTCACCCTGGTCGACCTGCGCGACGAGCCGATCGAGACGATCACAGAGAACGGTTTGAGGACGACGAGGGCCGACTACGCCTTCGACGCCCTCGTGTTCGCCATCGGCTTCGACGCCATGACCGGCGCTCTGAGCAACATCGACGTCCGCGGCCGCGGCGGCCTGGCTCTGAAGGATGCCTGGGCGGACGGTCCGCGCACCTACCTCGGCCTGACCGTCGCGGGCTTCCCGAACCTGTTCATCGTCACAGGACCCGGCAGCCCGTCGGTTCTGTGCAACATGGCCGTCGCCATCGAGCAGCACGTGGACTGGATCAGCGACTGCATCGCCTGGCTTGGAGAGCGCCAGGTAGGCTCGATCGAGGCCACCGAGGCGGCGCAGGACGCCTGGGTAGCGCACGTTAACGAGGTGGCCGACGGCACGCTCTTCCCGCTGGCCAACAGCTGGTACATGGGCGCCAACGTGCCAGGCAAGCCCCGGGTCTTCATGCCCTACATCGGCGGCTTCCCTGTCTACCGCGACACCTGCAACGACATCGCCGCCAAGGGCTACGAGGGCTTCTCGCTCGCCTCCGACGCCGCACGCTAGGATGAACGCCGCCCCGGACTACGCCGCCGCCCGCGCCGGTTTCCTCGCTGGGGCGCGTGCTTCCGGCGCCGAGGTCGAGAGCATCGCGCATCCCCTGCGCGGTCCCGGGGGCGAAGACCTGGCGACCGACATCGCCTGGCTCGGCCCTCCGGACGCTGCGGACATCCTGGTCATCGTTTCCGGGACCCATGGCGTGGAGGGCCACTGCGGCTCGATGATCCAGCGTGAACTGCTGGCGCGGGGTGAGCTCGGCCTTCGGCCTCCCCAAGCCGCCGCGATGCTGATCCACGCGATCAACCCGTTCGGATTCGCTTGGGACCGGCGGGTCACGGAGGACAACGTCGACCTCAACCGCAACTTCGTCGACTTCGCCAAGGCGCCGCAGAACGCGGCCTATGACGAGCTCCTGGCCGTGCTGGCGCCGCGCGAATGGACCGACGAGTCCCGCGCCGCCGCGCGCGCCACTCTGCGCGCCTACGCCGGACGGCACGGCGCGCGCGGCCTGCAGCAGGCGGTCTCCGGCGGCCAGTACCGGCATCCGACCGGCGTGTTCTACGGCGGCGCCGGGCCCACCTGGTCGCGCCGGACGCTCACGGACATCCTGCAGACCCGCCTCGCCCGCGCGGCGCGCGTCGCCGTCATCGACCTCCACACGGGCCTCGGCCCCGAGGGCTACGGCGAGCGGATCGTCAGCGCCGCACCGGGCACGGCGGAGTTCGCCCGCGCCCGGGCCTGGTACGGCGAGGCCGCGATCTCCCAGCGGAGTGCGGGCTCCGTCTCCGCCGAGCTGGCAGGCGACTGGCTGGACGCCGCGCCCGCCCTCCTGCCTCGCGCCGAGGTGACCGGCATCGCGCTGGAGTACGGCACGGTCAGCGGCGGCCGCGTCCTCGAGGCCCTCCGCGCCGACGCCTGGCTCCACGCACACGGCGACCCGCGCGCCCCGGAAGCGGAAGCCATCCGCCGCCAGGTCAGAGCCGCCTTCTACGTCGACACCGACGCCTGGCGCGGCATGGTCGTCGGCCAGGCGATGCTGGCATGCCGCCAGGCTCTCGCGGGACTTGCCGCGTGAGAAAGCGCGCTGGTGGGCCCGGCAGGACTCGAACCTGCAACCAGACCGTTATGAGCGGCCGGCTCTAACCATTGAGCTACAGGCCCATAGCTCCAGCGAGGCGCCCGCGGTTACCATGGGCTGCACGCCCCTTAAAGCTTGCGTTCAGGTGAGAATTGCGACGCTTGGGGCCATGAAGCCCGCTGTCCTCCCACTCCGCGCCGCCGCGCTCGCGCTCGGCCTCGCATTCTCCGCCTCGCCGCTGGCCCTGGCCCAGTCCGCCCCCGCGGCGGCGGCCGACAGCGTCTTCCGCGCCACCACCCTGGACCTCTCCGCCTACGGCGAGATCAAGGCGGCGCCCGACATGGCCACCATCACCCTCGGTGTCACCACCGAGGCCGGGACCGCCGTCGAGGCCATGCGCGCCAACGCCGCGCGGATGAGCGCCGTGACCGCCGCCCTGAAGAGGGGCGGGATCGCGGCCAAGGACATCCAGACCTCGGGCCTGAACCTCAATCCGCAGTACGCCTACGAGCAGAACCAGCCGCCGAAGCTGACCGGCTACCAGGCGTCGAACCTGGTCACCGTCACGGTCCACGATCTCGACCGGCTGGGCCAGGCGGTGGACGCCACGGTCGGCGCCGGCGCCAACCAGATCCACGGCATCGCCTTCGGGATCGACAACCGCACACCTGTCGAGAACGCCGCGCGCGAGGCGGCGGTGAGGGCCCTCGCCGCCAAGGCCGAGCTCTACGCGCGCGCCACTGGCCACCGGATCGTGCGGCTGGTGTCGCTGGGCGAGGGCGCGGCGTCCTATCCGATCCCCCGGCCGATGCCCATGATGGCCGAGGCGCGGTCCTTCAAGGCCGACACGCCGGTGTCGCCGGGCGAATTGACGGTGCGGATCGACATCACCGGCCTCTACGAATTGTCGAAGTAGGCTCAGGTCTCGAC
>CAZBXO010000154.1:0-8955 GCA_964495645.1 uncultured Phenylobacterium sp. | reverse complement strand
CCGTCGGCCAGCCGTAGGACGCCGGCGCGGTCTCGTGGATCACCAGGAAGCCCAACGCGCCCTGCCGGGCAGCCTCCTCGTACTTGTAGGTCCAGCGGCCGTAGTAGGTCATCGCCTTGCCGCCGAAGTCGCCCTTCCCGGTCTCGAAATCCGGGTCGTTGACGAGCACGAGGCCGACCTTGCCCTTCAGGTCCACGCCCTTGAAGTCATCCCAGTTCCGCTCGGGCGCCTTCACGCCGTAGCCGAGGAAGATCACCGGTGCGTCCTTGATGGTCAGGCGATCCTGGCCGAGCTGGGAGGCGCGGATGGCGATCTCCTGCCCCTGCGTCCAGGTCTGGGTCTGGCCCCCCAGCTTCACGCTGACCGCGACGGGGCCCTTGGTGGTGAAGCGGGCGAGCGGCACGTCCTGGGTCCAGGCGCGGGTCCCGTCAGCCCTGCGGTCGCCGGCCGGCTGCAGGCCCGCGGCCTTTGCCTGGGCGGTCAGGTGCTCGATGGTCTTGGTCTCGCCGGCAGAGGCCGGTCCCCGGCCCTCGAAGGCGTCGGACGACAGCACCTTCACGTCGGCCATGATGCGCCTGGCATCGAGTTCGGGCGCCGCGGTCGCGACAGAGGATGATGCCGCGAACATCGCCGCGCAGAGGACAAGCTTTTGCATTCACTCACTCGATTGGGGTCGAAAGTTGCGCGACCCTAGTGGGGCGGGCGCGCTTTCGCCAGATCGTCGCGGCCGGTCATATGTGTCCTCGGCGCAATTCCCCTGTCGAATTTCAGGGTGTAGACGCCCGGGCCTAGTTTTTACCGTGTACGCGTCCCACCTCCCCGTACGGTCCCAATGCGTCTCCGCAGCGTCGTCCTCCTCGCCGGGCTCGGCCTGGCCGCTTGCGCGCACCCGCGCGCGGCGGACGTGCGCCTGCCCGGCGCCTACGAGGGTCCCGCCGCCGCGCCGGCCGGCGCGATCGCGCTCGACACCTGGTGGACGGCCTTCGGCGATCCGGAGCTGACCGGCCTCGTGGAACAGGCGCTGGCGCGCAATCCCGACGTCCGCACCGCCCGTTCGCGCCTCGACGAGGTCAGGGCTCAGCGGACGGGCGCGATCATCGGATATCTGCCGCAGGGCGACCTGGTCGCCTCCGGCCGGCGCACCAAGAGCGAGCAAATCGGCGGCACCGCCGCCAACATCCCGGGCTTCTCGACCAGCGGCACATCCGAGAACTACTCGGCCAACTTCAACGTCAGCTGGGAGGTCGATCCGTTCGGCCGGGCGATCTTCGGAATCCGCGCGGCGACCGCCGAGGTGGACCGCGCCCGCTTCGCCTATGAGGCCGCGCGCGCCCAGATCGCCGCCCAGACCGCCGACTCCTGGTTCGAGGCCCGCGGCTTCGCCATCCAGCTGGCCGATGCGCGCGAGACCGCGCGCATCCAGCAGGCGCTCTACGACACGGCCTCAAAGCGCGCGGCGATCGGCATTGCGCCGACCTCGGAGGCCGACCGGGTGGCCGGAGACCTCGCCCAGAGCCAGGCGCAGGTGGCGGCGCTGGAAGCGCAGCTGCAGGTCGAAAAGCGGGCGCTGCTGATCCTTGCCGGTCGAGTCGTGGAGCCCACAGCCAACATCAATGCGCCGCCGCAGGTGGGCCAGGCTCCTCCGGTCCCGGCCGCGATCCCGAGCGAACTGCTGCAGCGCCGCCCAGATGTGCGCCAGGCCCAGGCCGCCCTGCGCTCGGCGGCCAACCAGCAGCAGTTGCGCCTGCTCGACTTCTTCCCGACCTTCACGCTGACGCCGGGCGTCGGCTGGAACCGCATCGAGCAACCCTCCTTCTCGTCGGAGACCCAGACCTGGTCGATCGGCGGCACGCTGGTGCAGCCGCTGCTGTCGATCCCACGGCGTCTTGCCGACCTGAAGGTGCAGAGCGCGCGGACCGAACAGGCGGTCACCGCCTACGAGAAGACCGTGCAGACCGCCTTCCAGGAGGCTGAAGCCGCCCTGGTCAATCTCGATGCGGACAAGCGGCGGGTGGCGTTGCTGACCGACGGTGAGGCGCGCGCGCGCCGGGCGTTCCAGGCGGCGCAGCTGGGCTACGAGCGCGGCCTGACCGACCTGCAGACCGCCCTCAACAACGAGCAGGCCTGGCGGGCCGTGCGGGCCCAGCTCGCCGGCGCCCAGGTGCAGGCGCTGCGCCGCACGGTGCAGGCCTACAAGGCGCTGGGCGGAGGCTGGCCGGCGCAGGCGTACGCGCAGGCGCCGCGAGGGGGCGGGGAATGAAGACGAGGATCGCGGCGGCCGCCGCGCTGGCGCTCCTGGCGCTCGCGGGGTGCAAGCAACCTCCGGAGAAACGCACCGAGGCCGAGCGTGCGCGTGCGGTCACCGTCGCCCGCGTCGAACAACGGCCGATCGTCGGCACGCTCACGGGCTCCGGCGACCTCATCCCCCGCGAGGAGGCCGCCGTGCTGCCGGAGGTGAATGGCTACCGCGTGGTCCGCGTCCTGGCCGACGTCGGGCAGTATGTAAAAGCCGGCCAGACGCTGGTGCAGCTCGACAACGACCTGATCCAGGGCCAGGTCGCCCAGGCCCAGGCGCTCGCCGCCCAGGCCGAGGTGCAGGCCCTGCAGGCCGAGGAACAGGCCGCGCGGGTGAAGGACCTCGACGGCGCCGGCGTGCTCTCTCAGGAACAGATCGACCAGCGACGCTTCCAGGCGCGGGCCGCGCGCGCGCAGGCCCGCGCACAGCAGGCGAATCTCAGGGATCTGCAGACCCGCGCCGCCAAGCTTTCGGTCGCCGCGCCGGTCTCCGGGCTGGTGCTGGAGAAGACGGTGCGACCCGGCGACATGTCGGCCGGCGGCGGCGGCTCACCATGGTTCCGGCTGGCCCGCGACGGCCAGATCGAGCTGTCGGCCCAGATGTCCGAGGCCGACCTCAGCCACGTCCGCGTGGGCCAGACCGCGACGGTGACACTGCCCGGCGGAGCGGTCGTCGAGGGCCATGTCCGCCTGATCAGCCCGCAGATAGATCCTCAGACGAAACTGGGCGAAGTGCGGGTGCAACTGCCGGTGCGCAGCGACATCCGGGCCGGCGGCTTCGCCCGCGCCGTCTTCCCCGACGCCTCGGCGATGGCCCTCGTCGTGCCCGAGACGGCGGTGCGCTACGACGCCGACGGCGCCAGCGTGATGACCGTCCAGCCTAACAACCGGGTGAAGCGTGTGCTGGTGCAGACCGGCCAGCGCGGAGGCGGCTTCGTGCAGCTAACCCGCAGCCCGCCGGCCGGGACCCGTGTCGTGAAGAACGCCGGCGCCTTCCTGCTCGACAACGACATGATCCGCCCGGTCGAGGGCGCAGCGGCCGCCGCCGCCGCGCGCCCGGCCGCGCCGAAGCCCGCGGCCAAATGAGCCTGTCTCACCAGCCCCAGGGCGGCACGCGCATCTCGGCGTGGGCGATCCGCAACCCGATCCCGGTCATCGTGCTGTTCATCGGCCTCGTGATCGCGGGGCTGATCGCCTACCCGACACTGGCGGTGAAGAACTTCCCGGACGTGAACTTCCCGGCGGTGTCGGTGACGGTCACCCAGTCCGGCGCCGCGCCCGGCGAAATCGAGACCCAGATCACCCGCCAGGTCGAGGACGCGCTGGCCTCGATCCCGGCCGTCCGCAACATCCAGTCTTCGGTCACCCAGGGCGTCTCCACGACCACGATCGAGCTGGAGATCGGCGAGGACCTGCAGAAGAAGACCGACGAGGTGCAGACGCGGATCGACCAGCTGCGGCCGAACCTGCCGCGCGAGATCGACGAGCCGCTGGTCCGACGGGTGGAGTTCGACTCCTTCCCGATCTCGACCTTCGCCGTCTCGGCGCCGGCGATGTCCGACGTCGAGCTCAGCTGGTTCATCGACGACACGGTGGCGCGCGCGCTGCAGCAGGAGAAGGGCGTCGCCCAGATCAACCGCGTCGGCGGGGTCAACCGCGAGGTCAACGTCATCGTCGACCCCGACCGGCTGGCGGCGCACGGCCTGACCGCCGCGCAGGTCAACAACGCCCTGCGCGCCGCCGACCTCGACGTGCCGGGCGGCCGGGTGGAAGTGGGCGGCCGCGAGCAGACGGTGCGGGTGCTCGGCGCGGCCACGACCCTGGAGGCCCTGCGGGAGATGACCATCCCGACGGGCGGCGGCCGTTTCGTGAAGCTCACCGACGTGGCCGACATCGGCGACGGTCAGGGCGAGAGCCGCGGCTTCGCCCGTCTGAACGGCCGCCCGGTCGTGGGCTTCCAGCTGCTGAAGACCCGCGCGGCCTCCGACATCGCAGTCGAGGACCGCGCGATGGCGCGGCTCGAGAAGCTCGAGAAGCAGTATCCGGGGGTCACGTTCACGCGCATCTTCACCCAGGTGACCGAGACGCGGGAGAGCTTCCGCGCCACCCAGCACGTGCTGCTGGAAGGGATGCTGCTGGCGGCCTTCGTGGTGTGGTTCTTCCTGCGCGACTGGCGGGCGACCCTGATCACCGCTTTCGCGATGCCGGTCTCGCTGATCCCGACCTTCTTCGTGATCAAGATGATGGGCTTCTCGCTCAACACCGTGACCCTGCTGGGCCTGACGCTGGTCATCGGAATCCTGATCGATGACGCGATCGTCGAGATCGAAAACATCGAGAAGCGGGTGAAGCTCGGCATGCGGCCGTACGAGGCGGCCATGCAGGGCGCCGACTCCATCGGCCTGGCGGTGGTGGCGACCACCGCGGCGATCGTGGTGGTGTTCGCCCCGGTCAGCTTCATGACAGGGATGGTCGGACAGTTCTTCCGCGAGTTCGGCCTGACCGTCTGCGTGGCGGTGCTGTTCTCGCTGCTGGTCGCGCGGCTGTTGACGCCGCTGATGGCGGCCTACCTGCTCGCCGCCAAGGCCGAACACAGCGAGCGCAAGCCGTTCGAGGGCTTCTACCGCAACGCGCTGGAGTGGGCGCTCGACCACCGCATCGTCGCCTCGATCGTCGGCGCGATCATGTTCTTCGCCTCGCTCTTCATCATTCCGGTTCTGCCCTCCGGCTTCCAGCCGCCGCAGGACTCCGACTTCCTCTACGTCCAGATTCAGGGCCCGCCAGGCGCGATGGCGAGCGACATGGAGCTTGCAGCCCAGCGCGTTACGACCGTCCTGCGGAGCGACCCCGACGTCACCGACGTGTTCGTCGAGGTCGGATCGTCCGGACCCGCCAATCCCTTCAGCGGCGGGGGCGGCGGCGGCGATCTGCGCTCGGCCAACGTCAACGTGCTGCTGAAGACCAAGGGACGCCGGCATGGCGACGAGATTCGCGCCGACCTGCGCGACAAGCTGCGCGCGATCCCAGACGCGCGCATCACCTTCGCCGAGTTCGGGCCAGGCGGTGGCACCGGCTACCAGCAGATCCTGACATCGCAGGACCCGGTGAAGCTGCAGGCCACGGCCAGCGAGCTGGAGCGCCAGATGCGCACCCTCGACACCCTGGCCGACCCGCATCCGTCGACGCCGCCCGTGGGCCCGGAGCTGATCATACGTCCGCGCCCGGCCGAGGCTGCCCGGCTTGGCGTCTCGGCCAGCGACATCGCCCAGGCCGCGCGGGTCGCCACCGTCGGCGACATCGACGCCAACGTCGCCAAGCTGACCGCCGGTGAGCGGCGCATCCCGATCCGCATCCGCCTGCCCGCCGACGCCCGCGCCGACCTGGAGCGGATCAAGGCGCTGCGTCTTCCGACCGCCAATGGCGGCACGACGACCCTGGCCTCGGTGGCCGACATCTCGCTGCAGGCCGGTCCGGCGCGCATCCAGCGCCTTAACCGCCAGCGGCAGCTGACCATCCAGGCCGAGCTCAACGGCATCCAGATGGGCCAGGCCGGACAGGAGATCCGCAACCTGCCGATCATGAAGAACCTGCCGGAGGGCGTGAGCCCGGCCGCGCTCGGTCAACAGCAGGCGTTCGCCGAGATGATCGTCTCGTTCGTCATCGCGCTCTTCTCGGGGATCATGATGATCTTCGGCGTGCTGGTCCTGCTGTTCCGCTCCTTCTTCAAGCCCATCGTCATCCTGGCGGCGTTGCCGCTCGCGATCGGCGGGGCCTTCATCGGCCTCTTGCTGTTCGACCTGTCGCTGTCGATCCCGTCGCTGATCGGCCTCCTGATGCTGATGGGCCTGGCGGCGAAGAACTCGATCCTGCTCGTCGAGTACGCCATCGAGCGCGAGCGCGAGGGGATGAGCCAGCGCGAGGCCCTGATCGAGGCCTGCCGCGAGCGGGCGCGGCCGATCGTGATGACAAGCCTGGCGATGGCCGCCGGCATGCTGCCCACCGCGTTCGCGATCGAGAAGGGCTCGGAGTTCCGCCAGCCGATGGCGGTGGCGGTGATCGGCGGCCTGATCACCTCCACGTTGCTGTCGCTGGTGCTGGTGCCGGTGGTGTACGAGTTCGTCGACGACTTCGAGAAGTGGCTGAAGCCGCGGATGGCCAAGCTGATCACGCCACGCGAGGCCGAGCTGCGGCCCGCGCCGGAGGACCGCCTCTAGAGCCGACGGGGGCCGCATGGCCGACACCGACGTCCTGATCGCCGGCGCGGGCCCGACGGGCCTCGTACTGGCGCTGATCCTGAAGACATCGGGCGCCGCGGTGCGCATCGTCGACAAGGCGGCCGAGCCCGGGACCACCTCGCGTGCGCTCGCCGTGCAGGCTCGCACGATGGAGTTCTACCGCCAGCTCGGCCTGGCGGACGCCGTGGTCGCCGAAGGTCGCAACGTCCTGGCCGCCAATCTCTGGACGCATGGCCGGCATCGTGCGCGGCTCGATATCGGTCGCTATGGCCAGGGCCTCAGTCCTTTCAACTTTCCGCTGATCTACGCGCAGGACGCCCATGAGCGGCTGCTGATCCGTGCGCTGGCCGACCTCGGCGTGACCGTCGAGCGGCCGGTCGAGATGGCCCGGTTCGACGAGACGTCGGACGGGATCCGCGCCTTCCTGCGCCACGACGACGGGGCCGAGGAGGTGTGCGAGGCCCGCTACATCGTCGGTTGCGACGGTGCGCGTTCGGTGGTGCGCCATGCCATCGGCGCCGAATTTCCGGGCGGCACCTACGAGCACCTGTTCTACGTGGCCGACGTGCAGGCGAGCGGCCCGGCCCTGAACGGCGAACTGCACGTTGACCTCGAGGACGCCGACTTCCTGGCCGTCTTCCCGCTGAAGGCGGACGGGCACGCCCGGCTGATCGGCACGGTGCGCGGGGAGCGGGCGGCGCATCCCGACAAGCTCAGCTTCGAGGACGTCGGCCGAAAGGCGATGGCCAACCTCAAGGTCGAGGTCGCTCGGGTGAACTGGTTCTCGACCTATCACGTGCACCACCGGGTGGCCGACCGGTTCCGCAAGGGCCGCGCCTTCCTGGCCGGCGACGCCGCCCACATCCATTCGCCGGTGGGCGGCCAGGGCATGAACACCGGCATCGGCGATGCGGTGAACCTCGCCTGGAAGCTCGCGATGGCGGTGAAGGGCCAGGCTGACGACCGCTTGCTGGACACCTACCAACCGGAGCGCATCGCCTTCGCCAACCGGCTGGTGGCCACCACCGACCGCGCCTTCACCTTCGTGACCTCGCCGGGCCCGGTGGCGAGGTTCGTGCGCACCCGCCTGGCGCCCGCGGTGCTCAGCCGCGCAATCCGCCTCCCCGGCGCCCAGAGGTTGGCGTTCGAGACGGTGTCGCAGACGGTGATCGCCTACCCGGACAGCTGGCTCAGCGAGAGCGGCGCGGGTCAGCGCCTGCCTTGGACTCCGCTGGCCGGCGGCGGCGACAACCACGCAAACCTCGAGGGCTTCGTCTGGCGGGCGCATGTCTACGGCGAGGCGCCGGGCGGGATCGATGTCGGCGTACCGCTTGCCGTGTTCCCCTGGGAGGACCGCTTCGAGGCCGCCGGCCTGAAGCGCGACGCGCTCTACCTGCTGCGCCCGGACGGCTACGTGGCGTTGCTGGCGCCGGCGGCCGAGGCGAGGCAGGTTGCCGACTACTTCAGCCGGCGGAGCCTGCATGTCTGACCACTACGCGATCCACGGCGGGCTCGGCTCGCCCTACTCGATGAAGATGCGCGCCGTCTTCCGGTACCGGCGGCTGCCGCACCGCTGGGTGCAGGTCGGCACGCCCGAGTTCATGGCCGACCTCTACAAGCACGTGAAGGCGCCGGTGATCCCGGTGGTCGTCTTCCCCGACGGGACGGTGATGAACGACTCCACGCCGCTGATCCGCGAGCTGGAGCGCCGCCATCCCGGCGAGCGCTCGATTGTCCCGGACGATCCGGCGCAGGCGTTCCTGGCCTTCCTGCTGGAGGACTTCGCCGACGAGTGGGGCACCAAGGCGATGTTCCACTACCGCTGGGACGCCGAACGCGACCAGCTGCAGATGAGCCAGTGGCTGGCCTACGACCGGCTGAAGGGCAATGGCCGCGCGGCGATCCAGAAGGCCGCCGACGTGTTCCGCGAGCGCCAGGTGGGACGCATGCCGCTGGTGGGCTGCACGCCTGAGAACGCGCCGGTGATCGAGGAGAGCGCGCGACGCGTCTACGCCATCTTCGACGACCTGGCGGCCGACGAGTTCTTCCTGTTCGGCTCGCGCCCGTCGATGGCCGACTTCGGCTGGTATGGACAGCTCTCGCAGCTGGGGACCGATCCCACGCCGGCCGACCTGATGCGTGAGACCGCCCCACTCTGCATGCGCTGGCTGCTGACCGTCGACGACGCCAGCGGCCTGGACGGCGAGTGGCGCGACCCGGCTCTCCCGCCGAACAAGGCCGTCACTGAGCTCCTGAAGCTGGCGGGCGCGCTCTACCTGCCGTTCCTCACCGCCAATGCGGCGGCGGCCGAGGCGGGGAAGGACAGTTTCGAAGCCGAGCTGCTCGGCAAGCCCTACGCCCAGGGCGTGTTCCGCTACCAGGTGAAGTGCCTCAGCGAACTGCGCGCGGCCTATGCGGCGCTGCC
>CAZBXO010000153.1:0-8963 GCA_964495645.1 uncultured Phenylobacterium sp. | reverse complement strand
GGCCGGTGCAGTTAACGGAATGGGTTAGCGGCGAACCTCTGCGCGCCGTCAGGCGCAGTGGGTGCTTCGGCATCGGACCACCAAGGGCGCCAAGGACATCAAGGCGCACCAAGGCGTCCCGGGAGGCGCAGGCCTCGCGGGGGCGGTGGGCGTCTTGGTGTCCTTGGCGTCTTGGGGGTGAATCTTTCGGCGCTGCGCGCCGGCAGGCCGGCGACGATCAGCTCGTGTCGCACGCGCCCTCGTCGCCGAGGGCCCGGCGGGCGTCCTCGATGGCCGCGGCGGTGCGTTCGTAGCGCTCCTTCAGGATGCGCAGGCGTGCGGCCGGGTCGCGGCGCAGGTTGTGTAAGTCGTCGGCCGAACTGGGCGAGCATCTCGCGCAGCCGGTCGTCGTGGTCGATCTCGTGCCAGACGAGGCCGTCGCCGACCCGGTCATAGGGCCGGATCTTGGCGGCCTTGGCGGCGGCCTTCATCTCGGCTTCGGATGCGACGTCGCGCAGGTCGCGCTGGCGGTTGGGCATGAGGCGCAGCGCCAGCGTCTGGCGCACCGAGCGGGTGATGCGGTGATAGGCGCCGGACAGCGCCTTCACCTCGACGTCGTCATCTTCCGCCATGGCCTTCGCGTGCAGCCGATCGGCCAACTCCACGCCCTGGGCCTGGAACTTCGCCAGGATCGCCTGGGCCTCAGCGTAGATCGTCCGTTCGGCTCTTTGAATATCTGGCAAGGGTCGCAAGCGGAAAGTTGCGCTTTGAAAGAGGATCGTCGCAGGGCCGCTTCTGACTGAGAGGCGGCAAGACCGTCCGCATTTCCTTAAGCGGCGTACGCTCTCAGGAAGGCGTCAACGCCCGCAGTGGCGGCGGTTTCGAGCTCATGGGCGGTTATGGACCGGTCGCCGTGCAGTCCCCGTTCGATGAGGTCCGCCTCGATCAGGCCCCTCAGATGCCAGGTGGCGAGCATGGGGTCAGCTCGGCGTAGCCGCCCCGCCTGCATTTCCTGATCCAGCGCGGTCGCCATCCGTCGCCAGTGCGGCAGGATGAAGCGCGCCCGCAACTGCTCGCCGAGGTCTGAGCGGCTGCCTTCGGCGACAAGCGCCCGCTCGACGGCCAGGCTGTTCGCCGTCAGACGCGCTTCCAGGTACGTTCGGGCGAAGTTCAAAAGGCGCGTCTGAAGGTCGCCCACGATCTCGAAGCGGGCGAACGTGGCCTCGGCCGCGCCTTGGGTGATGTCTTCGAGGGCGGCCGCGAAGAGCTGCTCCTTGGACTGGAAGTACCGGTAGAGCGTCGCCTTGGAGCCGCCGATCCCGTCGGCAACGTCGTTCATACTCGCGCCTTCGTACCCTTTGGACCGGAACACGTTCCAGGCTGTGGCCAGGATCTCGCGTCGCTTCGCGTCAGTCTTCACACGCACGTCGTCATCCTTTTCGATACCATACAGTACTCTTTACGCTTGACGGCGCAATCGTCTCGTTTTAACGAAACGGAACCGACCCGTTTCGTTTATCGCGAGATCGCCCAGATGCAAGTCCTATTCGCCCAGCGGTTCATCCGTCTCGCTCTGGTGGCCGGCGCCGCGGCGTCGCTCAGCGCCTGCGCCACCATTCCGGACCTGGGCGCTGCGCCGCGGCCCCGGCCGCCATCCGCCTATGCCGTGGCCAAGAGCTTCGCCGCGCCGGCTGCAGAGTGGCCCACCGACCGCTGGTGGGCGGCCTACGGCGACCCACAGCTGGACGCGCTGATCGAAGAGGCGCTCCAGGGCTCGCCCGACCTGGTCAGGGCTGAGGCGCGCGTCCGCCGGGCGGAAGCGACCGCCCAGGTCACGGGATCGACCCTGGGACCGCACGTCACCGCGAGCGCAGCCGTCGCGGCTGCGAAGCAGAGCTACAACGACGGCATCCCCAAGGCGGTCGTGCCGCAAGGCTGGAACGACACCGGTAGCGCCGGGCTGGCGCTCGACTGGCAACTCGATTTCTTCGGCAAGAACCGCGCGAGGCTTGCCGCCGCCACGTCGGAGGCTGACGCGGCGCGCGCCGAAGCCGCCTCCGCCCGCCTGACCCTGTCGACGGCGATCGCCGCCGCCTATGCCGACCTCGTCCAGCTCTACGCAGACCGCGACGCGGCGGACGAGGCTCTGCGCGTGCGCATCGACAGCGAGCGGCTGATCTCCTACCGCTGCGAGCAGGGCCTGGAGACCAAGGCCGCCCAGGAGCGGGCCCACGCCTCGCGCGCGGGGGCCGAAGCCGAGCTGGCCGCGCTGGACGAGGCGCTCGGGCTCACGCGCAACCGCATCGCCGCCCTCATGGGGCAGGGCCCCGACCGGGGTCTCTCCATCATGCGTCCGACGCCCGGAGCCATTCGCGCCTTCGGTCTGCCGCAGAACCTGCAGGCGGACTTGGTCGGACGGCGGCCGGACATCGTGGCGGCCCGCCTGACGGCAGAGGCGACCGCAAAGCGGATCAGGGCCGCGAAGGCGGACTTCTATCCCAACGTCAACCTGACGGCCTTGATCGGCGTGCAGTCGCTCGGGCTCGACATGCTGACCAAGTCGGGCTCGACCGCGGGCAGCGTCGGCCCCGCGATCAGCCTGCCGATCTTCGACTCCGGGCGGCTGCAGGGGGCCTACCGCGGCGCGCGCGCCGAGTACGACGCCGCCGTCGCCACCTACGACCAGACGCTGACCCAGGCATTGCGGGATGTCGCGGACAGCGCGGTCAGCGCGCGCGCGCTCGACGCCCGCCTCGGCAAGAGCCGCGAAGCCCTGGCCGCCTCGCAGGCCGGCTACGAGCGGGCGCGCCAGCGCTACGCCCGCGGCCTCGGCACCTACCTCGACGTGCTCACCGCCGAGGACGCCCTGATCTCGAACCGCCGCACGGTGGCCGACCTCGAAACCCGCGCCTTCACCCTGGACGTCGGCCTGGTCCGCGCCCTGGGCGGCGGCTTCCGCAGCTGATCCCCATTCCCAAGACCCCCGAAGGACCTCCCCCATGAACAAGCCCCTCGACATGCACGAACTGGAAGCCGTCGCCGCGCCGCAGCCGGCGATCCCGGCGCGCAAGCGCCAGTCCCTGTTCCTTGCCCTGGCCGGCGGCGTCGCCCTGGCAGGCGGCGGGTTCTGGACCTACCAGACGGCCGTCGCGGCGAAGCACGTCGCCACCGACAACGCCTACGTCGACGCCGAGTCGGCGCAGGTGACGGCGCTGACCAGCGGGCCGGTGGCCCAGGTGCGGGTGGTCGACACCCAGGTGGTTCGCAAGGGCGACATCCTGGTGGTACTCGACGACACGGACCGCCGGCTCGAACTGCAGCAGGCGATCTCCGCGCTGGGCCAGATCGAGCGGCGCGTGCGCGCCTACCAGGCCAACAGCGGCGCCCTCGGCGGCGAGGTTGCGGCGCGCGAGGCCGACCTCGTTCGCGTCAAGGCCGAGCTGCAGCGCGCCCAGGCCGAGTACGATCGCCGCAAGCCCCTCGCCGGCACGGGCGCGGTCTCGGGCGAGGAACTGACGTCGGTCAAGACGGCGCTCGACGCCGCGCAGGCGGCCTTCGTCCAGGCGCAGGCCAACGTCCGCGCCGCGCAAGGCGCGCGGGATGCCAATGACGTTCTGATCGAAGGGCTGCCCCTGGAGCAGAACCCGGAAGTGACCGCGGCGCGCCAGCGAGCGCAACAGGCCCAGGTCGCGCTGTCGCGGACCGTGGTGCGTGCGCCTGTGGACGGCGTGGTCACGAAGCGGACGGTGCAGGTGGGCCAGATGGTCCAGCCGGGCACGATGATGATGACGGTCGTGCCTGTGCAGGAGGCCTATGTGAACGCCAACTTCAAGGAGGTGCAGTTGGCGAAAGTCCGCCCCGGCCAGCCCGCCGAGCTCACCAGCGACCTCTACGGCAAGAAGGTCGTCTATCACGGCCGCGTCGTCGGCTTCTCCGGCGGAACCGGCGCGGCTATGGCCATCGTCCCGGCCCAGAACGCCACCGGCAACTGGATCAAGGTGGTGCAGCGCCTGCCGGTGCGCATCGCCCTGGATCCGAAGGAACTCGCGGCGCACCCGCTGAAGGTGGGCCTCTCCATGGACGTCGACATCGACGTCTCGCGCTGATCCCCGCTTCCAGGACACACTCCGATGACCAGGTCCCTGAGCCTGACGGCTGACGCCAAGCCGTTGACGGGGGCGCCGCTCTACGTGGCCGCCATCCTGATCGGCCTCGGCAACTTCCTCGTGGTGCTCGACACCACCATCGCCAACGTCTCGGTCCCCACGATCGCCGGCGACCTCGGCGTCTCCTCAAGCCAGGGCACGTGGGTGATCACATCCTACGCCGTGGCCGAAGCGATCACCGTGCCGCTCACCGGCTGGCTCAGCCGCAAGTTCGGGGCGCAGCGGGTGTTCATCACCTGCTACCTCGGCTTCGCGGTCGTCTCGCTGCTGTGCGGGCTTTCCAACTCGCTGGGCATGCTGCTCGGCATGCGCGTGCTGCTGGGCCTCTTCGGCGGCCCGATCATGCCGCTCTCGCAAATGCTGCTGCTGCGCATCTTTCCGAAGGAGAAGGCGACCCTGGCCACGGTCATCTGGGCGATGACCACCCTGGTCGGCCCGGTCGCCGGCCCGATCCTGGGCGGGATCATCTGCGACTCCATCGGCTGGGACTGGATCTTCTTCATCAAGGTGCCGATCGCGGCGGCGGGCGGGCTGGTCCTTCTCTTCCTGATGCGCGGCCAGCCGGATCCGACCGCACCCGCCTTCATCGACAAGATGGGGCTGGCGCTCCTGGTGATCTGGGTCGGCGCGCTGCAGATCATGCTGGACGAAGGCCGCAACCACGACTGGTTCAATTCGCCCGAGATCTGCATCCTGGCCGTCATCGCCGTGATCGGCTTCCTGGCCTTCCTGATCTGGGAGCTCACCGAGAAGAACCCTATCGTCGACCTGAAAATCTTCCGCCACCGCGGCTTCGTCGCCGCCGCTACGACTTATGCCGTGGGCTTCGGCGCCTTCTTCGCCAGCATCGTGCTGCTGCCGCTGTGGCTGCAGTCCAACATGGGCTACACCGCCACTTGGGCGGGATACGCCACCGGCATCATGGGCGTTTTCGCCGTCGTTTCGGCGCCCCTGGTCGGCAAGGCGGTGGAGAAGGTCGACGCGCGCCTGGTGGTGTCGCTGGGGATCCTCGGCCTCGGGCTGATCATGGTCTGGCGGATGGGCTTCACCCCTGATGTCACCTTCTTGCAGATGGCTTGGCCGACCCTGCTCACCGGCCCGTTCATGGTGATGTTCTTCGTTCCCGTAACCGGCCTGGCCATGGCCAGCGTCGACCCCGACGAGCAGGCGAACGCGGCGGGCCTCTCGAACTTCATGCGCACGCTCGCCGGCGCCTTCGCCACCTCGCTCGTGCAGACCGGCTGGTCGGACGCCACGCGCCACAACCAGACCGAACTGGCGGGGGTGATGAACTACGGCCGCCAGCTGGTGGACTGGGCGACGGGCATGGGCGCCTCGCGCGAGCAGGCGACGGAACTCCTGACGCACCTGGTCGAGAGCCAGAGCGTGATGCTGGCGACGCTCAACATGTTCGCCGTCATCGCCGTCTGCTTCGCGATCGCGGCGACGATCATCTGGATCGCGCCGAAGCCGCAGGGCGCGATCGACACCAGCGGCGCCCACTAAGTGAGTCGAGAGGCGGTGATGCTCGCGTCTTTCGTGCCGGAAGCGCACCTCATCACCGCCTTCACGGCGCTCGTCGCCTCGCTCGTGAGCCCCTTCGTGACGCTGCGGGTCGCACGCCGCCAGTTCAAGGCGAACGTCCTGTCCGCCAATCGTCAGAAGTGGATCGACGCCTTCCGCGACCGGCTCGCCGAGCTCCTGGCGCTGGCGAACGCCGCGCAGGTGGTCAAGCGCCAGTACGCCGGCGACTGGCACGGCGGGGTGGGGCCCAACGGCATCCACCCCGACCTGGCGGACAGGATCGAGAAGCTGTTCCTGGCTGTGGCCCAGATTCGTCTCCTGACGAAGGAGACGGACGCCGAGCACCGGGCGCTGAACGAGGCCGTGGACGCGGCCCTGGCCTGCCTGCGCGACGACGAGCTGAACGACGACATGCTGGCGTACCACATCGCGGACATCTCCCGCCTCGGCCGCTCCATCATTCGAAGCGCGTGGGGGCGCGTGAAGCGCGGCGAGTGACACGCCGCAGGTGGGACACGCCTCCGCGCGACGCCATCCCGGCGCCCTCATGCGAGCTGAACGATCTTTTCGAGGCGAGTCACCTAGGTGATACTCCGGTCGAGGACCTCACCGAGCGGCTTGCGGTCGGGGCGGGTTGCGGGTGGGATGGGCGCCCGCCTCATCGCAGGACCAGGCGAGCAGTCGATCACCCAGATCTCATCGGCGTCGCGGCGCAGGTCGGCGCGCATCTTCTGGAAGCCGGGGCCGTTCAGGAAGCCGGCGACGGTGATGAGACAGACGACGCCCTTGCGATGGGTCCAGTCGTCCACCGCCTCGGCGGCCGTCCCGCTGCGGTAGGGAGCACCGCCGAACACCTTCCACGCCGCCCAGCGCCAGAAGTAGACGTAGAGGTTTCGCAGGTGTTTGGCGTGCGCGCCCACGGCCCAGTCCACCGGTAGCTGCCAGTCGTCGGCTCGTGGCGCCTGATGCGGTTCGCCTTGCGCCGGCTCTCGGCGACGCCGGACATGACCTGCGGCGCATCGAACCCGGCGCTGTCGGGGGCCGCGGCCCGGCGGGCGACTGGACGCTTCGGGACAATTGCCCCGCCCGTGGGGACGCTGATCTTGAGGCCGTTCGGGTTCTGCGGCGCCGGGGGTATGGGTCCCGGTCTTCGCCTGCGGCGAAGCCGGGGGGACAGCTGGGGGTGGCCTGCGCCGAGTGGGGAGACGGTGCGGCGAGGGCGTAGACCCTAGGAGCCGCCGGCGGGGTCGTTGGCGTCGATGAAGTCGACGAGGGTGGTGGCGAAGCGGGGGTCTGCGAGGGCGGTGGCGTGACCTCGGCCCGGGAGGACGGCGAGGCGCACGTCCGGGAAGCTGCGTCGCATCAGCGAGCTGAACCGGGTCGGGGTGTCGTACTCCCCGATGATCATCAGGATGGGGAAGGTGATGCGCCTGGGGTCGGCCGGCGGCGTGGTGGGCGGGCGCCGGCGCCGGCCGGCCTCCATGGCGCGCAGCGCCTCCAGGTTGCGCAGGCTCCAGAGCCGGCCCGCGAGCCGGGGCGGATTGCGGTCCCGCCCCTTCGGGTCGCGGGCCTCGAGCGCGGCGTCGACCTTGGGATCCGGCTCCAGGAGACCGGAGCCGCCGAACGTCGCGGTGACGATCCGCTCCGGCGCCAGGGAGAGGAGGTGGCCCAGCATCTCGCCGCCCATCGAGTAGCCGGCGAAATGCGCCCGCCGGACGCCGAGCCGGTCCATGATCTCCAGGATGTCCTGCGGATAGCGGTCGGAGGCATAGCGCTTCGGGTCTGCCGGGCGGTCGCTGCGGCCCTGGCCGCGGAAGTCCAACGCCAGCACGCGGTGACGTCGGGCCAAGGCCTCGACGATGCCGGTCGCGAGGTAGTTGCTTTCGCTGGTTCCGGAGGAGCCGTGCAGGAGGATGACCGGCGTTCCCTGTCCGGCTTCCAGGTAGTGGATGCGCATCCCGTCCGACACGGTCACGTAAGCCGAGCGGACCTGGATCTCCTGCGCCGTCGCAGGCGGGCCGGCCAGGCAGGCGGCCAGCCCCGACACCATCCACCTGGAGGTCATAGCGCGGCGTGTCGGCAGCTCAGGCATGTCGACGAAGGCTAGCGGTCCGGGCCGCGACCGCAAACAGCGCCCGGAAGTGGCGCACTGCAGAAGCTCGGCGCAGGGCGCGGCTGGCGCGCGCGCGTCGCAACGAGAACAGGCGACCGCAGAAGACGGCGAGGGACGCAGAAAGCCGACGTGGGCCCTACGACGCGATCGCGCGGCGGCGACGGAGGGCCGCGCCGGCGAGGCCGAAGCCGCCGATCATCAGGGCCCAGGCGGCCGGTTCGGGGACGCCGGGGCCCGGATCGGCGAACGCCTCGCTGAGGGTCAGGCGATAGAGCTGGTTGGTATCGGCCGTCGGGCTGGCGTTGTTGTCGATCAGTTCGAATGCCCAGTTGGCGCCGGAGAGCACCGAGCCGTTGGCGAAGGTCGCCGTGATCGAGATGCCGCCGGTCGACAGGAAGGGACGCACATCAATCACGTCCGGCGTGCCGTTGGCCTGCTCGGGGTCGGCGGCGAAGCGGAAGACCTCGCCGGGATCGAAGCTGGTCAGGGTGTAGGCGATCGCGGTGGGACCGCCGTTGTCCTGGCCGGCGTTGGTGTTGGCGGCTTCCTGGCCAGTGACGAGGGTGCGCACGCCGTCGGTGGGCAGCAGCATGCCGTACGGACCGCTCATCTCGCTGTTGACCCAGTCCCACTGGATGCCCAGGGCGCTGACCGTGACGCCGGTGACCTGCTGGCCCGCGCTCGACAGGTTGGTGAAGGTGAACAGCGGGAAGGAGAAAATCGTGCCCGCCGTCGGGTTGGTGACCGTAGCCTCCAGGCTCCGCACGCCGGCGTTGGCGGACGTGGCCAGAGCCATGACGAGGCCCGTGGCCAGAACAAGACGCTTCATACAAACCCCCACTGTACCGGTATGAACATACCGATGGCTTCGCGCCAACGACGTTCGCGCCACAGGCGAACGGGACACCGCGAATGCCACCGGCCCCCAGCCGGCGCCACCCCCGTCTGGGGGGTGGCTTGCGGTTGCGGCGGGTTGGGAGTGGGATGGGCGCCCGCCTCATCGCAGGACCCTGCCATGCCCGACGCCGCCCAGCCCACGCCGACCGCGGCTTCGACCGATCCTGTGGCGCTGGCGGTGATGCAGGGCGTCCCGCCGCCGGCGGAGAAGGTGGTGCGGGCGTCGGACGCGTCGAGCTGGCGGTTCCCGAACACGCGATGGAGCTTCAGCCACCAGCGGGAGC
>CAZBXO010000152.1:0-8973 GCA_964495645.1 uncultured Phenylobacterium sp. | reverse complement strand
CCTGCGCCCCCGCGCGGCCGATCAGTTCGAGGATCAGGGTCTCGAGACTCTCGACGCAGGCGGCGCAGGCGGCGAGCTGTACGCTGAGCTGGTGGGTGGCTTCGCGCTTGACCGGCATCAGAACAGCTCCACGTCGCCGTAGTCGACCGCCCGCGCCTTGGCGTTGAGTTCGCGGGCGAAGACGCGTTCCTCGCCGCGGGCCAGTTCCAGCTGCCGGGCGCGGCCCGAGACAGGCCAGTACTGCACCTTGCGCGCATGCGGCCCGCGCACGCTGCCGCCGGAGAGCGCGATGCCTTCGCGGGCCAGGAAGGCCTCGGCGAAGGCGACGTTCCGGTCGCCGATATTGGTCACGCCCTGCAGCAGCTGGCCGCCGCCGAACAGCTTGGCCTCCAGCCGGTCTCTCCGCGCGCCGCGCGCGAGGAGCGCGTTGATCAGGAGCTCCATGGCGTAGGCGCCGTAGTGAGCGGCCTCGCGCTCTGGGCCCAGGTCGTCGCCGGGAAGCAGGAAGTGGTTCATGCCGCCAACCCCGGCGTCGGGATCGCGCAGGCAGGTCGCCACGCACGAGCCGAGCGTCGTGGTCAGGAGCACGGCGGGGTCGCCGGACACGTGGTACTGCCCCTCCAGGATATGCACCCGCGTCTCGCCGGAGAGCGGAATGGGCGCCATGGCCGGTCGTCGCATCATGTGAGCGGTCCGAACACGGATTCGATCTTCTTGCGCAGCAGACCGATAGCGAAGGGCTTGGTCAGGTAGTTGTTCACCCCGAGCGCGATCGCCTGCTTCACCAGCTCCACCTCGCCGCGGCTGGTGAGCATGATGAAGCCGAGCTGCTTGGTGCGCGGGTCTGCGCGAACCGCCTTCAGGAGCTCCAGCCCGTCCATCCGCGGCATGTTCAGGTCGGATATCACCAGGTGGACCTCGCGCATGCCCAGCACGCGCAGCGCCTCCTCGCCGTCGGCGGCGTCGACGATGTTCTTCACGCCAAGGGCCACCAGCGCCTGCTTGACGAGGGCCCGGATCGACATCTGGTCGTCGACGACCAGGACGGAGAGGGCTGCTGCGTCAGGCATCGTCGTCCTCCCGGCGGTAGGTGGTAAGCCCGATGGACTGGAACCGGTCCGTGCCGGTCACCCGCTCGGAATGGCCGACGTAGAGGTAGCCGCCCGGGGCGCAGATCTGGTCCATCTGACGCCAGACGCGCTGCTGCTCCGGCTCCTCGAAGTAGATGACGGTGTTGCGGCAGAAGACCGCCTGGAACCGCCCGCGCATCGGCCAGGCGCTCATCAGGTTGAGCGGCCGGAAGGCGACCAGGTTGCAGAGCGCCTTCGAGGCCCCCCAGAGCCGCTCGGCGCCGTCGCCGCGAGGGTGGAACCAGCGTTCCAGAAGCGTCTGGTCGATCGGTGCGGTCTCTGCCTCCGAATAGATCCCCGCCTGGCCCTTTGTGAGCATGCCGGTGTCGATGTCGGTGGCCAGCACCTTGACGTCGAGGCGCTCGGCTTCGGGCAGCACGGACAGGATGGTGAGCGCGATCGAATAGGGCTCCTCGCCGGAGGAGCAGCCCGCCGACCAGAGCCGCACGCGCCCGCCGCGAAGGGCGTAGCGGGCGAGGTCGGGCATGACCTCGGTCTTCAGGTGCTCGAAGTGGTGCGGCTCCCGGAAGAAACGGGTGACGTTTGTGGTCAGCGCCGCGGCCATCCTGCGGCGTTCCTCGGCGCCGGCGTCGCCGCCGATCAGGGTGCAGTAGGAGCGGAAACTCTCCAGGCCAAGCTCGCGCACCCGCTTGACCAGCCGGGCGTAGACGAGGGGCGCCTTCACCTCAGAGAGCGTGATGCCGGTCTCGGCCTTCAGCACCGCGGCGATGCGATAGAAGTCCCGCGTCGTGTACGGGAACTCCCGCCGGCCGCCGAGCGGTCCGGTCGCGTCGTCCAGCGGTGGCTGGGCCGGCAGCGTCATGCGGCCTGCAGCTCCTGCGGCGGCAGCACGGTGTCGAGGCGGATCAGGCCGATCATGCGATCGTCGATCGAGACCAGGCCCGAGACGAAGTCGTGGGCGTCGCCGCCCACCATGTCCGGGGTCGACTGCAGGTCCTCTTCCGCCACCGGCAGGATGTCGCAGACCGCATCGACCAGCAGGCCCACCAGCTGGTTGTGGACCCAGACCACGATGATCACGTGGCGGACCGTGGGCTCGCTCTCCGTGAAGCCCATGCGTGCGGCCATGTCGACGATGGGCAGGACCGCGCCGCGCAGATTGATCACCCCGCGCACGTAGCTGGGCGTGCGCGGCAGCGGCGTGGCTGGCGTCCAGCCGCGGATCTCGCGCACGTCGGTGATGTCGACGCCGTACTCCTGGTCGGCGACCCGGAACGAGATCAGTTCGCGGGCGGGTTCGGCGGCGGGTTCGCTCATGGAAGGTGTCCCCTCAGGCGGCTTCCGGGCGGCTCTGGCGGCGTTCGCCGTCCATGACCGTCTCGATGTCGAGGATCAGGGCCACACGGCCGTCGCCGAGGATGGTGGCGGCGGCGACCCCCGGGATATGGCGGTAGTTGGCCTCCAGGCTCTTGATGACCACCTGGCGCTGGCCATGGATGTCGTCGACCAGCAGGGCGGCGCGCTGGCCGGTGGTGTCCTCGACCAGCAGGGCCACCGCCCGCTCGCTGGCCGGGCCGGCGGCCGGATAGCCGAGGGCTGCGCCGAGGTCGATCAGAGGCACGTGGACGCCGCGCATCGCCAGGAGCTGGCCGCCGGGGCCGAGACGGCGCACGTCGCCCGGCTCCACCTGCACGGTTTCCACCAGCGATGTGAGCGGGGCGACCAGGCTCTGGCCGCGGACGCTGACCAGCATGCCGTCCAGCACCGCCAGCGTGAGCGGCAGGGAAAGGGTGATGGTCGTGCCTTGACCCTGGACCGAAGCCACCGAGATGCGGCCGCCCAGCGCCTGCACGCTCTTCTTGACGACGTCCATGCCGACGCCGCGGCCGGAGAGGTCCGAAATCGCTTCGGCGGTCGAGAAGCCGGGTTCGAAGATCAGGTTGTCCAGTTCCTCGGCCGTCAGCACGGCGTCGGGCGCGATCAGGCCGGAACGGACCGCCTTGGCGCGCACCCGCTCGTGGTCGATGCCGCCGCCGTCGTCGGCCACCTGGATGATGATGCGGCCCCCGCGGTGAGCGGCCGAAAGGCGCACGACCCCTTCCATCGGCTTGCCGGCGGCGGCCCGCTCCTCGGGGCGCTCCAGGCCATGGTCGATGGCGTTGCGGATCATGTGTGTGAGCGGGTCGGTCAGGTGCTCGATGACCGTACGGTCGACCTCGGTGGCCTCGCCCTCCGTCACCAGGCGCACCGGCTTCCCGGTCAGGCTCTCCATCTCGCGGGCGAGCCTGGCCATGCGCTGGAAGACGGCTTTCACCGGCTGGGCGCGGATGGCCATGACGCTGTCCTGGATGTGGCGCGTCAGCTGGTCGAGGTCCTCGAGCGCGGCCGGCACGCCTGAGGCCTTGGACAGCGGCTCTGCAGCGATCTGCTGGGCGAGAATGGCCTGGTTGATGACCAGCTCGCTCACCAGGTCGATGAGCTTTTCCACGCGATCGAGGTCGACGCGAATGGTCGGCGCGGCGCGCACGGCCGGCTGCACGGCGCCCGGAACCGCCGTCTGCGGGTCGGGGATGGCGCTGGCAGGCGCCGCTTCGGGCGTCACGGCGGTGACGTCGGCGGAGGTCACGGCGTCGGACAGTCGGCTGATCTCGAGTTCGCAGTCGTCCTCGACGAACTCGAACACCTCGCGAATAGCCGCCTCGCCGGCGTCGGTGGTGAGCGCGATGGACCAGGCGAGGTAGCCTTCAGAAGCCACGAGGGTGTCGAGGCCCGGTACTTCGTCGGCGTCGCAGGCGACCGAAAGGTCCCCAAGGCGGGCCAGTTCGGAGAGCAGCACCAACGGCTCGTTCGCGTTGGCGTAGAGCCTGGCCAGCGGCTTGAAGCGGATGCGCCAGCAAGCTTCGGCCGGGTCCGCGGAGAGATGCAGCGCTTCCAGGTTCACCGGCTGCGGCACGAACCCGAAGGCGTCCTCGACGTCGACCAGCGCTTCGGGCGGCTCCTGAACCAGCAGGTTGCCGATCAGGACCAGCAAGGCCTCGGCCTTGACCGGATCGGCCGTGCGGCCATCGCGGGCGGCGCGGATCAGGTCCGCGAGGCCGTCGACGGCGCGCAGCAGCACCTTGCAGACCGCCGGCGTGATCCAGGCGGCGTCCTTGCGCGCCTCGGAGAGCGCGTTCTCCATGAGGTGGGCCACGCGCACCACCTCACTGAGCTCGAAGATGCCGGCGCCGCCCTTGATCGAGTGAGCGGCGCGGAAGACACCGTCGACGGCGTCATGGCCGCCGAGCCCCTGGCTCAGCGACTCCAGCCCGCGCTCGAGCTCCGCGAGGTGCTCGTCGCACTCCTCGAAGAAGACGGCGCGGATGCCGGCCAGGGCGTCCGCCGGGATGCCCCCCTGGGCCATGCGCCTAGGCTCCCACCCGCCGCAACGCGTCGAGCAGTTTGTCGGGGTTGAACGGCTTGACGATCCAGCCGGTGGCCCCCGCCTCCTTGGCGCGCGCCTTGCGGTCAGGCTCGCTCTCGGTGGTGAGCACCAGGATGGGCGTGGCGCGGTGTGGCGTGTGCTTGCGCACCTGCTCGATCAGCTGGAAGCCGTCCATGCGCGGCATGTTGATATCGGTGACGATGGCGTCCGGCGTGGTGTTGCGCAGCCGCTCGAGCGCCTCGACGCCGTCTTCGGCCTGCACGACGTCGTAGCCCGCCCCGGAGAGCGTGATCATCAGCATGTCGCGGATGGTCCGGCTGTCGTCCACCGTCAGGATGGTCTTGGGCTGGGACATGGGTCTTCAGGCGCTCCTGGAGAGGTCGGGCAGGCCGGCCTGGACAAAGGCCGCGGAGAGGGCGGGGGAGGGCTGTTCGACGGAGAGGGCGGCGCCGTCGCGGGCCCAGGTGATCCGGGCCGACAGAAGCACCTGCAGGCCGAGCGCCCCGACGCGCGTCACGCCCGAGGCGTCCAGCGTCAGCGGCCGGCCGCGCAACGCGGTGAGCTCGGCCGCCAGCGCCGCGGCGCCGCTGGTGTCGAGCTGGGCCGGCAGGGCGAAGCGTGCGGGCTCTGCCACGGCTCAGAACTCTTCCCAGCCGTCGGCGTCGATCGCCGGCGTCACCGTCCCCCCGCCGGCGACGCGGACGGCGCGGCTGCGGCGGGTCCAGGCCGGCGCCCTGACGGGTGCGGCCGCCGGCCCCTCGTCGGCGGCGCTCTGGCCGATGTCGAAGCGGCCGATCATCGCCGACAGCTGCTGGGCTTCCGAGGCCAGCGCCACGCAGGCGGCGGTGGTTTCCTCGACCATAGCGGCGTTCTGCTGGGTGACGTGGTCCATCTGGTTGATCGAGGCGTTGACCTCGTGCAGACCCAGGGCCTGCTCCTTGGCGGAGCTGGCGATCTCCGCCACCAGCTGGTTGATCTCGGCCACCTTCGTGACGATGCGGTCCAGCGCCTGGCCGGTCTGGCCGACCAGCTGGACGCCGTTGTTGACCTGGGCGGTGGAGGTGGAGATCAGCGCCTTGATCTCCTTGGCCGCGCCCGCGGAGCGCTGGGCGAGAGCCCGCACCTCGGAGGCGACCACTGCGAAGCCACGGCCCGCGTCGCCCGCCCGGGCGGCTTCGACGCCGGCGTTGAGCGCGAGCAGGTTGGTCTGGAAGGCGATCTCGTCGATCACGCCGATGATCTGGCTGATCTGCTGGGCCGAACGCTCGATCTCGCTCATGGCGTCGACGGCGTCGCGGACGACCTGGCCGCTCTGCTCGGCCTCGGACTTGGCGGTCAGCGTCACCGAGCTGGCCTCGGCCGCGCCGTCTGCGGTCTTGCGGACCGTCTGGGTGATGTGATCGAGGGCGGCCGCCGTCTCTTCCAGGCTCGCGGCCTGGCTCTCGGTGCGGCGCGACAGGTCCTCTGCCGACTGGCTGATCTCCTCCGTCCCCGCCCGGATGCCCGAAGCGCTGGTCTTCAGGCCGCGCATGGCCTCCTGCAGCTTGGCGAGCGCATCGTTGAAGTCGACCTTCAGCTGCTGGTAGTCGCCGGGGAAGTCGTCGGTCACCCGGGTCGCGAGCTTTCCGGCGGCCACGTCCGCGAGCGCGCCGGCGAGGGCGCGGACCACCTGGGCCTGCTCACCGGCCTTTACCGCCGCGGCGTCCTCCTGGACCTTGCGGGCGGCTTCGGCGGTCTTGACCGCCTCGGCGTTGTCCTTCGCCTCCTGGTTCCGGTCGCGGATCCAGTCGCGGCTGATCTGGGCGAAGCGCGCCAGCTTGCCGAGCGCGCCCTTGTGGTTGGTGAAGACCAGGTCGTCCACGAAGGCCTGCTTCATGTAGACCTGCTCGGAGATATCGACCCAGCGGCGCAACGGCGCCTCGATGCGCGCACCCAGCCACCAGCCGACGACGCCCGCGTAGACGACGCTCGCCAGGGCGATCCCGCCCAGGAAGACTGGGCCGCCCGCCTGCAGCGACGGCGCGGCTGCGGAGACGCCCAGCGCCGCGAGCGCCGGCAGCGGCGCGGTCGCGGCCAGGAACACCGCCACGCCGCGGCGCATCTGCCGCATGTTGTGGAAATCCATGATTGCCCCGGCCCTCCCCAGGCCATGCGAATCTTTCAGTGCAAGGTTCGCTGTGAAGGCGTGAATTCACCCTTAAGAAACTACGGTATGGAGGTGCGACATTCGTGGCCCGTAACCGTTTGGAAACCGGCAGGCCCATCGCCGCCTTGATGCCGCTGTCGTAGGTTCTCATTCGACCCCATGCGCCGCCTCGTCCTGATCTTCCTGCTCGTCGCGCTCGGCGGCTGTACGCCGCTGGTCTTCCAGCAAGGCGGAAGTCCGCCGGCAGGGTTCACCGGACCGCGGCTGGAGGCCGACGCGGCCGTCAGCTTCGACGGCGCGCGCCTGGCGATGAGGACCTGGGCGGCGGAGGGTGAGCCGTGGGCCGTCGTCGTGGCCCTGCACGGCATGAACGACTATTCCAACGCCTTCCACATCGCCGGTCCCCAATGGGCGATGGCAGGGGTCACCACCTACGCCTACGACCAGCGCGGCTTCGGCCGATCGCCGCATCGCGGGCTCTGGGCCGAGGAGGATGTCCTCGTCGAGGATCTGCGGACCGTGGTGGCCCTGGTGCGCCAGAGGCATCCGAACACGGTCGTGGCGGTCGTCGGCGAGAGCATGGGCGGCGCCGTGGCTGCGGTCGCCTTCGCCACCGACAGGCCTCCGGCCGCCGATCGGCTGGTGCTGCTGTCGCCGGCGGTCTGGGGCTGGAAGTCGCAGCCGCTGCCGAACCGGACGCTGCTTTGGCTGGCGGCCAACCTCACGGCTTCGAAGGTGTACACGCCGCCGCGATGGGTCACCTCGAAGATCACGCCCACCGACAACCGTGAGGAGCTGATCGCCATGGGCCGCGATCCGCTGATGATCTGGGGCGCCCGCTCGGACGCCCTCTACGGGCTGGTGCGCCTTATGGGGCATGCGGCCGAGACCGTCGGCGACGACCGCGTGCCGACGCTCTACGCCTACGGCGCCAACGACCAGATCATTCCGAAGAAGGCCGCCCTGAAGGCGGCCAAGGGCCTGACCGGTGACGACCGCAGCGCCTTCTACCCGCGTGGTTACCATCTCTTGACGCGCGACCGGCAAGGTCAGGTGGTCATGGCCGACGTGCTCGCCTTCCTGCGCGATCCGGAAGCGCCACTTCCCTCGGGCGTCCCGCCGATCCCCGGCGCCGCATCGCCTGCGGCGTCCGATCGCCGCGCGGCGGGGTTGTGACATGGCGCTGGGAGGCTTAGATGCAGCCGCTAAATCTTCCCCCGGTTTCGTGGTGATCAAGGCATGACGTTGTTCGATTCCCCGGCTTTCGAGGGACACGAGGCCATCCACGCGTTCGATGACGAGCGAACCGGCCTCAAGACGATCATCGCCGTCCACTCGACTGCGCGCGGCCCGGCCGCCGGCGGCTGCCGTATGTGGGCCTACCCCACCGCCGCCGAGGCGCTGGAGGACGCGCTGAAGCTCAGCCGCGCCATGTCCTACAAGAACGCCATGGCCGACCTGGAGCTCGGCGGCGGCAAGGCGGTGATCATCGGCGATTCGCGCACCCGCAAGACGCCGGCGCTGTTCGAGTCCTTCGGCCGGGCCGTGGAGTCCGTCGGCGGCAAGTACTGGACGGCCGAGGACGTCGGCGTCTCACCGGCCGACCTGACGCACGCGCGCAAGCACACCCGCTACGTCGCCGGCCTCGAGGGCCACCCAGCCGCGTCCGGCGATCCCAGCCCGGTGACCGCCGAGGGCGTGTTCCGCGGCATCCAGCTCTGCGTGCGGAAGAAGCTCGGCCGCGACCTCGACGGCGTGCGCGTCGCCATCCAGGGCGTGGGCCACGTCGGCGCCTACCTCGCCGAAAAGCTGCACGCCGCCGGCGCCAAGCTGACGATCGGCGACGTCAACGCCGAGGCCGCCCGCCAGATCAGCCAGGCCACCGGCGCCCTCGTCGTGCCGCCCAGCGCGATCTTCGACGTGCCGATGGACGTCTTCGCCCCCTGCGCGCTCGGCGGGGCGATCAGCGCCGACACCCTGCCGCGCCTATCCGGCCGGATCATCGCCGGCGGCGCCAACAACCAGCTGGCCGACGGTGAGGTCGGCCGCGCCCTCTTCGAGCGCGGCTTCCTCTACGCCCCCGACTACGTGATCAACGGCGGCGGCATCATCAACGTGGCCGGCGAGATCCGCGCCCTCGAGGCTCGCGAGGCCTTCGACCCCGCCTGGGTCGACGCCAAGCTCGACCGCCTGATGCAGACCCTCGACGAGGTGCTGGACCAGGCCACCCGCGAACGCCGCCCGACCCACGAGGTGGCCAACCAGATCGCCAAGGCCCGGATCGGCCGGGCGGAGGAGAGCCGCGCGGCGGC
>CAZBXO010000151.1:0-9115 GCA_964495645.1 uncultured Phenylobacterium sp. | reverse complement strand
GTTATCGCTGGGAGGACGACGCCTGGAAGCCGGAGCCGCCGCTGGCGCACGGCGCTTTCGGCGCGATGGGCGGCCTGCAGACCAGCGCCAACGACTACGCGAAGTGGCTCGCGTTTCTGCTCTCTGCCTGGCCGGCGCGCGACGGCATCGACACGGGGCCCGTCCGGCGCGCCACCGTGCGCGAACTGGCGCAAGGATCCAACTTCCCGCGCACGCTGCAGCGCCCGGGCAAGACCGGCGCCGCCGCTTGCAAGCTCGCGGCCAATTACGGCATGGGCATGCACGTGATCCTCGATTGCGACCTGGGGCTCGTGCTGACGCACAGCGGCGGTTACCCGGGCTACGGCTCGAACGTGCTGTTGCTGCCCGACCGCGGTGTCGCGATCTTCGCGCTCGCGAACCGCACTTATGCCGGCCCGAGCCGCGCCGTCTGGGACGCAGCGATCGCGCTCAACGACGCAGGCTTCTTCAAAGACCGCGAGGTCCCGGTCACCGAGGATCTGGCGGGCGCCTATCGCGCGGTCGGCGCTATTTATGCCGCGGGCGACGTTGCCGCCGCCGGCGACCAGCTCGCCGTGAATTTCCTGATGGACCGCGATGCGGCCGGATGGCAGCGGGACCTGGCGGAGTTGCGGCGGCAGGTCGGCGACTGCGACACGGGCGCGCCGCTGTCGGCGGCGCATGCGCTGGCCGGCGAGTTCACCTGGCGCTGCGCCCACGGTCGCATCAGGGGCAGCGTGCTGCTCGCCCCAACCGTCCCGCCCGGCATCCAGGCCATCGAGCTCGAGCCCGTCACACCCTGAGGAGAACCGCATGACCCGTACCCTGACCACCCTGCTGGTGGCGTGTGCCAGCCTGTTCCTGCAGCCCAGCGCACAGGCCGAAACCACGGCGCCGCAAAAGGCCGTGCTGGTCACCGGCGCCAGTTCCGGCCTCGGCCGTGCGACGGCGGAAGCCTTGGCCGCCGAGGGTTACTTCGTGTATGCAGGCGCGCGGAAAGATGCGGACCTGGCGGAACTCGACGCCATCGAAAACATCCAGGCCGTCCGGCTGGACGTCAACCAGCAGGACCAGATCGACGCCGCCGTGAAGATGATCCGCGAGGCGGGCCGCGGATTGTACGGCCTGGTCAACAACGCGGGCGTGGCGGTGCTGGCTCCATTGATCGAAGTCGACGAGGAAACTTTCCACTACCAGATGAATGCCAACATCTATGGCGTCTACCGCGTCACCAAGGCATTCGCGCCGCTGATCATCGAGTCAAAGGGCCGCATCAGCGTCATTGGCTCGATATCCGGCACCCTGTCGGACGCTACCTGGGGCCCCTACTCGATGACCAAGCACGCCATGGAAGCCTATGCCGATGCGCTGGCGGATGAAATGCTGCAGTTCGACGTGAAAGTCATGCTGATTCAGCCAGGGGCCTACCGGTCGAACATTGGCAAGACCGCCCTCGAACGGTTGCAGCAACAGGATCAGCCGGTCGCGGACTCCCAGTTCGAAAAGCAGATCAATGAAGGCATCAACTGGCTGAACCGCTTCGAGAAGGATCACGGCGACCCGACGGAAGTCGCGCAGGCGGTGATGAGGTCCCTGTTCGACGACCACCCCAAGCCCCGCTACCTGGTCGTGCCCACTCAGGAGCAGGCGTACTGGACCATCAACCGCGCCATCGAGCGCATGGTCGAGCAGAACCATGACCAGAAATTCAGCTATGACCGCGCGGAGTTGATCGAGATGCTCGATGCTGCCCTGGCCAAACAGGCCGGCAAGAATCGGCAATGAAGAGGCCGGGCGCCACCGGAATGGCGCCCGGCCCCCGGCGTCTCAGGCGACTTTCGCTTCCCTGACCAGGCCCTCGTCGCGCAGCGCCTCGATGACTGCCTTGCGGCTGCCGACGCGCTTCTGGAACGCCAGCAGGTTCGGAAACTCCGACAGGTCGATCTTCAGGCTGCGCGCCCAGTTCGTCAGGACGAACAGGTAGGCGTCCGCGGCCGTGAACCCGTCGCCGAACAGGTAGTTCCTGCCTTCCAGCTGCTTCTCGATCAGCGCATAGCGCTTCCTGAGATAGGCAACCCGCTCCTCGCGCAACTCGGCCGTGACGTCCGGCCTGAACAGCGGGCTGTAGGTCTTGTGGATCTCGGACGTCAGGTAGCTGAGTGTCTCCTGCAGGCGCACGCGCGCGAAGCTGCCGTTCTCCGGCGCGAGCTTCGACGCCGGGCGCAGGTCCGCCAGGTACTGCACGATGGCCGGACCCTCGGTCAGGACCTCGCCGTTGTCCAGTTCCAGCGCGGGCACGTAGCCCTTGGGATTCACGGCCCAGAAGTCGCCTTCCGCCTTGATGGTCTTGGTCTTCGTGTCGACCTTGACCAGAGTCAACGGAATGCCGGCCTCCTTGGCGACGATGTGCGGCGACAGTGAGCAGGCGCCGGGACTGTAGTAGAGCTTCACGCGTGCGTCCTCCGGTAGGTTGTCAACGTTCGCGAACAATACTAACGGCAGTAAGTTACTTTTGTATAGTACATAGCTATGCGTAAGCATGAAAATCCACTATCCTCGCGGTAACCGTCCCGGAGTACGCCCATGGCACTGAAGGTCCGCAAGAGCAAGGCGCCCCCGCCCCCGCCGGGCTGCCCGATGGCCGCCTGCATGGCGATCCTGGGCGGCGCGTGGACGCCGAGCCTGATCTGGAAGCTGTCCGGCGAACCGCGCCGCTTCGGCGAGCTGCAGCGCGACATTCCCGGCATCTCGCCGAAGATGCTGGCGCGCCGGCTGCGCGAGCTCGAGCTGAAGGGCGTCGTGATCCGCCAGGTCGTGCCCAGCTCTCCGCCCTCGGTCGAGTACTCGCTCTCCGAGCTCGGGCGGGAACTGGTGCCGGTCATCAATACCATCGTGCGCGTCGGCACCCGGCTGCGCGAAAGCACCCGCGGCGCACCGATGCGCAAGGCCTCCTGACGCCGCGACGCCCGCGCTCGACTGCGCGTCGTTGTCCCCGAAGGCGTGGGCGGGCGACCGAGTGCTAGTGTGCGCACCATGCTGACGCGCAAGCACTGCCGGGTCGTCCCGATCGTGGCCCTCCTTCTCGCAGTGGGTTGCGATCGAGCGCCTCCAGCCGAGAAACCCGTCGCCGCTGCGCCGGCGCACGACCTGCGGCCGGAAGACCGCTCCCTCACCGGCAGCTTTCTGCTGCTCACGTATAACGTGGCGGGCCTCCCCTATGGCTTGTCTCGATCCAGCCCGGAAACCAACCACGCGTTGATCAGCCCCCTGCTCAACGCCTTCGACGTGGCGGTGCTGCAGGAGGACTTCGGCTACCACGACGACCTTGCATCGGCGTCGACCCACCGCTATCGGTCTCCACCGATGGCGCCGCCATTCGGCAGGCTGGCCGACGGCCTGAGCCTTTTCTCCAGCCTGCCGGTAACAAGCTTCGAGCGCCGCGACTGGAACGCGTGCAGCGGCACCGTGAAGCCAGACCAGAAACACGACTGCCTGGCCGAGAAGGGCTTTTTCCGCGCCCGGATCTCACTCCCGGGCGGGGCGGAGCTCGATGTCTACGGCGTGCACCACGACGCCGGGCGCGACAAAGACGATGCCGGGGCCCGGCAGAGCCAGGTTGAGCAGCTGCTCGCTTTCATCCAGTCGGCATCGGCCGGTCGCGCGCTGATCGTTGCCGGCGACACCAACATGCGGGCCGCGGACGAAGCGGTCTTTCAGCGGCTCCTGACCGGCGCCGGGCTCACCGACGCCTGCCGCGCGCTCGACTGTCCCGAGCCGCAGCGGATCGATCGGGTGATGATGCGCTCGTCGCCGCAGCTTCGGTTGCACGCAAAGAGCTGGGCAGTCGACGACCGTTTCGTGGACGGCACCGGCCAGCCCCTTTCGGACCACGAGGCGGTCGTGGTCGGCATCGGCTGGTCGATTCCGGAGCACTAGCCCGCCGCCTGCCGTCTACGCGGCCGGCTGTTTGACTTGCCACAGGCCGTAGGTGAGAATCCTGCGCCAAATAGACGGGAATTCATCCCGTCGGAGCCTCACATGCGGACATTCAGGCGCTGGCCCGTAACGGTCGTTGCGGTCGCCTTTGCGCTGCCGCTCGCGGTAGCGTTTGCGGCGGGCGCATTTGACCAGACCTTCCTCTCCGACTACGGCAAGCTGCAGGCAAGACCCATCGCCGACAAGGGTACGGATTACGTTTACCTTGCACCCGACCTCATCGAACGCCTGGCGAAGTACGACGGGATCATGGTGGATGAGCCCGAGGTCCTGATCAGCGCGAATTCCGACTACAAGGGCGCCCAACCCCAGGATCTCGCGGCCGTATCGGGAATGATGCGGGAAAGCCTGACCAATCGACTGACGGCGGGTGGTTATTACATCGTCCAGTCGCCCGGACCGCGCGTGCTCTACCTGCGTCTGGCACTGACGGACCTGCAGTTGAAAAAGAAAAAGCGCAAGTTCTACCAATACATGCCAACCGGCTTCGTCGTGTCGTCGGTCGTCAACGCGTTCAAGGAAATGATGAACAAGTACGACATCCTGGGCATGGCGATCCAGGGCGAACTTGTCGACAGCCAGAGCCAGGAAGTGCTCCTGGCCGTCGTCGCGGAACGCGCCGGTACCGACGGCGACAAGCCGCGCCGGATGGATTTCGACGAGCTCGATGCGCAGATGCAGGAATACGGCTCGCGGCTGCGCTGCTTCATGGACAATTCACGCGTGCCGGCTGCGCAGCAGATCGACTGCATTGACCCGGCCGCCCGCGCGGCCCGCGAGGCCCAGGCGGCGCCGAAGCAGTAGCCTGCGGGTTGCCGGAGGAGAATCCACTGCATGCCGTTGCCCTGTGCGGCCGGCTTCGCCGGCATGGCTGACATGCAGAAATTCTCCTGCAGCAAAAGGAACAATCGATGAATCACCGAATCCGTCTCGCGGCCGCCGTGGCGGCCGTTGCCGCGCCGATCGCCGCCCACGCGGGTGAAATCGGCCATTTCAACGGCGGCATCATGAACATCCGCGACTACTTCGTCCCGGAGCCGGGGCTCTATGGCGCCGTCTACAATTACTTCTACACGACCGACCGGCTGAATGACGCCCAGGGCAACAAGATCGATTCCATCACCATCAATCCTCCAGGCGGCGGCGCGGGAACCACGATCGGGCTGGAAGTGGACGTGGACCTGTACGTGCTCGCGCCATCGCTGATCTGGGTCAAGGAAATCGAGGGGCGCGGCATCAAGTACGGGGCCCTGATTTCGCCGACGTTTGCCAATGCCAACCTGGATGCCCTGGTGTCGGCCGCCGGCCAGCGTGCCGGCGAAATCAGCGCCGGCGGGTTCGGCATGGGCGATCTGTTCGTCCAGCCGCTGTGGCTGGGCAAGACGCTTCCCCATTGGGATTTCGCGCTGGCGTACGGTTTCTACGCGCCGGTCGGCGACTACGACACCGAGGTGGTCACGCTGCCGGTGGTCGGTCCGGTGAAGACGGAGTCCTCCGACAACATCGGCTATGGATTCTGGACGCACCAGATCCAGGGCGCGATCGCCTGGTACCCGATGACGAACAAAGGGACGGCCGTGACGGGCGTGCTGACCTACGAAACACACGGCGACAAGGACGAATTCGACATCACCCCCGGCGACAACCTGACGCTGAATTGGGGCGTCAGCCAGTACCTGCCGCTGAAGAGCGACCTGCTGCTCGAAGTCGGCGCGTCGGGGTATGACTCGTGGCAGATCAGCGACGATTCCGGCAGTGCGGCCGGCGATACGCGCGACGAGGTTCACGCTGCCGGACTGCAGCTCGGCCTGACCTACCTGCCGTGGCAGGCCTCGCTGACCTTCCGCGGCGTCTACGAGTACGCCGCGGAAGACCGCTTCGAGGGCTCTTCCTTCAGCCTCAATTTCGCGAAGAAATTCGGCGCGCCGCGAGCGGCGGCGCCATAGGCGAAGCGCCCGCGCATCTCAGGGCGCCATCGTCTCCGCCGTGACTTCCCAGCCCGCGTCGGCGCCGCCCGGCAGCATCTGGCCGCGGTCCTCGCCGACCTCCGCCTCGATCAGGCGGTTCAGCTTGGCATTCATCGCCAGCACGAGATCGGCGGACTCGCCGCGCACGGCCGCCAGGTTCCTCATCTCGTCGGGATCCGCCTCGGTGTCGTAGAGCTCGACGTCGTTCAGACGGTACAGCGCCTCCAGGGAATTCGGCAGGTTGTGCTGCTTGGGCGAGAAGTAGCGCGCGAAAACGTGGCGGCCGTCGTATACCGAACGCACCGCGCCGCGCTTCATCATGTCCGGCACGATGCCCGCGCTCTGGAGCTCTTTCGGGTTGCCGCCCTGGTGCACGAATTCCACGGCCCTGTAGAAGAAGTCGCCGTCGAGGTAGGCGAACATGTTGTAGTTGAACAGCACGCCCTCGTGGATGGCATTCACGCCGGCTTGCCCGGGCGACGCCAGCAGGCCCGACAGGTCCTTGCCCGGCAGGTCCTTCACGATCGCCGCGTGCCTGCCCGGCTCGATCCCGGTGAAGGAGACGAGCGTCGGTGCCAGGTCGACGTGCGAGCTGATCGCGCGGCATTGCCTGCCGCCGGGATGCGCCGGGTGCGAAATGACCAGCGGGACGTTGTTCTGCTCGCGGTAGGCGACCGCGCCCTTGGCGTGCAATTGATGGGCGCCGTCCATGTCGCCGTGGTCCGCGGTGAGCACGATGATCGTGCGATCCGCCAGGCCCGCGGCGTCGAGCTCGCCGAGCACTGTCGCGATGTTGCGGTCCACGTCGCGCAGGCAGTTCAGGTAGTAGTTGTGCCGACGCCTCCAGCGTGCCTCCTCGTTCGGGATGTCGCCGACCATTGCGTCGTGCGACCTCAGGAAATCGCGATGCGCCGGCGGCCGGCCCGGCATCGTCAGCGGCTGGTCGTGGCTGCGCGGCAGGGAGAAATCCCACTGCTTCGCGTACAGCGGGTCCACTGGATCGCGGGCGACGTGCGTGAGGCCGCGCGCTGACTGCACCCGCGTGCCCGGGGCATCGGTGTCGTAGTACATGACGTCGTGCGGGTTGACGAGGTTGACGGCCAGGAACCAGGGCTTGCCCTCTGCGGCGAGCTCGCGCCCCTTGCTGCGCATCCAGCTTCCGGCCATTGCCGCGATGACGCCATCGTGCCGGTATCCGCCCTGCGTATGGGCGATGATGTCGCCGATGCCGAAATAGTCGGAGAAGCCGTACGCTTCCATCTCCTTGGTGAAGATCCGGGTCGGGTCGGCGAGCGTGTTGACCGTCTCGAATTCCTTGGTCAGGTGCCACTTGCCCTTGTACGCGGTGTAGTAGCCAGCCGCCCGCAGCATGTCGCCGAGCGTCGGCAGCTCGGTGGACATGCTCGTGATCCACGGGAAATTGGTGTTGTCGAACATGCGGGTCTGCTGGATGTGCCGGCCGGTGTATACGACCGATCGCGAGGGCGTGCAGACGCAGGAATTGATGCGGTGGTTCACGAAACTCGTGCCTTGCCGCACGAGTCGCTCATGGGCCGGCAGCGAAAATCCCGCCGGCAGCTCGCCGGGACGGAAGAGGCGTTCCTGGTCGGTGAGGATGAAGACGATGTTGTACGGGCCCGTCGCTGCGGCGCCCGACGCACCCGCCGGCCCGGCCGCCGCCGCGGCCGCCGGCCCGCCGACGTTCAGCCCCATCGTCACGGCACCCGCCCCTGCCACCCGCAGGAATTCGCGTCGTGAGTATGCGGTCTTGTCGCTCTGGTCCCCGGACATCTTCGCGCCCTCTGTGGTTCGTCGCCCGGCCCCGATCATAGCTGGACGCCCGGGGTCCTGCGCAAGTTGCAGCATGGACCGCTTCTTCACCGGTCCGGCGATGCGCCGCGTCCTTCAACGAAAAGGCCCGGGAGTCGCCTCCGGGCCCTACATGTCCATGCCGCCCATGCCGCCCATGCCGCCGCCGCCCATCGGCGGGTGGTCGTGCTCCTCCTTCGGAGCCTCGGCCACCATCACCTCGGTGGTCAGCAAGAGGCCCGCCACCGACGCCGCGTTCTGCAGCGCCAGGCGCGTGACCTTGGTCGGGTCCAGGATGCCCATGTCGATCATGTCGCCGTACTCGCCGGACGCGGCGTTGTAGCCGTAGCTGCCCTTGCCCTCGCGGACCTTGGACAGGACGACCGAGCCGTCCTCGCCGGCGTTCTCGACGATCTGGCGCAGCGGCTCCTCGAGCGTGCGGGACAGGATGCGGACGCCCACAGCCTGGTCCTCGTTCGCGCCGGTGAGCTTCTCGAGCGCCTTCTGCGCGCGCACCAGCGCCACGCCGCCGCCCGGCACCACGCCCTCCTCGACCGCGGCACGGGTGGCGTGCAGCGCGTCCTCGAGGCGGGCCTTCTTCTCCTTCATCTCGACCTCGGTGGCCGCGCCGACCTTGATCACGGCGACGCCGCCGGAGAGCTTGGCAACGCGCTCCTGCAGCTTCTCCTTGTCGTAGTCGGAAGTGGCGTCCTCGATCTGCTGGCGGATGTTGTCGATCCGCGCCTTGATCTCGGAGGTCTTGCCGGCGCCGTCGATGATCGTCGTGTTCTCCTTCTCGGCAACGATCTTCTTGGCCTTGCCCAGGTCGTTCAGCGTCGCCTTCTCGAGCGACAGGCCGACTTCCTCGGCGATCACGGTGCCGCCGGTCAGGATGGCGATGTCCTTCAGCATTTCCTTGCGGCGGTCGCCGAAGCCCGGCGCCTTGACCGCGCAGACCTTGACGATGCCGCGGATCGTGTTGACCACCAGCGTCGCGAGCGCCTCGCCCTCGACGTCCTCGGCGATCACCAGCAGCGGCTTGCCGGCCTTGGCGATGCCCTCGAGCAGCGGCAGCATCTCGCGGATGTTCGAGATCTTCTTGTCGTACAGCAGGATGTACGGGCTCTCGAGCTCGCTGGTCTGGTTCTGGGCGTTGTTGATGAAGTACGGCGACAGGTAGCCGCGGTCGAACTGCATGCCCTCGACCACCTCGAGCTCGTTGTCCAGGCCCGAGCCTTCCTCGACGGTGATCACGCCTTCCTTGCCGACCTTCTCCATCGCGTCGGCGATCTTCTTGCCGATGGCCTCGTCGCTGTTCGCCGAGATCGTGCCGACCTGGGCGA
>CAZBXO010000150.1:0-9139 GCA_964495645.1 uncultured Phenylobacterium sp. | reverse complement strand
AGCACCTTCTCGGCGATGTAGTTGAGGATCATCTCGCGGCTGACCGGGGTCAGGCGGGCGATCATCGACTCGCGGAAGTAGCGCTCGACGTCGAACTCCTTGGCGTAGCCCATGCCGCCGTGAGCCATGACGGCCGCCTCGCAGGCGTTGAAGCCGGCTTCGCCGCCCAGGTACTTGGCGGCATTGGCCTCGGCGCCGCACTCCTTGCCGGCGTCGTAGAGAGCGGCGGCCTTGAGGCCCATGAGGTTGGCGGCTTCGAGCTCGGCCCAGGCCCTGGCGAGCGGATGGGCGACACCCTGGTTCTGGCCGATCGGGCGGCCGAAGACGACGCGCTCGCGGGCATACTTGGCGGCGCGCCGGAGGGCCGCGCGGCCGAGCCCCACGGCCTCCATTCCGACCAGGACGCGCTCGGGATTGAGGCCCTCCAGCAGGTAGTAGAAGCCCTTGCCCTCCTCGCCGACCAGGGCCTCGGCCGGGACGTGCAGGTCGTCGATGAAGACGGCGTTCGACTCGATGGCCTTGCGGCCCATCTTCGGGATCGGGGTGGCGTGGATCTTCGTGCGGTCGAAGTCGACGTAGAACAGGCTGATGCCGTCGGTCGGGCGCTTGCCCTCGTCGCGCGGCGTGGTGCGGGCCACGATCAGCATCTTGGTCGCCCGCTGGGCCATGGTGGTCCACATCTTGCGGCCCGAGATCACGTAGCCCTCGTTGGTGCGCACCGCGCGGGTGGAGACGCGGGTGGTGTCGAGGCCGGCGTCGGGCTCCGTGACCCCGAAGCACATGCGATCCTCGCCGGAGATCAATCGCGGGATCAGCCACTGCCGCTGGGCGTCGGTGCCGAACTTCACGAGCGGCATCGGGCCGAAGATGTTCAGGTGGATCGCCGAGGCTCCGGAGTAGCCAGCGCCGCTCTCGGCCACGGCTTGCATGACGATGGCGGCCTCGGTGACGCCGAGACCCGAGCCGCCGAGCTCGACCGGCATGGCCGCGCCCAGCCAGCCCGCGGCGCACATGGCGTCGACGAACGCCTGCGGGAACTCACCGGTCTCATCGGTCTTGCGCCAGTACTCGGCATCGAAGCGGGCGCAGAGCGAAAGCACGCTCTCGCGGATCGCCTGTTGCTCGTCGGTGAGCGCGAAGTTCATGCGGTGGTCCCCTCGAACCGGGCGGGATCGAACAGTGCGCCGAACGGCCCCGGATCACGCCCGGTGACGTACGCGGCGATGACCTCGGCGACCAGCGGCGCCAGCAGCCAGCCGTTGCGCCGCGCGCCGGCGGCGATGAACACGCCCGGCTCGCGGGCGGGGCCGGCGAGCGGCAGGCCATCGGGGGTGGCGGCGCGCACGCCCGCGGCGATCTCGGGCTGAATGCCGGCGAGGTGTGGAAAGAGCACCGCGGCGGCGCGGATCAGCGGCGCGGCGGCGGCCGGCTCTACGTCCGCGTCGGTGCGACCTGGCTCCATTGTGGCGCCCACCGCCAGCGCCCCCTCCCCCGGCGCGCCGTAGGCGCCGCGGGTGCGGACGGTCGCACCGACCGTCGGACCTGGAAAACGCACGATGTGGCCCTTGATCGGGGCCAGCACGGCGAGCTCCGGCGCAAGGCCCGGCGCGGCCCCGGTGGCGACGATAAGGATGTCCGAGCGGCCGCGACCCCGCGCCACCTCCCGCCGAACCTGGACGCCGGCGGCCTCGGCGGCGCGACGGAGGGCGGCGAGCGCCGCGGGCGCGTCGAGTCGCCAATCCTCGCGGCAGAGCAGGGCCGAACCGAAGGTGTTCGCCAGGCCCGGCGCCAGGTTGAGCGCCGTCGCGGGGGCGATCTCAGTCGGTCGGACGCCGACCGCGCCGAAACCGGCCGCGACGTCGGCGAGCCAGGCGGCGTCGCCGACGGCGAGCGCGCCCGTGCGGTCCAGCTGGACGCCCGCGCGCTCGGCGAACCCCGGCCAGAGGTTCCGCGCTCGCAGCAGGATGTCCAAATGGCCGCGCGCGACGGGGTCGAGCACCGCCTCGAACACCGGCGCCAACATGCCGGCGGCCACCGACGAGGCGTTCGGACCGCCGGGATCGCAGACGGTCACGGCGCAGCCGGCGTCGGCCAGCAAGAGCGCAGTGGACAGCCCCAGGGCGCCCGCGCCCGCGATCGTCACTGTCGGCCCGCCCGCCATCGGCCTAACGAGCCGCGACGGCTCGGAAAATCAAGTGGCGGAACCGGACTTTGCGGCGCGGGTTCAATCGGCCTGTCGCATAGTCCAGGAGAGCGAACACATGCCTACCTCCCCATCCTCAGATGTGAACAAGGACGGCCGCGCCTCAGCCCGCCCGGATGACGCCGTCTCCGACCTGATGGCTGATCACCGCAAGGTGGAGGAGCTGTTCAAACAGTTCGAGAACACCGAGGACGCCGGCGGCAAGCAGAAGATCGCCCTGCAGATTTGCCATGAGCTGAAGATCCATACCCAGATCGAGGAGGAGATCTTCTATCCGGAAAGCCGCGAGTTCCTCGAGGACGACTCCATCGTCAACGAGGCCATCGTCGAGCACCAGGGCGCGAAGGACCTGATCGCGCAGATCGAGGGCATGGACCCCTCCGACGAGATGTTCGAGGCCAAGGTCAAGGTGCTGCAGGAGCAGATCGAGCACCACGTCGAGGAGGAAGAGACCGAGTACTTCCCGAAGGTCCGCAAGTCCGACATGGACCTGAAGGCCATCGGCGAACAGATGCAGGCGCGCAAGGCGGAGCTGAAGGGCGGCATGGACGGCGCCCGTCGGCCGAACTGATCGCTTGAAGGCCGAAGCTCTCGAGCCGGCCCTCCCGGCCGATGTCGATCGCCTCGCGGAGACTGTGCTTCGCGAGGCTTGCGACCGGGATTTGCTGCTCGCCACGGCGGAGAGCTGCACCGGGGGACTGCTCGCCTCCCTGCTGACCGATCTCCCGGGCCTGAGCCACGCCTTCGAGCGCGGCTTCGTCACCTACACCGACGAGGCCAAGCACGAATTGCTGGGCGTGGCCCGTGAGATTCTCGAGACCGAGGGTGCGGTCTCCGAACGGTGCGCGCGCGCGATGGCCGAAGGCGCCGTCGCGCGCAGCCGCGCGCAACTGGCCGTCTCCGTGACGGGCTTCGCCGAGGGCGGACCGGGACAGACGGCCGGCCTCGTCCACTTCGCCTGCGCGCGCGCCAACGGCCCGACCGTCCACCGCCAGGAGCAGTTCGGAGACATCGGCCGGGCCCAGGTGCGCATCTGCGCACTGCGGACGGCCCTCACCATGATGGCCGAAGCGTTGGGAGCCGCGACGGATACCTTGCCCCCCGCTCGCGCCGCACTATAGCTTCCCCGCCGCCGTGTTGCTGATCTGAATCAATGCGGCAATGGGCCTGTGGGAAGGATGCTTCCTAGAAGGTCCGGTATGGAGGGGACGGCCGAGTGATACGCGATATCGTCGTGTGGATCGCTCAGTTGGGCAAAGGTCCTGCTGACGACGCCATGTCATGGAGCATGGCGCTGGCCAGCTCCTTGAACTTCTGGGGGCTGATCGAAGGCACCCATGTGCTCTCGCTGATGCTGTTCGCCGGGACCATCTTCGTGGTCGATCTGCGACTGCTGGGCGTGACGTTCAGGAAGACGCCGGTGTCGGTGGTCTCGGACCGCGTGCTGCCGCTGACGGTGTTCGGCCTGGTGATCATGATCGCGACCGGCACGGCGCTCGTCTTCGCCAAGCCACTGCTCTACTACCACTCGCTGTGGTTCCGCCTGAAGCTGGTCTTCCTGCTGATCGCGGCCATCAACATCATGTGGTTCCACTTCCGGGTGCAGCGGAACCTGCACGAGTGGGACACCCAGGAACAGCCGCCCGGCAAGGCGCGACTGTCGGCCCTGATCTCGCTGACGTCCTGGCTGGTGGTGATCACCTTCGGCCGCTTCATCGCCTACGACTGGACCAACTGCGGCAAGCCGCAACCCGATTGGATCAACGTCGCCCAGGAGTGCGCGTCGTCCGACTACGGCGCGCTCTACAAGGATGGCCGCCTCGTGAAGAAGGAGGCCAAGTGATGGCGATGGCGCCGCAGGACTTCTTCCCTCAGCTCGCGGACTGGATCGCCAACCTGGAGAACGTGTTCCCCGGCAAGCAGGTGAAGCCGTGGTTTGCGCAGTGGGAGGTGGGCCACCTCATCTCGCTCATCCTGCTGGGTGGCTCCAGCATTCTCCTGAACCTGCGCCTCATCGGCGTCGGGATCACCGACGAGACGCCACGCGAGGTCCACCGCAACATGCGGCTGTGGATGCACCTGGGCGTGATCGGAATCGTCGTCACCGGCCTTCTGATCGGCTCGGCCAACGCCGAGCGCCTCTACACCTCCCAGGCGTTCACCGCGAAGATGATCGGGCTTCTGGCAGGGATCATCCTGACCTATGCCGTGACCTTGCCGGCGACGAGGAACGACGGCCGGCTGTCGCCGGCGTCCTGGGCGGCGGCGACGGTCGGGATGGCCGTGTTCCTGTTGGCCCTCTGGGTCTTCCTGATGGCCCAGCTCTCCAATCCCGGCCTCTGGCACGTGATCTTTGCGGCCGGGCTCATCGCCCTCTATGCGACGCGGGGCCTGACGCGGATCATCTACCTCGCCGTCATGGCCGTGATGATCGCCGCCCACCAGGTGATGACCCACGTGGTGATCAAGGGCGACGACTACGAGCACCTGGACCCGGTCAACAAGGGCTTCGCCTGGGGCTTCGTCGGGGCCATCGCGATCTTCATCGGCGTACAGGTCGTCAGTTCCGGACGCGGCCAGCAAGCCGGCCCAGGCGTGCGGCTGTTGGCCTACGCGGCGATCCTTGTCTGGGTGATGACCGCCGCGGCCGGACGCTGGCTGGCGTTCGCCTAGGGGACGGGGTGCTTCGAGCCCCAGCCTTGGTGCCAGTCCGGCTCGCCCGAATAGCGCTCGGCCAGGAAGTCGACGAACACACGGACCTTGGCGGCCAGGTGGCGTGCGTGCGGCCACACGGCGTGGACGTGGATCAGCTCCGGCTCGAAGGCGCAGAGCAGCGGAACAAGCCGTCCGGCGCGCAGCGCGTCGGCCGCCGCGAAGGCCGGCGAGCGGGTGATCCCGAAGTCTGCGAGGGCGGCGGAGACGCAAGGCTCGGCGCCGTTGAACCGCAGACGGCCGTTCACCCGCACCTCCCGGATGTCGCCGTGCGGCCCGAAGCGCCACACCAGCGGTTCGCGCGCGTTGGTGTCGATGATGCAGGCGTGGGCGGCCAGATCGCCGGGGGTCTGCGGTGTCCCGGCGCGCTCGAGGTAGGCCGGCGAGGCGCAGGTCACCATCCGCACGGCCGCGAGCTTCTTGGCGACCAGGGACGAGTCCGGAAGGTGGCCGATCCGGACAGCGACATCGAAGCCTTCCTCCACCAGGTTGACCATCCGGTCGGACAACTGGACGTCGAGCGAGACCTCAGAGCAGCGCGCGGCGAAGTCGAGCATGGCCGGCGTGAGCTGGTTGGCGCCGAAGGAGACGGGCGCCGAGACCTTGAGCACGCCGCTGGGGCCCCGGTGCTGGTCGCGCACCGATCCTTCCAGCGCGTCGAAGGCGGCCAGCAGGTCTGACGCCTGTTCCAGGTAGGCCTGGCCGGTGTCCGTGAGCGAGACGTCGCGGGTGGTTCGGTTCAGGAGCCGGGCGCCGAGGCGGTTCTCCAGGCGGGCCACCAGCTTGGAGACCTGGGCGCTGGAGACGTCCAGCCTGCGGGCGGCCTGGGTGAAGCTGCGGGCTTCGGCCACCGCCGTGAAGGCGCGGATCTCGTCGAGGCGGTCCATGGAGATTGTTTCCGTTTCGGAGCCAGTCTTCTGCAGATCACGCCGATTATCAACGGGGGTGATGATGCGCATCTTCCCGACATCGAATTCGGGAGACCCCAGATGACCCAGCCCAAGACCGTCGCCGTTCTGGTCGGCTCGCTGCGCAAGGACTCGGTGAGCCGCAAGATCGCCACCACGCTGGCGGCCCTGACGCCCCAACTGTCGTTCCGCTTCGTCGAGATCGGCGACCTGCCGCACTTCGACCAGGACCTGGAGGACGATCCGCCGGCCGCCTGGGTGCGCCTGCGGCAGGAAATCGCGGCGGCGGACGGGGTGCTGTTCGTGACGCCGGAGTTCAACCGCGGCGTGCCCGGCGCGCTGAAGAACGCCATCGACGTCGGCTCCCGCCCATATGGGCAGAGCGTCTGGAACGGCAAGCCCGGCGCGGTCGTCAGCATCTCGCCCGGCCCGATCGGCGGCTATGGCGCGAACCACCACCTGCGCCAGACGCTCAACGTGCTCAACGTGCCGGTGCTGCCGACGGAGGCCTACATCGGCGGCGCCTGGTCGCTCTATGGCGAAGGCGGCGAGCTGGCCAGCGAGAGCACCGCCGAGTTCCTGAAGGGCGTCGGCAGTCAGTTCGCCGCCTGGATCGACCGCTTCGTCGAGACGACGCCGGCCGCCAGGGCCGCGTAGTTCCTCCGCGAGAGGGACCCGGAGGTCCTCCCTCTATCCCCGGCGCGCACACCCGCCGCGGAGGGCCGCCGGGCATCTCGCCCCGGTCAGGCCGCCTGGGCCGCCTCGCGGTCGGCGGCGTCGATCACCGCCTGCAGGGTCTCGTAGAGACGCATGGCCTCGATCGGCTTGGGCACCACCGCGTCCATGCCGCCCCCCAGGTACTCGGCGACCTGGTGGGCCATGGCGTTCGCCGTCAGCGCCACGATCGGGGTCCGCACCCTGCCTTCTGCGCGTTCGCGGGCGCGGATCTCGGCGGTGGCGGTCGGGCCGTCCATCCCCGGCATCTGCACGTCCATCAGGATCAGGTCCCAGGGCTCTCGCTCCCAGGCCGCAACCGCCTCGCGGCCATCGGCAACGACGGTAGGCTCGATGCCGACCTGGGCCAGCAGGGTCTTCAGCACCAGCTGGTTCATGGTGTTGTCTTCCGCCGCCAGGATGCGCATCGGCCGCGCCTCGGTCTCCGGCGACGCCGCCGGCGCGGCCGGCTCTACGGGCGCAGCGGCCGCCCCCGCCAGCTTCGGCAGCGGCAGGGTGACGGTGAAAGTCGCGCCGGCGCCCGGCGTGCTCTCGGCGGTGATGGTCCCGCCCATCAGCTCGGCAAGCTCGCGGCAGATGGCGAGGCCGAGGCCTGTGCCGCCGAACCGGCGGGTGGTGGAGGCGTCGGCCTGCTCGAACTTCCGGAAGAGGCCCGCGAGCTGCTCGGCCGAAATGCCGATGCCGGTGTCGGCGACGACGATCTTGAGAACGCCGCGGACGCGGCTGATCCGCACCGCCACGCCGCCCTGCTCGGTGAACTTCAGCGCGTTGGACGTCAGGTTCCAGAGAATCTGGCGGACGCGGACGGCATCGCCCTCGTAGGCGCCGCGGGCGGCGGGCTGGACGGTCAGGTCGAAGCAGAGCCCCTTGCCCTCGGCAATGGCGGAGAAGGTGCCGTGCGCCGTGCGGGCCAGCTCGTCGAGGTCGAACGGCGCGCGCTCGAGCTCCAGCTTGCCGGCCTCGACCTTGGAGAGGTCCAGTACGTCGTTGAGGATCGACAGGAGGCTCTCGCCGGACTGGCGGATCACGTTCAGCCGTTCGCGCTGGACGGGGTCGAGGGCGTCGACGGCCATCGCCTGCGCCATGCCCAGCACCCCGTTCAACGGCGTGCGGATCTCGTGGCTCATGTTGGCCAGGAACTCGCTCTTGGCGCGGTTGGCGGCCTCGGCGGCTTCCTTCGCCTGGACCAGCTCCTGCTCGGCCTGCTTGCGCTTGGTGATGTTCTGCAGCGCGCCCACGAGGCGCATCGGCCGGCCGGTCTCGTCGGAGATGAGCTTGACCGTGCCCATGGCCCACACCTCGCGGCCGTCCTCGCGTTGCATGCGGTACTCGGGCTGGTACCTGGCGCCGGTCGCGACGTGATCCTTCCAGGCCTCGATGATGCGCTTGCGGTCGCGCACGTCGATCGCCCCGAAGATGTCGTGCAGCAGCTCGTCGTAGGTCTTCGGCTGCTCGAAGAAGGTGTCCTCGGCGCCGGCCTTGATCAGCACCTTGTTGACGTAGTCCATTTCGTAGACGTGCAGGTCGGCGATCTGCAAGGCCACGTTCAGGCGCTCCTCGGTCCGCTCGAGCGTCTCCAGGGCCTGGACCATGTCGGTGACGTCGTAGGAACCAATCACCAGACCGCCGACCTGGCCGTCGGGCTTGCGCCACGGGACGATCTCAACCTTGGCCCACTCCACCGAGCCGTCGGGCCGCGTCACGGGCACCCGGTCGACGGAGTGGCGTTCACGGGTCAGGCAGGCCGTCAGACCCTCGCGCCACTGCTCGAACATGTCGGGGCGCAGGTCGTAGAGCGAGCGACCGGTGACCGGTTGGCCGTCGAGACCGCGGGCCGTGACCCAGTGCGGGCTCGCGTAGAGCACCCGCATGTCGGTGTCGGTCAGGACCAGAGACACCGGGACCGCGTTGACCATCGCCTGGAGGGTCTGCTCGACCCGCCGTTCGGTCTCCCGGGCGCGGACGCGGACCCATTCGTCGGCGATGAAATCGGCGAGGTCCTGCAGGCGCCGCGCGAGCGTCGCGTCGTAGGGCCGGGCTTCGGTGTCGGCGACCCAGAGGCAGCCCGAGAGCGAGCCGTCCTCCAACCGGATCGGGGCGCCGGCGAAGAACTTGATGAACGGGGCGCCGGCGACCTCGGGGCTGTCGGCGGCTCTGGGGTCGTTGGCGCAGTCCTCGATCCAGAGGAGCTCGCCGGTGTCCATGACGATGCGGAAGGCGCCGGCCTCGCCGGCCTCCTCCATCTCGCGGCCGCGGCTGCGCCAGATTCCGTCGCCGGTGGCCAGGGAGACGCGGGCGGCCAGGCAGCCGAACAGGGTCCGCGCGATGCGGGTCGCGCGGTCGAAGACCGGTGTCGACGCTTCGAGGCCGGGCGGCGCCGTTTCGGCGCTCTTCCACTCCGACGCTGCCATGCACTCTCCCCGGACGGAACACTCGCCCTGTACGGTCAAGCCTGACGGAAAGTGGTTAAGCACGGCTTTAGCAGTGGTAGAGGGCGGCCGCGGCATGATGCAGCACAATGCCGCAGGCGGTGGCCACGTTGAGACTGTCGAACCCGCCCGCCATGGGAATGCGGACGGTC
>CAZBXO010000149.1:0-9236 GCA_964495645.1 uncultured Phenylobacterium sp. | reverse complement strand
AGAGCGCCTCGCCCTTGAGCAGCCGCGGCAGGTCGCCGACGGCGCCGCCGGCCTCCTGCATGAAGAACCGACGCGCCGGGCCGATCCGGTTGACCGCCGCCATGCCCGCCCCGCGGACCAGCCGCAGCAGCGGGTTGTCGTTGGAGAACAGGCGCACGAAGGCGTCCATGCCGGCCGAGAGCGTCACCGTGTCGAACCGCCGCCAGGCGGCATAGCGCTCGAGCACGGCCTCCGAGCCGATATCCTCGCCGAGCCGGCTCGCGTCCACCAGCACCTCGGCGAGCGCCGCCGCGCCCTTCAGGCCGAGATTCAGCCCCTGGCCGGCGATCGGGTGCACGCCGTGCGCCGCGTCGCCCAGCAGCGCCACCCGCGGACCCGTGAACCGTTCGGCCAGCTGCAGGCTGAGCGGATAGGCGAACACGGGTCCTTCCACCCGTATCGCGCCCAGGAAGTCGCCGAACCGCCGCTCCAGGTGCGCCTGGAAGACCTCGGGCCGCGCGGCCTTCAGCGCCGCCCCGCGGCGGTCGCTCTCGGTCCAGACCAGGCTGGCGCGGTTGTCGGTCAGCGGCAGGATGGCGAACGGCCCCCCGGGCAGGAAGTACTCGTGCGCCACGCCCTCGTGCGGCCGCTCCAGGCGCACGGTCGCCACCACCCCGGTCTGGCGGTAGTCCCAGCCGAGCGCGCCGATCCCCGCCGCCTCGCGGATCACCGACCCGCGACCCTCGGCGCCCACCACCACCGGCGCAGTCAGCACCCGCCCGTCGCCCAGAGTCACGCTCGCCGCCTGCGCGCCGAACGCCGCCGAAACCACCCGCGCCGGCGCCAGCACCTCGATCCCCGCCGCCCGCACCGCTGCGGCGAGCGCCGCGCGGGTGTGGCGGTTTTCCAGCAGGTAGCCCAGCGGCTCCCCGTCCGACCGGTCGGCGATCTCGGCCGCGTCGAAGCGCAAGTGGAACGGCCCGGGCCCGCCGGCCGAGGCGCCCGGCGTCTTCCCGTCGGTCACCAGGATCTGCTCGATCCGCTGAGCGTGCGGGTCCAGCGCCTCGGAGAGGCCCAGCACCCGCCATTGCCGGTAGGCCGCGTAGGCGATCGCCGAGGCGCGGCCGTCGAAGGTGGGCGCGACCTGCGCCTCGAACACCACCGGGTCGATCAGCACCGGCGTCAGACCGCCACGTTGCAAGGCCAGCGCCAGGGTCGCCCCGGCCATGCCCGCGCCCGCGATGATGACGTCGGCGTCCATGGGGCGGATAGGCCACTGCAGAGTCGCCGAGTCCAGTTGCGAGAAAAAGTGGACGCTCGCGTCCAACTTTCACTTGTCCGCAACCGAGCCGGTTCATATGTCTCGAATGGGCTGGACTGAGCGGTCCATTTTTAGTTCGCGGGGCAACCTCACATGCCGCTCCCCAAGCGTCTCGTTCCCATCGCCGTGGGCGGCCTGGCCGCCGTGGGCGTCGCCGTCGGCGGCGCGGTCTGGTGGATCGACAAGCAGCGCTACGAAACCACCGACAACGCCTTCGTGCAGGCCGACAAGGTCGCCGTGGCCCCGCTGGTCGACGGCTACGTCGCCGAGGTGCTGGTCGACGACAACCAGGCCGTCCGGCCCGGCCAGGTGCTGGTGCGGATCGATCCGGCCACGATCAAGGCGCGCCTCGCCCAGGCCGAAGCCAACGCCGCCGCCCTCGAAGCCGCCGTCACCGCCGTCGACGACAAGGCCCGCCTGGAACAGGCCGCTATCGCCCAGAAGGCCGCCATGGTCGAGAGCGCCGACGCCCAGGCCCAGTGGGCCCGCGCCGAGACGCAGCGCTACAACCAGCTGGCCGGCTCCGGCTGGGTGTCGACCCAGCGGGTGCAGAACGTGCGCACCGCCGAACGCCAGGCGCAGGCCGGGGTCGAGCAGGCCAAGGCGGCGCTGGAAACCGAGCGGCGGGCCGCCCAGTCGCTGGGCTCGGCCCGCGCCCAGAGCCTTGCCCAGGCCGCCGCCGCCCGCGCCGCGGCAGAACAGATTCGCATCGACCTCTCCCGCACCGAGGTCCGCGCGCCGGTCGCCGGCGTTGTCGGCGCCAAGGGTGTCCGACCGGGCCAGTACGTCCGGCCGGGCGGGCAGATGATGAGCATCGTGCCGCTGGGCGACGCCTACGTGGTCGCCAACTTCAAGGAGACCCAGGTCGCGCGCCTGCGCATCGGCCAGCCGGTCGAGATCCACGCCGACGCCTTCGGCAAGCAGGCCATCAAGGGCCGGATCGACTCGTTTGCGCCGGCCACCGGCGCCGAGTTCGCCCTGATCCCGGTGGAGAACGCCGTCGGCAACTTCACCAAGATCACCCAGCGCCTGCCGGTGAAGATCGCCATCGACCGCAGCCAGCCGATGGCCGGCGCCTTGCGCCCCGGCCTGTCCCTCAAGGTGAAGGTCCACGTCGAGCCGAACACGGGTCCTACCTTCGCCGAGAGCGGCGCGCTCCCGGCCCGCTACGCCCGCGAGGGCGCCTCGCGCTGAGCGCCGTGACCGACGCGGCCCTCCCATCCGGCGTCCGCGCCCCCGCCGCCCCGGCCCCGACCTGGCTGGGCGCCGACGGCAGCGCTGTCGATTGGACGAAGATCTTCCTCGGCTTCGGCGGAATGGTCATCGGTCAGTTCATGGCCATGCTCGACATCCAGATCGTGGCCTCGTCGCTGGTGCAGATCCAGTCGGGCATCAGCGCCACCAACGACGAGATCAGCTGGGTGCAGACGATCTACCTCCTGGCGGAGGTCGTGATCATGCCGCTCACCGCCTACCTCACGAAGATGTGGGGGACACGGTCGTTCTACGTCGTGGCCGTCATCGGCTTCGTGATCGCCTCGGTCTGCACCGGGCTCTCCACCTCCGTCGGAGCGATGATCGCCTTCCGCGCGCTGCAGGGCGTGTTCGCCGGCGCGATGATCCCGCCGATCTTCGCCACCGCCATGACCGTCTTCCCGCCGGAGCGGCGGATGACCGCCAACGTGGTCGTGGGCCTGATCGTGACGCTGGCGCCGACCATCGGGCCGACTCTGGGCGGACACCTGACCGACGCGCTCTCCTGGCGCTGGCTGTTCTTCATCAACGTGCCGGTGGGCGCGCTCGTGATCTTCCTGGTCTGGCGCTACGCCACCTTCGACAAGGGCGACCCGAGCCTGGCCAAGGGGATCGACTGGTGGGGGCTCGGCCTGATGACCATGTTCCTGCTGTCGCTGCAGTACGTGATCGAGGAGGGCGCCGACGAGAGCTGGTTCCAGGACGACGTGATCCTCTGGCTCTCGGTGACCGCGGCGCTCAGCGGCGCCGCCTTCATCTGGCGGCAGCTGACCTACTGGCAGCCGATCGTCTCGCTCAGGCCGTTCGCCGACCGCAACTTCACGCTCGGCATTCTCATGACCTTCGTGACCGGCGTCAGCCTGTTCGGCGGCACCTTCCTGCTCCCGATCTTCCTCGGCCAGGTGCGCGGGTTCTCCTCGGCCGAGGTCGGCACCACCATGCTGGTCTCGGGCCTGACCATGTTCCTGTCGGCGCCCCTGGCCGGCCGCGTGATCCGGCTCCTGGACGTGCGCGTGGCGATGTTCGGCGGCTTTGCGCTCGCCGCCTGGGCCATCCAGCTGGGCGTGCGGGTCACCGACCAGTGGGGCTTCTGGGAATTCTTCGTCCTGCAGGTGGCGCGCGGCTTCGGCACCATGATCGCCATGATCGCCGCCCAGCAGATGAGCGTCGCCACCCTGCCGGTCAGCGCCATGAAGGACGCCTCCGGCATGATCAACCTGATCCGAAATGTCGCCGGGGCCATCGGGCTGGCGGTGCTGACCACCGTGCTCAGCCACCAGGGCGCCGTGCACTTCGCCGACCTGGCGTCGGCCGCGAACACCGCCAATGCGGCGAGCCAGCAGATGTACCAGGGCCTGACCCAGATGATGACGGCCGGCGGCATGGCCGACCCCGAGGCCGGCGCGCGCAAGGCGATGTCGATGATGCTGCATCGTCAGGCTGCGGTGTTGTCCTTCGGCGACGCCTTCGCCGTCCTGGCGCTGGGCTGCTGGGCGGCCGCCTTCCTCGCGCTCTTCGGTCCCAAGGGCTCGGTCGCCACGCTCCAGGCGCGCGGCGGCCAGCAGGCTGGGGGACACTGATGGCCCGTCTCGCCGGCCAGATAGACCTGTCCAAGTCGGAGGCGATCCTGGACGCCGCGCTCGAGGTGATCGGCCAGCGCGGCCTGTCGGCCTCCATGGAGGAGATCGCCCGCCGCGCCTGCGTGTCCAAGCAGACGATCTACAATCACTATGGCAGCAAGGCCGATCTGGTCCGCGCCATCGCGGAGCGCCGCGTGCACGAGATGACCGCGCCGCTGGAGACGCCCGAAGGCATCGAGAACCCGGCCGAAGCCCTGGCGCAGTTCGCCCGGGTGCTGCTGGGCGCGGTGACCAACACCGTCGGCTACTCGATCTACCGGATGGCGATCCTCAACGCCCACGAGATGCCGGACATCGCGCACGCCATGTACGAGGCGGGGCCGAAGACCAGCCGCGCGCGCCTCGCCGATTTCCTGGCCGTGGAGACCCGCGCGGGACGGCTCGCCTGCCCCGACCCGCGCGAGGCGGCGGAGTTCTTCGCCGGCATGGTCATCGGCTCGTTCCAGTCGGCCATGCTCCTGGGCGTCGAACTGCAGCTCGACGAGGCGAAGGTCGACCGCGTCGCCACCGAGGCGACGGCGCGCTTCCTGAGGGCTTACGCCCCCTAGCGGCTGGCGCTACGCGATGACTTCCAGAAGGCGATCGCCGTCCAGGACCATCGCCGCAGGCGCCCCGAGCGAGCGCCAGAGCGCATGGCCATCGAGGCCGCAGCGTCGTCCCACGAAGAGCGCCGCCGCCGTGCCGTGCGTCACCGCGATGACGTCGCGGCCACGGGCGAGACGTCGGGCGGCGCGGATCGCCCCTTCCATGCGCTCGATGACGGAGCGCGCCGTTTCGTCTCCGAACACGAGCTCGTCGTCGGACTGGAACAGGCGCTCCACGCCCGCCTCGAGCTGGTGCTTCGTCATGTAACCCAGAGACGCGCGTTCATGCTCCCGCAGGGCGGGTTCCTCTCGAATCGGAAGGCCGAGCTCCAGCGCCCGCGCGGTCTCCAGCGCCTTCCGCTCGGTGCTGCTCCAGATCGCCGGCGATCCGAACTCGCGAAGTTGCGCGCCCAGGGCCTGGCAAGCCTCGAGACCGGTTTCAGTGAGCCCCCAGCATCTCTGCGGCACGCCTTCCTCTATGCGGGGCGCGCCGTGCCTGATCAGCACCAGCCTTGCGGCCATTCGTTCACCCGCCGCGATCGCAGGAAGCGCCGGACCCGAACCCTTGCGCCCCTACGCTTCCTCGTCCTCCGAGAAGCCCATGATGTGGAAACCTGCGTCCACGTGGACGCACTCGCCTGTGGTGGACCGGCCGAGGTCGGAGAGCAGCCAGAGCGCCGCGCCGGCGACCCCCTCCATCGAGGTGTCTTCCTTCATCGCCGACAGCGAGCGGCCCTTGGCCAGCATGCCGCGGCCGCCCTGGATCCCCGCCAGCGACAGGGTGCGCATGGCGCCGGGCGAGAGCGCGTTCACCCGGATGCCCTTGGGCCCGAGGTCGCGCGCCGCATAGCGCACCGCCGCCTCGAGCGCCGCCTTGGCGACGCCCATGGTGTTGTAGTTCGGGATCGCCCGCTCGGAGCCCATGTAGGTGAGCGTCAGGATCGAGCCGCCGGTCTCCGGCATCATCGCCGCGGCGCGCCGGGCGCAGTCCACGAAGCTGAAGGCCGAGATGTTGAGCGCCCGCAGGAACCCCTCGCGGGTGGTGTTGTCCACGAACGAGCCCTTCAGCTCGTCCTTGTTGGCGAAGGCGATGGCGTGGACGAAGAAGTCGATGGTCCCGAACACCTTGCCGACCGCCGCGAACGCCGCGTCCATCGAGTCGTCGTCGGTGACGTCCACCGGCGCCAACACCTTGACCCCGGCGCTCTCGGCGAGGGGCTCGACCCGGCGCTCCATGCCCGGCAGGTGCAGAAAGGCCATTTCCGCGCCCTGGGCGGCCAGCTGAGAGGCGATGCCCCAGGCGATGGACTGGTGGTTGGCGACCCCGGTGACGATCCCCCGCTTGCCCTTCATCAGCTCGCCCTTGGGCATCTGATAGTCGTCGGCCACGGTGCGCTGCTCCTCACGTCTCGGAGCGGGTTGTGGACGATCAGGGCATGAGTGTCACGTCCCCCTCTCCTCTCGGCGCCGCTTCGCGACGCCTCGGGGAGAGGCGGCCTTCTAGACCCGCGCCATCACCAGGCAGCCGTTCGTCCCGCCGAAGCCGAAGCTGTTGGACATCACCGTTTCCAGCGCCCGGTCCACGCGCTGGCGCACGATCGGCAGGTCTTCGAACGCCGGGTCGAGGTTTTCGATGTGGGCGCTCTCGGCGACGAAACCGTTGTGCAGCATCAGGAGCGAGTAGATCGCCTCCTGCGCCCCGGCCGCCCCCAGGCTGTGGCCGGTCAGCGACTTGGTGGACGAGATCAGCGGCGCTTCGGCGCCGAACACCGTGCGCACGGCCTCCATCTCCTTGACGTCGCCCACGGGGGTGCCGGTGCCGTGGGGGTTGAGGTAGTCGATCTTGCGGCCGTCCGGATTGGCGAGCCGCATGCAGCGCGCCGCCCCTTCGCCGGACGGCGCCACCATGTCGAAGCCGTCGGAGTTGGCCGCGTAGCCCACGATCTCGCCGTAGATCTTCGCGCCGCGCGCCTTGGCCCGCTCATACTCTTCCAGCACCACGACCCCGGCGCCGCCGGCGATCACGAAGCCGTCGCGGTCCACGTCATACGCGCGGCTGGCGGTCTCCGGCCGGTCGTTGAACTTCGAGCTCATGGCGCCCATGGCGTCGAACAGGACCGAGAGCGTCCAGTCGAGCTCCTCGGTCCCGCCGGCGAACACCACGTCCTGCTTGCCCATCGCGATCTGCTCGTAGCCGACCCCGATGCAGTGGGTGGAGGTGGCGCAGGCCGAGGAGATCGAGAAGTTGAGGCCGCGGATCTTGAACCAGGTGGAGAGGGTGGCCGACGGGCCGGAACTCATCGCCTTGGGCACGGCGAACGGCCCGATGCGCTTGGGGCCGCGCTCGCGCGCCGTCTGGGCCGCCTCGACGATGGCCCGGGTCGAGGGGCCGCCGGAGCCGACGATCAGGCCGGTCCGCTCGTGGGAGACCTCGCTCTCCTCCAGCCCCGCGTCGGCGATCGCCTGCTCCATGGCGATGTGGCTGAAGCCGGTGCCTTGGGCCAGGAAGCGGGCAGCCCGGCGGTCGACCATCGCCTCCCAGTCGATGCGCGGCGGCGCATGCACCTGGCAGCGGAAGCCGAGCTCGGCGTACTCGGGCGCGGCGGTCACGCCCGACTTGGCCTCGCGCAGGGACGCCAGCACTTCGTTCGTGTTGTTGCCGATGGATGAGACCACGCCCATCCCGGTCACGACCACGCGCCGCATCGCTACTCCTGGGTCTGTTCGCGCGTTGAGAGGCCCACGCGCAGATCCTCCGCCTGATAGATAGGCTTGCCGTCGGCTTCCAACACCCCGTCGCCGAGGCCCATCGTGAGGCGGCCGCGGGAGATCACGCGCTTCATGTCGATCTTGTAGGTGACGAGCTTGACGTCCGGCGTCACCTCGCCGCCGAACCGCACGGATTTGCAGCCCAGCGCCCGGCCGGTTCCCGGCCCGCCGATCCAGCCGAGGTAGAAGCCGACCAGCTGCCAGAGCGCGTCCAGCCCCAGGCTGCCGGGCATCACCGGGTCGCCGATGAAGTGGCAGTCGAAGAACCAGAGCTTCGGATTGATGTCGAACTCGGCCTCGATGTAGCCCTTCCCATAGGCGCCGCCCTCGTCCGTGATCCGGGTGATCCGGTCGAACAGCAGCATCGGCGGCGCCGGCAGCTGGGCGTTGCCCGGGCCGAACATCTCGCCGCGGGCGCACGCCATCAGCTCCTCGAAGCCGTAGGTGTGGCTCGCCTTGACGCCCTTGGTATTCATCTCACCATCCGTTCCAGCGGGTGCGGGGGCCTACCACGGCCCAGCCAAGCGCCTCAACGACATTGCGGGGCGTCGTTTGTTCCCCAGACGCTGCCGGCGCGGGCCCAGCCGGACCCGCCCGCGGCCTTCAACTTGCACCAGCCCTTGCTGCAGCGGTCCAGCGACGCCAGGCCCCGCGCCTTCAGGTAGGCTGCGACCTCCGCGCCCGGGCGCGGCCGCTTCAGCAGCGCCTGGGCGTGCGGCGAGAGGTTCAGGGCGCTGCGCCGCCCGTCTGTGGTGCGCCGGTGCACCCAGGCCAGCTTGCCGTCCGGATCGCAGACCCGGCGCCACTCGGTCGTCTCGGCGACGACCTGCACCGGGAGGCCCTTCACCCGATAGACCCAGAGCAGCCGGTGGTCGTTTCCGGGGCCGGAGCGGGCGTTCACCTTGTCGAACTTCAGCGTGACGTAGCGCGGAACCGGGTAGCCGGAGGGAGTCTGCCGCTCGGCCGCGCTCGCCACGCCGACCGCCGTCATCGCAAGCGCCAGGGTCAGCGCCGCGATCTTCGGCGCCCGGCCGTCTGCCTGCTTCACGCTTGGAGCCTCGCCTTGGCCGTCCATGGGCCCTTTGATAAGGGTTCCGCAAATCACCGCGCCAAAGCGGCGCAGGACCCTTTTCCGGCCCCCCATGCCCACCCGCAAGCCGAAAGTCATCGTCACCCGTAAACTCCCCGACACCGTGGAGACGCGGATGCGGGAGCTGTTCGACGCCGAGTTGAACCTCACCGACACCCCGTTCACGAAGGCCCAGCTGGTCGACGCGGTCGGCCGCTGCGACGTCCTGGTCCCGACCATCACCGACGAGATCGACGCCGAGGTCATCGCCGCCGCGCCCGAGCGGCTGAAGCTGATCGCCAACTTCGGCGCCGGCGTCGACCACATCGACATCGCCGCGGCTACGGAGCGGCACATCCCGGTGACCAACACGCCGGGCGTGCTGACCGACGACACCGCCGATCTCGCGATGACGCTGATCATGGCCACCGCGCGGCGCATCGTCGAAGGCGCCCATATGGTCGAGCGCCACGAGTTCACGGGCTGGGCGCCCATGGGCATGCTCGGCCACCGCATCACCGGCAAGCGCCTCGGCATCGTCGGCTTGGGCCGGATCGGCTCGGCGGTGGCCCGCCGGGCCCGCGCCTTCGGCCTGCAGATCCACTACCACAACCGCAAGC
>CAZBXO010000148.1:7849-9264 GCA_964495645.1 uncultured Phenylobacterium sp. | reverse complement strand
CTCGTGGACGTCGCCATCGACGAGGACCCGCGCGCGCCGTGCCTGTGGATGCCGTCGGACCTGTTCCCCGAGTTCTGCGCCGCCATCGGCCGCCGCCCGAACGTGGTCGGCGCGGTGATCTACCGCAACAAGACCATCCGCGATGGCGGCCCTTATTCCGACATCACCACCCGAAGGCCCTGAGCAAGTCATGAGCACCGATCCCGTCGTCATCGCCAGCTACGCCCGCACCCCGATGGGCGGCTTCCAGGGCGCGCTCGCGTCGGTGAAGGCCACCGACCTCGGCGCCGCCGCCGTGAAGGCCGCGGTCGAGCGCGCCGGCGTGGCGCCCGACGCGGTCGAGCAGATCCTGATGGGCTGCGTGCTGCCGGCCGGCCTCGGCCAGGCGCCGGCGCGCCAGGCGGCGCTGGGCGCCGGCCTGCCGACCTCCGTGGAAGCGACCACCGTCAACAAGATGTGCGGCTCGGGGATGCAGGCCGCGATCCTGGCGCACGATGCGCTCGCCGCCGGCTCCGTCGACGTGGTCATCGCCGGCGGCATGGAGAGCATGTCCGGCGCGCCCTACCTGCTCGCCAAGCACCGCGCCGGCGCCCGCATCGGCCACGACACCGCCTTCGACCACATGTACCTGGACGGCCTGGAGGACGCCTACGAGCCGGGCCGCCTGATGGGCTCCTTCGCCGAGGAGACCGCGCGCCAGTACCAGTTCACGCGCGAGGCCATGGACGAGTACGCCATCGGCTCGCTGACCCGCGCCCGGGCCGCCACCGAGAGCGGAGCCTTCGCCCGCGAGATCACGCCCGTGGAGGTCGCCGACCGCAAGGGCACGGTCACCGTCTCGGCCGACGAGCAGCCGATGAAGGCCGACCCGGCCAAGATCCCGACCCTGAAGCCGGCGTTCGCCAGGGACGGCGCCATCACCGCCGCCAACGCCTCGTCAATCTCCGACGGCGCCGCGGCGCTCGTCATGACTCGCGAGAGCGTCGCCCGGAAGCTGGGCATGACCATCGTGGCCCGGGTCGCCGGCCACGCCGCCCACGCCCACGAGCCCGGCCTCTTCACGACGGCGCCGGTCCCGGCCGTCCAGAAGGCGCTGAAGAAGGCCGGCTGGAGCGTGGAAGACGTCGACCTCTTCGAGGTGAACGAGGCCTTCGCCGTGGTCGCCATGATCGCCGAGCGGGACCTCGGCCTCGACCGCGACAGGCTCAACGTCAACGGCGGCGCCTGCGCGCTCGGCCACCCGATCGGGGCGTCCGGCGCGCGGATCCTCGCGACCCTGCTCGCCGCCCTGGAAGCCCGCGGCGGCAAGCGGGGCGTGGCCAGCCTCTGCATCGGCGGCGGCGAGGCTACCGCCATGGCCGTCGAGCTTGCGTGAGGCCGCGCGGTTCGCCTCTCTCCTCACCCGTAGGGGGAGG
>CAZBXO010000148.1:2553-7749 GCA_964495645.1 uncultured Phenylobacterium sp. | reverse complement strand
GGGATCGGGGTGATCGTGTTCTTCGAGCAGTTCGACGTGCCGGGCGCGTTGTTGAACTGTATGTCCTCGGCCGCCGCGGCGTCGAGGCACAGCTTCATCGTCTGCGTGGCGCCCTCGGCCGAGACCGTCTGCGTCCACAGCCCGGCCTTGCGCATGGCCGGCGGCGCCGGCGCGGTCGCGACCGCGGCCTGCTCCTCGCCGGTCTTCGCCGCCTCCTCCTTCTTGCCGCAGGCGCTGAGCGCCAGCACCGCCGCACCGATCACGATTGCGCGCCGCATCTTGAACCCTCCCTCCGTCGGCCTAGCTTCACCCTAAGCCGGGAACCGGGCGGGGGGCGAGTATGGTTTCCAGCCGGAAGGAGGCTGATCGATGCCCGAGCTGCGCGACACCGGCGACCGCTACGAGATGGACGAGGAGGGGCTGACCTCCTACGCCGACTACCGCCGACAGGGCGACCGGCTCTTCATCGACTACGTCTTCGCCCCGCCGGACCTGCGCGGCACGGGCGCCTCCGGCCGCCTGATGGCCGCGCTCTCGGCCGACGCCCGCGACAAGGGGCTGAAGATCACCCCGATCTGCGGCTACGCCGCGGCCTGGCTGAAGCGCAGCCACGAGTTCCGCGACCTGCTGAACTAGGGGGCAGCGCCCCCGCCGGCCACGCTGGGGGTAAGTCAGCCGGCGGCGAAGGCGCTGCGCCTGGAGCGGCCTTAGGGGAGCCGCGCCAGGTATTGCTTGGGCGCGCTGGCGTTCAGGGCCTCGGTCACCCGCGCGGCGCCGAGGTCGGCCACGGCCTTGGCGATCGCGGCCCGATGGCAGGTCTCGAAGACCTCGATAGCGGCGATGTCGCTGCCGCCCCCGGACCGCTCGGCGCAGACGCTGCTCGCAGCCTTGCGGATACGCCCGAGCATCGCCTGGGCGTCGCTGGGATTGCTCAGGTCCAGGTCCGCGTGGCGCACGATGGCGGCGGGCGCCTTGGCCGGCGCGGCCGTGGCGGGCAGGGCGATGGCCGCGAGGGCGGCGGCGATCAGGAAGCGGTTCATGACAGGTCTCCGTTGCATGTGACCGATCTGGCCGCGGCCGGCGTCCGATCGACAGGACGGGATTCCGATGATCCGCCGATGAAGCGCCGACATTGTCCTGATGACGGCGACTTAACTTGCTCCGGCGGCGAACCGCCCGGCATCTTCGGGCCCTCGAAGTGCTTGAGGCGTTTGATGGATTCCCTGGCGCGCGATCTTCGCTACGACCCCGCCATCGTGCTGGCGCACGTGCGGCCGTTCCGCATCGGCGACGTCGAGGTGCGCCCGGCGACCCGCGAGGTCGTGGCCGCCGCCGGCCGCGAAGTGCTGGAGCCCCGCGTGATGCAGGTGCTGGTCGCGCTGGCCCGCGCCGAGGGCGAGTTCCTCACCCGCGACGACCTGATCGCCTCCTGCTGGGACGGCCGTGTCGTCGGCGAGGACGCCATCACCCGCGTGATCTCGCGCCTGCGCCGCCTGACCGAGGGCCTCGGCGCCGGCTCCTGGACGCTGGAGACGGTCACAAAGGTCGGCTACCGCCTGCTGCCTGCGCACGGCCAAAAGCCCGCGGCGACGCCATCGGTCCGTCGGCTCGACCGCCGCGCCCTGCTGGCCGGTGGCGGCGCGCTGGCCGCCATCGGCGGCGCCGGCGCCTGGTGGGGCCTGCGCGAGCGCGGGCCGTCCCGCGAGGTGCTGGAGCTGGTGCGTCAGGCCGAGCAGGCGATGGGGATGGGGCAGCCGGACCAGTCCGCCCAGGCGATCGGCTTCCTCAAGCAGGCGGTGACGCTGGCGCCCGAGTACGCCCCCGCCTGGGCGACGCTCGCCCAGGCCTACCGGTCGAACATCAGCTTCACCGCGCCGGATCGGCAGGCCGGCGTCGTGGCCCTGGCGGAAGCCGCGGCCCGCCGTGCGTTGGAGCTCGACCCGGACAACTTCAACGCCGCCGTGACGCTGGCCTTCTCGGAGCGCGGCTACCGCAACTGGTTGAACGCCGAGCGCCGGATCACCTGGGCCATGGGCCTGAAGGGCGGCCGCCGCCGGCTGCAAATGAGCTACGCCAACTTCCTGCTCAGCGTCGGCCGTATCCGCGAGGCGGCGCCGTTCGCCCAGGCCGGCGCCGAGCGTGACAAGCTCGCGCCCTGGGGCCGCATCAGCCTGACCCAGATCCTGCTTGCCGCCGGCCGCCTCGAAGAGGCGGAGCGCGAGATCCGCGAGGCGCTGGCGCTCTGGCCGCGGCACCACGCGGTCTGGTTCAACCTCTTCTATCTGCTGACTTTTTCCGGCCGTGCGAACCAGGCGCTCGCCATGGCCGCCGATCCCGCCGCGCTGCCGCCGAACATCCCGGCCGCCGACATGGAGCTCAGCCTGCAGGGCGCCCGCGGCGTGCAGGGCGCCTCCCGCGCCGAAATCGACAAGGCGATCCGCGGCTTCCGCGAGGCGGCCCGCCGCGGGGTGGGTTATGCCGAGAACGCGGTCGTCTTCCTTTCGACATTGGGCGACCTGGACGGCGCCTTCGAGGTCGCCGGGGCCATGTACCTGAACCAGGGCTACGTCATGCCGGAGCGACGCTGGTCGGTGGATCAGGGCCGCTACAACAAGGCCGGCGAGCGCAACACCCAGCTTCTGTTCATGCCCGGCGCCGCCCGCTTCCGCGCCGACCCGCGGTTCACCACCCTCGTCCGAGACATCGGTCTGACCGACTACTGGAAGCGCTCCGGCCATCCGCCCGACGACCGCCGATGGATGACCTAGAACATGCCCTCCGGCGGCGGCTTCTTCTTCCGCGGCCGCTCGATCAGGACGCCGGGGTAGCCCTTGAGCGGCATGAGCGCCTCGCCGCGCCACGTCCAGTCGGCCATCTCGGTGAAGTTCATGTGGTAGCGCGGTTCGCGGCCGACGCGGCTCTCGAACAGCGGGCGCGGAATGTTGATCATCTTGGGCGAACGCGCCCGCTCATAGAACAGAGGCGTTCCGCAAACCGCGCACCAGCTACGGGTGATCCCGCGCGCCGGGTCCTCGTACCGCGCGACATGGTCCTCGCCGGCCAGCATCCGGAACCGGCTCTTCCAGCTGCCGACGTAGGTGGCGTAGGCGCAGCCCTGGGCGTGCCGGCTGGCCGGCCCATGGTCGTGCCAGGCCCAGACCGCCGGCACGTCGATCTCGAAACGCACCGCGCCGCAGACGCAGGCGCCCTGCGCCTGCACGGCCGAGCCCTTGGCGCCGCGCGGGGACGCCCTGCGCACGCCGGCGTCAGTTCCTGAACGCGGCGTAGGCCAGCTTCTGGAACACCGGCAGTGTCAGCCGCCCGGTCGGCCGCTGGCCCTGCATCGAGGTCACGGCGTCGGGACCTAAGTCCATGTTGTCCTGGATCATGTAGATCAGGACGGCGTCTTCGGCCGGGTCGGCCTGCCACCAGGTGCCGAAGGCGCCGGGCCAGCCGAATGCGCCCTTGGAGCCCGCGCCCATCATCTGGTGCATCTCCGGCTCCATGATCATCGAGACGCCGAGACCGAAGCCCTGGGTCGACCAGATCGGGAAGCCGAGGAAGGTCTGCGCCCGCTGCTCCGGGGTCAGCCGGTTGGCGGTCATCAGCGCGATGGTCTCGGGCTTGGCCAGCCGCACGCCGTCCACCTCGCCCTGGCCCAGCAGCATGCGTGCGAATTTCAGGTAGTCGTCGACGGTGGAGATCAGCGAGCCGCCGCCGCCTTCGAACGCGTGCGCGGCGTCCCTGGCGAACGGGATGGAGGCGTCCTCCAGCGGGCCGCCGCTGGCCGGCGCGCGGTAGAGCTTCGCCATCCGGTCGCGCTTCTCCGGCGGGACCCAGAACGTCGTGTCGACCATGCCGAGCGGGCCGAAGATTCGATCCTGCAGCACCTGGCCGAGCGTCTTGCCGTCGACGCGGGCCGCCAGGAAACCCAGCACCTCGGTCGCGTGGCTGTAGTGCATCTTCTCGCCGGGCGCATAGAGCAGCGGAAGCGTACCAAGCGCCGCCAGCCAGGTGTCCGGCGACAGCTTGTTGGAAAGCAGACTGCCGAGAGTCTGGTCGTAGGCGTGGGCGATCGGCCCCGAGGAGGAGAAGGCGTAGGAAAGCCCGCTCCGGTGGGTCAGCAGGTCCTCGACGGTAATGTCGCGAGGGCTCGGATAGGTGTCTTCCACCGGACCCGTCGGGTCCTTCATCACCTTGAGGTTGGCAAGCTCAGGCAGCCACTTGGACACCGGCTCGAATAGGCCCAGCTTCCCCTCCTCGATCATCTGCATGATCACGAAGGAGGTGACCGGCTTGGTCATCGAGGCGATGCGAAACAGCGTGTCCCGCTGCATCGGCGCCTTGGCCTCGATGTCGCGGTAGCCGATCGTGTTGACCTGGCCGATCTCGCCCTTGCGCCACAGAAGCGTGACGAAACCCGACAGCAGTCCCTGGTCCACCGTCGCCTGCAGCGTCGGCGGGATCTTGGCCAGCGCGTCCTGGTCGAAAGCCCGCGTCACCTGTGCGCCGTCCATGGCCGCTTCCCCTTATCGCCGTTCAGTCATAGCGCAGGCGGGGACGGCGGCCGTCAAGGGCGCCGTAGCGGCTACTGCCCGGTCGGCGCCTCGTAGGTGGCGGCCATCTCGCCTTGCGCCAGGGTCCGGGCCTTCAAGGCGTTGAGCAATTCATTGAGCGGCGTGTCCGGCCCCATCTCGATCGTGTCGTTGAGCGCGAAGATCTGGAAGTAGTAGTGGTGCACACCGTGCCCGGCGGGCGGGCGCGGGCCGAACCACCCGTGGCCGCCCCTGCCGTTGCGACCCTGGATCGCGCCCTGCGGCGTCACCAGCTTGCCGTCGTTGGGCAGGCCCTCCGGCAGGCTGCGCATGTCGGCCGGCAGGTTCCAGATCATCCAGTGGACGAACGGCTCTTCCTGCGGCGCATCGGGGTCCTCCACCACAATCGCCCACGCCTTCGCATCCGGCACGCCTGTCCACTCCAGCGGCGGCGAGATGTTGTCGTGGTAGGCGGAGTGGCGGTCCGCCAGGCGGCCGCCAGCTTCCTGGGCCGGGCAGGTGACCACGACGCCGGTCTTGAGGATCGGGTCGACCCGCATGATGGTCAGGGACTCGCCGGAGTGCTCCGGCCGATGCTCGCATTCGCTCATGACGCGTCTCCGTGTGGGTGAGGTGCGTAGAACCAGAGGCGGGCGCTTGT
>CAZBXO010000148.1:0-2453 GCA_964495645.1 uncultured Phenylobacterium sp. | reverse complement strand
CTCATGACGCGTCTCCGTGTGGGTGAGGTGCGTAGAACCAGAGGCGGGCGCTTGTGGTTGCGCCCGAGCGGCCCTAGCTGGAGCCCGATGCCGCCAGGACCCGACACCGCCCGACGCCTGAGCCTCGCGACCGCCGCGGCCGCGTTCGCCAGCGCCTGCAGCCCGATCAGCATGTTCGCCACCCTGTCGCCAAAGGACCCGGCGACGCTGGGCGTGCGCGGCGAGAGCTTCGGTCCGGACCCGCGTCATCGTCTCGACCTCTACGTCCCGCCACGGGTCAGCGGCGGCTCGCCGGTGGCGGTCTTCTTCTACGGCGGCGCCTGGGATTCGGGGCGGCGGCAGGACTACAACTGGGTGGGCCGCGCGCTGGCCTCCCGCGGCTTCGTCACCTTGGTTCCGGACTATCGGATCTATCCGGCCGTGCGTTACCCGGCCTTCCTCGAAGACGGCGCGCTGGCCGTCCGCTGGGCCGCCGACAACGCCCAGCGCTACGGCGGCGATCCGCACCGCCTCGTGCTGCTCGGCCACTCCGCCGGCGCCTACAACGCCATGATGTTGGGCCTCGATCACAGTTACCTGACCGCGGCCGGGGTCGATCCGAAGCGAGTGAAAGCGCTTGCCGGACTGTCCGGGCCCTACGACTTCCTGCCGCTGACCGACCCGATCGCCATCCGTACCTTCGGCCAGGCGAAGGACCTGCCGGCCACTCAGCCGACTCGCTTCGTGACCCCCAACTCGCCACCGGCGTTTCTGGCCACCGGCGACGCCGACCACACGGTCTATCCGCGCAACACCACACGGCTGGCCAAGCGTCTGCGCGAGGCGGGCGTCACGGTCGAGGAGCGCCACTACGCCGGCGTCGACCACATCGCCATGGCGCTGGCCCTGTCGCGTCCCCTTCGTGGTCGCGCGCCGGTGCTGGACGAGATGACCCGCTTCCTGCATGCCCATGCGGGATGAAGCGACTGGCCCCCATCGCCGCGCTCGCAGCGCTTTCCGCCTGTAGTCCGGGCGGGCCGCCCGGCGTCGACAAGACCGCGCTGGACGAGGCGGTCTCGCGCGCCATCGGCGATCCCAACTCCTGCGTGCTGATCGCCGAGAAGGGCTCCGGAAAGGTGCTCTACCGCTACAACACGGCCACCGCCTGCGCGCGCGAGTTCCCGGCCTGTGATCGCCCGGAGACGACCAAGGTCGACAAGGTGCTCGAGGCCACGGCCAAGGACGGCCAGCCGCGCCTGCTCTCCTGCTACACGCAGCCCGACCGCTCGCGCAGCGTCGGCTGGGCGGCCGGCCCGATCATCGGGCGCGACTGGGTCTACGCCGCGATGATGGAGGGCGACCGCGCCTTTCCCGGCCGCATGATGGCGGATCGCCTCGAGAGCGCCTTCCGCCGCGCCAAGGTCAGCCGCGAGGCGCCTCAGCCGTGACCGTCCTGGTGACCGGCAGCGCGGGTCACCTCGGCGAGGCCTTGGTCACCCACCTGCGATCGGCGGGGCGGCCGGTGCGCGGCCTGGACGTGAAGGCCTCGCCCGAGACCGAGGCGATGGGCTCGATCGCCGATCCGGGCGTGGCGCGCGACGCCCTTCGCGGCGTCCGCGCCGTGGTCCACGCCGCCACCCTGCACAAGCCGCACATGGCGACGCACAGCCGCCAGGACTTCGTCGACGTCAACGTCACCGGCACGCTCAATCTTCTGGAGGCCGCCGCCGCCGAGGGCGTCGACGCGTTCGTCTTCGTCTCGACCACCAGCGCGTTCGGCCGCGCGATGCGGCCCGCGCCCGGCGCGCCGGCCGCCTGGATCGACGAGACGGTGCGGCCGATCCCGAAGAACATCTACGGCGCCACGAAGACCGCCGCCGAGGACCTCTGCGAGCTGGCGCACCTGCGCGAACGGATGCCCGTCGTCGTCCTGCGTGTCTCGCGCTTCTTCCCGGAGGTCGACGACGACCCGGATGTGCGCGGCGGCTTCGATGATCTGAACCTGAAGGTGATCGAGCTGGCCTACCGTCGGCTCGACATCGAGGACGCCGTCGGGGCCTGCCTTGCAGGCGTCGCCGCCGCGCCCGCCATCGGCTTCGGCCGCTACGTGGTCTCGGCCACCACGCCCTTCGCCCGCGAGGACGCCGCCGAACTCAGCGGCGACGCCGCGGCGGTGCTGGCGCGTCGGGTTCCGGAGCTCGCGCCGGTGTTCGCCCAGCGCGGCTGGCGCATGCTGCCCCGTCTCGACCGCGTCTACGACAACGCCCGGGCGCGCGCCGAGTTGGGCTGGCGCCCGAAGCTGGATTTCGCCGAGGCGATCCGCCGGCTGGCGTCGGGCCAGGCGCCTTTCAGCGACACCACCCGCACGGTCGGTGTGAAGGGCTACCACGGCGATGCGTTCCGCGACGGGCGCTATCCCGTCGAGACCTGAGCCTACTTCGACAATTCGTAGAGGCCGGTGATGTCGATCCGCA
>CAZBXO010000147.1:4423-9280 GCA_964495645.1 uncultured Phenylobacterium sp. | reverse complement strand
CTGACCGCCGGGAAGATGAAGACGCAGGGCGCGGCCATGGACGAACAGGCCCGCCGGGAGCTCATCGACTGGCTGACCGGCGGCAAGCGCGACACCGCCGAGACCTGGAGCCAGCCGATGATGTGCGACGCGAAGCGCGCGCCGGTGGTGCTGACGGGGGCGCCCACCGTCGCCACCTACGGCTTCGACGCCCGCAACAGCCGCGTGCTCACGGCCAAGCAGGCGGGCCTCGGCAAAGCGGCGCTCGGCCGGCTCGCGCCAGCCTGGGCCATCGCCTTCCCGAATGTGACCGTGATGCGCTCGCAGGCCGCGGTGGTAGGCGACAACGTGTTCCTCCCCGTGGCCGAGGCGGCGGCCGTCTACGCCTTCGACGTCAGCGACCCGGCCCGTCCGTGCGTCCAGTGGGTCTACCGCAATCCCACCGGCGCGCCGTTGCGGACCAGCGCCGCCTTTGGGGTCATCGCCGACGGGCGTGCGGTCCTGGTCATGGGAGGCCTGGATTCCACCCTGCATGTGCTCGACGCGAAGACCGGCAAGGCGCTGTGGACCAAGAATCTCGCCGGCTATTCGTTCTCCGTGATCACCGCGACGCCGCGGGTGCTGAAGGACCGGATCGTCGTGGCCGTCTCTCAGTTCGAGATCGCCCAGGCGGCCGACAACCGGGTCAAGTGCTGCACCAACCATGGGTTCCTGGTCTCGCTCGACCCGGCCACTGGCCGGCAACAGTGGCGCTACGACACCATGGAGGACGCCAAACCCCTTCGTGATCGCGGCGACGGCCAGATGCTCTACGGCCCGTCCGGCGCGCCGATCTGGAACTCGCCCGTGGTCGACGAGCGGCGCGGCCTCATCTATTTCGGCACCGGCGAGAGCAACTCGCCGCCGGCCCACCGCAACACCGACGCCCTGATCGCCGTGCGTCTGGCCGACGGCAAGGAGGCCTGGAGCCACCAGGCCACCGCGAACGACATCTACAACATCGGCTGCGGGCCGAAGCCGCCGCCGAACCTGCTGAACTGCGTCTCCGACACCGTCTACCGCGACGTCGACTTCGGGGCCTCGCTCATCCTCGGCCGGCTGAAGGATGGGCGCGACCTCGTCTTCGCCGGGCAGAAGTCGGGCACGGTTTGGGCGCTCGAACCTGACACCGGCGAAGTCGTCTGGCGGCGCGATATCGGGACCGGAGCGGCCAACGGCGGCATCCATTGGGGCATCGCCTTCGATGGGGAGACGATCTACGTGCCAGTGGCCGTGGTCGGCCGCCCGCTGCCCGGCGGCCCCCCGATCGATCCCAGCTACAAGCCCGGCATGTACGCGGTCGACGCCGCCAGCGGGACGATCAAGTGGCGTTACTCGGTCGAACCGGACTGCGCCAACGGGCGCGACAAGCGTGCGCCGAGCTGCGCCCGGCACTACGGTTTCTCCGGCGCGCCGACGGTGATCGACGGCGCGGTCATTCAGGGCGGCCTCGACGGGCGGCTCTACGTGCTCGACGCCAAGACCGGCCGCGAACTCTGGAAGACCGACACGCTCGGCGACTATGCCGGGATGAACGGCGTTGCGGGGAAGGGCGGCTCCATCGACTCCGCTTCGATCGTCGGCGTGAACGGCCTGCTGCTGGTCAACTCCGGCTACGGCATGTTCGGCCAGGCGCCGGGCAACGTCATGCTGGCCTTCAAGCCGAAGAACTAGGCGTCATCGGCAGACGCGGTAACGGCCGCGGTCGAGGTGCAGATGGTCGCGGTGGGCGGCGTTGTAGTCCGGGCCCAGCACGGCGCCGAACCATCGGCAGGCCCCTGAGCGCACGCGGCGCAGGAAGCGGCCGGCGGCCGTGGCTTCGCGGTAGTCGCGTGCGACGGTGATCCGCTGACCCGCGGCTGTGCGAAAACCCGCCACGTCGAGCGCATTGGCGGAAGCGTGCTCGCTGCGGCGACCCCCAGCGCGGCCGTAGACGTTGCGGCAGGCGTAGGTCCCATAGTGGTCGACGCGGGCGATCGGCGCGCCGAGCTGGGCGCGGGCGGCCGGCTGCACCGTGTGGCGCAGCCAAAAGGCGTAGCCGAGCGCCAGCGGGCAGGTCATGACCGGGCCGGAGGGCGCCAGCGCGGCGTCGCCGAGCCGCACGGTGTTCACGGTCTCGCAGTCGCCGGCGCGGCGGTTCGGGACCTCGGCGAAGGCCACGGCGCCTTCGGCCAGCACGAGGCGGCAACGGGCGGGGTCGCCAACGGCGCGGGTGAACTTCCAGCCGGTGGCGAGGCCCACGGGGTCGGCCAGGCGCAGCGGCTTCCACGGCAGGTCCTGCGGCGGCGCCCAGGCGTTCACCGCGACGCCCAGGAGCAGAGCGGCGGCGGTACAGTCGGCCAGGGTCGTCCAGAAGTCGGCCAGCGCGGGCGTTTCGGGGGATGTGAGCCTGTCTCGCACTTGCCGGAACCCTCTCGGAGCAATAACTCCGGACAGACGCAACCGCGCCGCGATGGCGCGCCAAAGGACTGCCCCGATGCTGAAGTGGATCTCCTACCTCGACGACGAAGACGGCGACGACGAGGAGGGCGGCCGCAAGCCCGACATGCCGATGGCCGCCGGCCCGGTGCAGAACGCACTCTTCAAGAGCCGCACGGTGCTGATCTTCGGCGAGATCGACATGCGCCTGGCGGAGCGGGTCACTGCCCAACTGGCGGCGCTGGCTTCCGAGAGCGACAAGCCGATCCGCATCATCATCAACTCGCCGGGCGGCCACGTGGAGAGCGGCGACACCGTCCACGACATGATCAGGTTCTGTGGCGCCCCGGTGCACGTGATCGGCACCGGCTGGGTGGCGAGCTCGGGTGCGCATATCTTCCTGGGCGCGTCCAAGGAGAACCGCTTCTGCCTGCCGAACACCCGTTTCCTGCTGCACCAGCCGACCGGCGGCGTGCGCGGCCAGGCCTCCGACATCGAGATCGAGGCCGAGGAGATCATCAAGATGCGCGAGCGGGTGAACCGCATCATCGCGCGCGAGACCGGCCAGACCTACGAGAAGATCGAGAAGGACACCCAGCGGAACTTCTGGATGAGCGCCGAACAGGCGGTCGAGTACGGCATCGTCGGCCGGATCATCACCAACGCCACCGAAGTGGTCTGACGTCGTGACCGCTCCCTGGTGGAAGGGTGCGGTCCTCTATCACATCTACGTCCGCTCGTTCTTCGACTCGAACGGCGACGGGCACGGCGATCTGCCGGGCGTGGAAGCCAAGCTCGACTACATCCAGTCGCTGGGTGTCGACGGCCTGTGGCTGTCGCCGATCCACCCGTCGCCGAACCGCGACTGGGGCTACGACATCGCCGACTTCGAGGGCGTCCAGGCGGACTATGGTACGCTGGAGGACTTCCAGCGGCTGCTGGACGCGGCGCACGCGCGGGGCCTGAAGGTCGTCCTCGACGAGGTGCTCAGCCACACCTCCGACGAGCACCCCTGGTACACCGAGAGCCTGACCGGCGGGCGCGATGGGCCCAAGGCCGACTGGTATGTCTGGGCCGACCCGCGGTCCGACGGGACGGCGCCCAACAACTGGCTGTCGGTGTTCGGCGGTCCGGCCTGGGCCTACCAGCCTGCGCGGCGGCAGCACTACCACCACAAGTTCCTGCGCCAGCAGCCGAAGCTGAACTGGCGCGAGCCGGCGGCGGCGGAGGCGGCGCTCTCGGTGCTCGACTACTGGCTGGCCAAGGGCGTCGACGGCTTCCGGCTCGACGTGGCCGGGACCTACCTCCACGACGAGGCCCTGACCGACAATCCGCCGATCCCGATGGACGAGCGCAAGGGCTTGCACTGGAGCCACGCGGGCAACTTGCAGCGACACCTCTACGACTCCAACCTGGAGGAGAACTGCGCGGTGCTGGACGTGATCCGGCGGCGGGTGGACGCCTTCCCCGACCGCTTCGTGTTCGGGGAGTTCTCCGAGGAGGAGGACCGCTGCGGCGCCTACCTGACGCCCGAGGCCGGCCTGCATTCGGGCTACACCTTCGTGATGCTGCTGCAGCGCAAGCTGAACGCGGCGTTCGTGAGGGACCACTTCGCCAACATCGGCCGCTATCCCGGCCACTGGCCGACGATCAGCTTCTCGAACCACGACGTGCCGCGCACCGCGTCCCGCTTCGGCGACGGCTCGCCGGAGCTGGCCAGGCTGATGTTCGCCCTGCTGGTGGCGCTGAAGGGGACGACGCTGGTCTACCAGGGCGAGGAACTGGGCTTGCCGCAGGCGAAGCTGCCGCGTCACCTGCTGCGCGACCCGGTCGGCGACCTCTACTACCCCTACGACCAGGGACGCGACGGCTGCCGCACGCCGATGCCGTGGGCGCCGGGGCCGAGCCTGGGCTTCACGGAGGGGTCGCCCTGGCTGCCGACGGCCGAGGAGCACACCGGCCTCACCGTCGCCGACCAGGAGGCCGACCCAGATTCGACGCTTGCGTTCGCCCGCCGGATGATCGCGCTCAAGGCCCAGACGCCGGCCCTGAAGCTGGGCGACATCGAGTTCCTGGAGGTGGCTGAGCCGGGCCTCGCATTCGTTCGGCGGCTGGAAGGCGAGGCGGTAGTCTGCCTGTTCAACCTCTCCGACGCTCCGGCCGTGATCGAGCACCCGGCGCTGACCGGCGCGACCTTGCTTGCAACGGGGACGGGCGACGCCGACTTGCGCGGCGCGTCCGTCGGCCTCTCCCCCTACGCCGCCGCGTTCGCCACGCTGGCCGACGCAGGCTAGAACCGCCGCGATGGCGGACGACACCCGACCCGCACGTTCCGAGCTCAAGTTCGGCCAGGGCTTCCTGACCGACATCTGGTGGTTCGTGGCCCTGTCGTCCGAGGTGAAACCCGGCGGCCTCAAGCGG
>CAZBXO010000147.1:0-4323 GCA_964495645.1 uncultured Phenylobacterium sp. | reverse complement strand
CTACCCGGTCGCCGAGAGCCAGGGGCTGGTCTTCGCCTGGATCGGCCAGGGCGAGCCCGACCAACCGCCGCCGACGTTCCCGGGCATTGTCGGGGGCGGGCCGAAGCTGGTCGACCGCATGGTCTTCGACGCCCATATCGACCACGCGGTGGTAGGCCTGATGGACCCCGCCCACGGTCCCTACGTGCACCAGCAGTGGTGGTGGCGCTCTTCGGCCAGCCAGCATGAGAAGGCAAAGCGCTTCGAGCCGCGCGAGGCCGGCTTCGCCATGGTCCGCCACGAGCCGTCCAGGAACTCCCGCGCCTACGCCATCCTGGGCGGCCAGCCCCTGACCGAGATCGTCTTCCGCCTGCCGGCGCTGCGCTGGGAGCACATCACCGTCGGCAAGCGCCAAGTGCTGGCCCTGACCTGCCTGACACCCGAGACGGCCGGCCGCACCCGGGTGACCCAGATCGTCTGGTCGGACCACCCGGCCTTTGTGGTCCTGCAGCCCTTCATCGCCATGGGCGCGCGCGCCTTCCTGCGCCAGGACGCGGGGATGGTGAACCTGCAGGGCCCGGGCCTCGCCACCGACCCCACCCTCATCTGGATCGACGACGCCGACCGCCAGGCCAAGTGGTACCAGCAGCTGAAGCGCGAATGGATGGCGAGCCGGCGGGAGGGGCGGGCGTTCGTGAACCCGGTCGAGCCAACCACGCTGCGGTGGCGGAGCTGACGCCACGAAACCTCGCGTCATCCCACGGTCAGCCGGAGGCTGATCCGGGGGACCCAAGCCGAGCCTGCACGCCACAGAGTCAGCTTGGGTCCCCCGGATCGCCCTGCGGGCGACCGTGGGATGACGAGGAGGGGGGTGCGGGGCTAACCTCCCCTTGACGGGAGAGACTGCCCATGAACGCGCCCTTCAAGACCGATGCGCTGCCCGAGTGGCGGCTGGACGATCTCTATGCCGGGCGCGAGGACCCGCGGATCGACGCCGATCTGAAGGCCGCCGCGGAGGTCAACGGCCGTCTCGCGGCGATGGAGGGACAGTTCGTCGCCGCACGAGCAGAGGCCGCGCGGCTCGGCGAACGCCTCGACGACGGCATTCGCCTCTACGAAGAGGCCACCAACCTGCTCTGGGGCGTGGGCGCCTTCGCGTCCATGTCGGCCTCCACCCAGCGCGACGACGCGGCCTGGGCCAAGTTCGAGGCCGACCTGCGGGCCCGCTCCTCGCAGATCGCGGCGGCCAGCCTCTTTTTCACGCTGGAGATCAACCAGCTGGAGGACGCCGAGCTCGACGCCGCCCTGGCCGCCCACACGCCGTTGCAGCGCTGGCGGCCCTGGCTGCGGCGCGTGCGCGCCGGGCGGCCGCACGAACTGGCGCCCGACCTCGAGCGGCTCCTGATCGACAAGGCGCCGGCGGTGGCCAACTGGGGCCGGCTGTTCGACGAGACCCTGGCCAAGCTCTCGGCCAAGGTCGACGGCGAGACGCTGACCTTGCCACAGTTGCTGAACGCGACCTCGGGGCCGGATCCCAAAGCGCGCAGGACGGCCGCCACCGCGCTCGCCAAGGCGCTGGCCGATCGCACGCCGACCATCGCGCTCTGCCTCAACACGCTGGCCTTCGAGAAGCAGGTCGAGGACCGCTGGCGCAAGTACGACAGCCCCGCCCACGGCCGCCACCTGGCCAACGAAGTCGACGCCGACGCCGTGCAGGCGCTGGACGAGGCGGTGGCTGAGGGCCACGAGCGCGTCAGCCATCGGTACTACAAGCTGAAGGCCAAGATCCTCGGCGTGCCGGCGCTCAACCACTGGGACCGCAACTCGCCGCTCGACACCGCCCAGCCGCGGATCTTCTCCTGGGAAGAAGCCAAGTCGATCACCCTGGAGAGCTTCGCGGCTCTGGCGCCCAAGTTCGCCGACACCGGCAAGGTGTTCTTCGACCACCCCTGGATCGACGCCAGGCCCCGGCCCGGCAAGCAGTCCGGCGCCTATGCCCACCCCGTGACCGCCAACCGCCACCCGTACGTGTTCATGAACTACCTCGGCGAACGGCGCGACGTGCTGACGCTGGCGCACGAGCTCGGCCACGCGGTGCACAACACGCTGGCCCAGCCGCTTGGGACCCTGTTGGCCGACACCCCGCTGACGCTGGCCGAGACCGCCTCGATCTTCGGCGAGGGGCTCGTGTTCGAGCGCCTCCTGGATCAGGCGACCAAGGAGGAGCGCCGTGGGCTGCTTGCCGGCAAGATCGAGGACGGGATCAACACGGTGGTGCGCCAGATGGCTTTCCACCGCTTCGAGACTGCGTTCCACGCCTCGCGCCGGGAGGGCGAGCTGTCGCCCGAGCAGCTGTCGAGCCTCTGGTTGAAGGTGATGAGCGAAAGCCTGGGGCCGGCGGTGAAGATGAACCCCGGCTACGAGCACTATTGGGCCTACATCAGCCACTTCGTGCACGCGCCGTTCTACGTCTACGCCTACGCCTTCGGCGACCTCCTGGTCCGCGGCCTGATGGAGAAGCGCCGCGAGGATCCGCAGGGCTTCGCACCCCTCTACGAACAGCTGCTGGCGGCGGGCGGAACCAAGACCTACGTCGAGGCCCTGGCGCCGTTCGGCCTCAACCCCCGCGACAAGGCTTTCTGGGCGGCGGGCGTGCGCCAGCTTGAACGGCTCGTGGACGAGTTCGAAGCGCTGATGTGAGCACCCACCTCGTCATCCCACCGTCAGCCGAAGGCTGATCCGGGGGACCCAAGCCGAGTCCAGGTTTGCTTGTGAGTCACCTTGGCTCCCCGGATCGCCCCGGCGGGCGACCGTGGGATGACGCGGGTAGGGCGCTATCGCGCCCGGTACTCGGCCGCGCTGATGAACCCGTCGCGGTCCACGTCGAGGTGCGAAACCTCGCTCACCGCCACCACGCCGTCGTGGTTCAGGTCGAGCTTGCGGAACGCTGCGTCCGGACCCGCGCCCGCGAGCGAGGGGGCGGCCATGGCGCCGGCGGCGGCGGCGATGGAGGCGCCGACCAGCCAGCGGACCAGGCGGCGGCTCTTCGTCTCCTCGGCCTCGGCGGCCAGCCTGCGGTCGATGAAACTGCGCACGGCCTCGCTGGCCGAACGGCCCTCGTCCTGGCACAGCGCCATGAACGCGGTCTTGGTCGGGTACGGAATCCGCACCTCGAGCATCTCGCTCTTCTTCAGCTTCCGGGGCTCGGCCATGGGGTCTCTCGCGTGCGCGGAACGGGACAGGACCCGTTCTGACAGCAGATACCTAGCAAAATCCTGTCCGGACGCCGCGTTACATCGTCTTCAGCCAGGCGATCAGGTCGGTGTTCAGCTCGCGCGGATAGCTGTGGGAGAGGTCCTCGACCTCGCGGTAGATCACGTTCGCGCCGGCCTTTGCGAGCGCGCGCTCGGCTCCGCGGGCCATGCCGACGTCGAACATCCAGTCGAGCGCCCCGTGCGTGATGTGGACCGGCAGGCCGGCCAGCCGCTCGGGGTCCGCGAACTGCGCCATCATCGGATGGAAAGCCGCTGAGGTGGGCGCCAGGTGCGTGAACGGCGAGGCGGGCTCCAGGCCACTGACGTAGCTGAAGGTGCCGCCGTCGCTCATGCCGGACAGGAGGAGGCGCCTGTCGTTCACCTTCCAGCGGGCGCGGACCATGGCCAGCATTCGCGCCAGGTTCGGGCTGTCGGCGTCGGGGCCCTGCAGCGCCCAGGTGCGGCCGACCGCAGTGGGCGCCACCACGATGACGCCTTCCGAACGCGCCTCGCGCACCCAGCTCCATAGGAAGCCTCGTCCGTGCCCGGAGCCACCGTGCAGGGCGAACACCACCGGCAGCGCCGCTTCCCCGTCATAGCTCTCCGGCACGTAGAGCGAGAAGCCGCCCCGGGTCCCGGGCTCGTTCTCGACGTGGAAGATGCCGGTGTCCTCGCGGCGTCGGGCCAGGCGGGCGACCAGGTCGGCGTCCTCACGTCGCTCGGGCGTCAGGAAGAAGCGGCCCACCGGGGGCAGATCGGCCGCCAGCGGATAGAGCGCCTCCAGACCCCGCGGCAGGTGACGCAACGCCCGGAACACCGCGCCAAGGCCGTCCTCCGCCTCCGGCGCGGCGGCGAGCTCCGACCAGCCGGCCAACGCTTCGTCGGCCGCGCCGGCCAGCATCGCCTTGAGGCCGGCCATCTCTTCGGGCCAGGCGTCCAGCCGGACGCGCGCCTCGGCCAGGGGCCCGGCGGGATCGCCCACCGCCGCCATCAGTTCGGCGAACTGCGGCGGATGCAGATAGCGCGACACGAACGCCAGCCGGTCCAGCGCCTGCAACAGCGGCGGGACCAGGACCGTCAGGTCCTCGAA
>CAZBXO010000146.1:0-9312 GCA_964495645.1 uncultured Phenylobacterium sp. | reverse complement strand
TCCCAGCCGGGCAGGTCGCGCAGTTCGACCGCGCCCACCGGCGCGGCGATCAGAATGACGGCGAGTGCGAGCCCCCCGGCCGGCTTCACGCCTCGGCGGCGTCCACGTGGACGAGGGTCCAGTTCGGATCGCGGCTCTTCAGGCTGCGCTCGAACGTCCACAGCTCGGCGGTGCGGCGGTCGTCGACGCCCTCCCCTTCGGGTCCCTTGGTGCGGCTGCGGAACTCGGCCAGGAAGCGGACGGTGATGCTGGCGATGTCGGCGCCCTTGACGTCGGCCTTCTCCAGGTCGGCGCGCGGCGCGTGGGCGAACTCGATCGTCTCTGTGCGGCCATCGGCCTCGCGGGCGGCGATGGCCTGGTCGAAGCCGTCGTAGACGTGCGGGGCCAGGAGCGGCTTCAGCGTGGCTCGGTCACCCTCGGCGAACGCCTTCACGATCATCCCGTACGCGGACTTGGCGCCCTCGAGGAAGCGCCCCACGTCGAAGCTGGGGTCCTTCGCGCGCACGGCGGCAAGGCCGGTCAGAGCCACGTCCGCCTCGGCCGGCTCGGTCGGCCGGTCGACAGCGCGCACGGGCGCGGCCGCGGTCTCGGCGGCGGGGGCGTCCTCTGGCTGGCGTCCTACGCGCCGGCCCAGCACCGAATAGAGCTGGTACAGCACGATGGCCGCGAGGCCGGCGAAGATGATCAGTTCGAGAACTTGCAAGTCCGATCCTTGGACGGCGAGACGACATAACGCCCCGCCACGTCAATATAGGCTTCTCGAACGCCCGCGTCAGGGGCGGCGTTGCATCACCCGGGGCGCCATGTTAGCCGCTGCCCCGCACGGACGCGGGACTTTCTGCGTTTCAGCCACGGAATCCTTCGAAATCACCATGACAGACACCGACGCCGGGGCGGCCGCCGCCCCCGGAAATGGCGAGTTCCCCGCCGAACCCGGCATCCGCATCCTCGCCCAGTTCATCCGCGACCTCTCGATGGAGAACCCGCGCGCTCCGGAGGCGCTGCGTCCGGTCCCCGGCCAGCCGCAGATCGATCTGCAGGTGGAGATGAACGCCCGCGGCCGCGAGGACGGCCTCTTCGAGGTGGACCTGAAGCTCTCTGCCGCCGCCAAGCGTGACGACGGGCCGTTGTTCGTGGTCGAGCTGCTCTATGGCGGCGTCTTCCAGATCAACGGCGTCGGTCCCGACGACATGGAGCCGGTGCTGCTGATCGAGTGCCCGCGCTACCTGTTCCCGTTCGCCCGCCGGATCATCGCCGAGGTGACGTCGGAAGGCGGCTTCCCGCCGTTCATGCTGGACCCCATCGACTTCGCAGCCGTCTACCAGGCCCGCAAAGGCCAGGCGTCGCTGGAAGAAGGCGTCGTCGTCGGCAACGCCTAAGCGGTCAGCCCGAACCGGCCCCACAGCTCGTCGGACTTGACCACGTCGCGGATGAAGGCGGCGTGGCGGTCACGTTCCTCTGCAGTCGACAGCGGAGCCAGTGGGCGCGGGCGCAGGCCGTATGCCACGCGTGCGACCACGGCCGTCGCGGCCGTTACGACGGCGCCGGTCAGGTCCAGGCGGCGCTCGCGGCCCCCCTTCAGTTCGAGGTAGACCGCGGCCAGGAGCTTGGCGTCGATCAGAGCCCCGTGCTTCTCGCGCTCCGAGAGCGAGATGCGGAAGCGCTTGCAGAGCGCGTCCAGCGAGTTGTGCATCCCCGGGAAGCGGCGCTTGGCGAGGTCCAGCGTGTCGACCCAGCGATGCTCCGGAAACTCGGCCCGCGAGACCTGGGAGAGCTCCCAGTTGATGAAGCTGCGGTCGAAGGCGGCGTTGTGGGCGATGATCGGCGCGTCGCCGACGAAGGCCAGGAACTCGTCGACCACGTCCGCGTCGTCGAACCGAGGCTTGCCGCGCAGGAAGGCGGTCGAGAGCCCGTGCACCCGTTCGGCCTCCACCGGCATGTCGCGGCAGGGGTCGATGTAGCGGTGGAAGCTGCGGCCGGTCGGGACGAAGTCCTCGATCTCGAGGCAGGCGAGCTCCACCAGCCGGTCGCCGGTGTACGGGTCGAACCCGGTGGTCTCGGTGTCGAGGACAATCTCGCGCGCCATTCACCCTTTGTGCCGCGCTTCGCCGAGGCGCTCAAGGCGAGGCGCGAAGTGTCGCAATGATCTCTGTGACTTGTTTGCGGGCGTGGTCGAGGCCCTGGCCGGTGTCGACCACATAGTGGGCGCGAGCGCGCTTTTCGGCGTCGGCGAGCTGCTGGGCGAGGATGGCGTCCAGGCGGTCCGGGGTCATGCCGGGGCGGGCCAGCACGCGCTCGCGCTGCATCTCCGCCGGCGCCGAGACGACGACCACCGCGTCCATCCGCGCGTCGCCGCCGGTCTCGTACAGCAACGGAACATCGAGGATGACCATGTCGGCGCCCGACGCCTCCGCCTGCGCGAAGAAGCCCACGCGATCCTGCCCCACTAGCGGGTGGACGATGGCGTTCAGGCGCTTCAACGCCTCCGGTTGCCCGAGTACGCGCTTGCGCAGCTCTTCCCGGTCGACGCGGCCGTCCCTGACGACGCCGGGAAAGGCTTCGCCGACCGGCCCGACGGCCGCCCCGCCGACGTCGTAGAGATCATGCACGGCCGCGTCGGCGTCGTAGACCGGGATTCCCGCGTCACGGAACATCGCCGCGGTGGTCGATTTGCCCATGCCGATGGAGCCGGTGAGGCCGATGACCTTCATCGCGCCAGCGCCTCAATGGCCAGCGCCCGGACGTCGACGCCGGCCGGCGGCGGCTCGCCGAAGAAGGCTTCGAAGGCGGGCTCGGCCTGACGCACCAGCATCTCGAGCCCGTCGACGGTCGGTCGGCCGAGCCGCCGGGCCCGGGCCAGGAACGTCGTCTCCAGGGGCTTGTAGACCATGTCCATGACGACGGTGCGCTCGCCGGTGAGTTCCAGGGGGATGTCGAGCTCCCCCTCGCCGTTGAGGCCGACCGACGTCGCGTTGATCACAGCGGTCGCCTTGCGCAAGGCGCCGGCGACGTGGTTGAGCGGCAATGGCGAAACCTTGGGTCCGATCGCCTCGGCGATCGCCTCGGCCCGCTCGAGGGTGCGATTGAGCAGGAAAACCTGCGGCGCGCCCGCCTCGATGAGTGCGGCGACCGCGCCGCGCGCCGCCCCGCCGCCACCCAGGACGACCACCGGTCCGGCGGCCGCCCGCCATTCGGGCGCCTGAACGGCGAAGGCGTTGATCAAGCCTGCGCCGTCCGTGTTGTCCGCGCCGATCAGCCCATCGACATCGAATGTCAGGACGTTGGCGGCGCCGGACCGTCGGGCGATCGCGCTGGCGCGATCGGCGACCCGCAAGGCGTCTTGCTTGAACGGCACCGTCACGTTGAGGCCACGGATCGCCCCGCCCCGCAAACCGTGGGCGAAGCGGCTCAGTCCGCCCATCGGCACGGGGAAGGGCACGTAGACCCCGTCGATCCCGGCCGCCGCCAGCCAGGCGTTGTGGATCAGTGGCGACAGAGAATGCGTCACCGGCCGGCCGGCGACCCCCGCCACGAGCGTTCGCCCACTGATCATGCGCTCAGCGCACCTTCCTGGCGCAGCGCCTCCAGCAGCCCCAGGAGAGGGAGGCCCAGGATGGCGAAGTAGTCGCCCTCGATCTTCGAGAACAGCTGGGCGCCCGGCCCTTCCAGGCGGTAGCAGCCCACCGAGCCCAAGGCCGCCTCTCCCTCCTCGGCCAGATAAGTCTCGAGGAAGGCGTCGGAGAAGTCGCGCATCGTCAACGTGGCTGTCGCGAGTTCTCGCCAGATGGCCGCGCCGTCCTTGGCCACCACCACCGCGGAGTGCAACTTGTGCGGCCGGCCGCGCAACGCCTTCAGCCGTTCTCGAGCCGCGTCCATCGTCTCCGCCTTGTCATGCAGCTCGCCGCCGAGATCGAGCGTCTGATCCGCGCCGATCACGTAGTCCGGCCGCCCTCGGCTTACCGCCAGCGCCTTTTGCTCGGCCAGGACGTCGGCGATCTCGCGGGGACCGGCGCCTTCCGACAGCAGCGTCGCCTTGACCGCTTCCTCGTCGACGCCGGCGACCACGGCCTCGAACCGCACGCCGGCGCCTTCGAGGACGGCGCGGCGGGCGGCGCTCTTCGAGGCCAGCACGATCATCCCAGGACCTCGACCTGGCCGTGGCCGCCGTGGATCAGGTTGAGAACCGCTGCGGCGGTCTCCTCGACCGATCGGCGGGTCACGTCGATCGTCGCCCAGCCGTGGCGCTCGTACAGCCGGCGGGCGTTGATGATCTCCTCGCGCACCGAGTCGATCTCGATATAGCTCGACTCCCGGGTCTCCTTGAGGCTGAGGAGCCGGTTGCGGCGGATCTGGATCAGGCGGTCGGGCGAGATCAACAGCCCCACGACCATGGTGTTCTTCAGCTGGAAGAGCTGGTCCGGCAGCGGCCTGCCCGGCACCAGCGGCACGTTGGCTGCGCGCACGCCGCGGTGCGCCAGGTAGATGCAGGTGGGGGTCTTGGAAGTGCGCGAGACGCCCACCAGCACCACATCGGCCTGTTCCAGATCCTGGCCGCCCTGCCCGTCGTCGTGGCCGATCGCGTAGTTCAGGGCGTCCATGCGGTTGAAATAGTCCGTGTCGAGCCGCAGGTGCGCGCCGACACGCGATGTGGTCGCTGCTCCCAGGTAACGCTGCATGGCGCTGACCAGTGGGTCCAGCGCCGGGATGCAGGGCATGTCCAGCTTGCGGCAGCCCTCCTCCAGCGCCTGGCGCAGTTTGTCGTCGACGATGGTGTGCAGGACGATGCCGGGCGCCTCCTCGATGTCGCCGAGGGCCCGGTCGAGCTGGCGCTGGGAGCGCACCAGGGCGTAGATGTGCTCGATCGGCAGGACGTTCTCGAACCGGGCGCAGACGGCGCGGGCCATGGCGTTCAGGGTCTCGCCGGTGGAGTCCGACACGAGATGGACGTGGAAGTAGGTGGCGAGGCGCGGCTGCGGGTTGGCGTTGGGCAAGACGGCGTCTCGAAAAATGCCTGGGGATGAATCCGGTGAATCCCCTCTTAGCGAAGCGGTGCGCCGGTGGGGAGAGCGGCCGTGCGCTCCGCGCCGCCTGCTGTCATCGGTGAGTCATCGGGATGAAACAGAACCTTTGCGTCGCCTCAGCCAACAGGCGTCGCGCCAGGGCGCCAATTTCGGACCTGCCTTTCGACAGCCTGGGCGCCCCGCGACCCATCACCGGACCGTCCCCCAAACGGTAAACAATTCCTTAACGCTCACTTGGGCTTGCTCGGCTTCCCCGCTTTCCACAGGACCAGCCTGGACCGGATCGGACCTGCGGACGGTTTGGGGACAAGGTCCGTAACGCCGCAGGGACAGGGCGGTTATCCCCTCTGCCGACAGGCCTAACTGCCTTCTTCCCCTACCTGATTTTCAAGACTTGAATTGATGAAGAGGGGTGTGATCCCGGGGGGCCCTTGAGCCCTTCGGCTGGGCGGGCTTTAAGGCGACTCATGAGCGAAACGCCCGCCCTGCTGCGCGCCCTGGCCGGAGAGACCCTGAACCGCCCGCCGATCTGGTTCATGCGCCAGGCCGGCCGTTCGCTGCCGGAATACCGGGAGCTGCGGGCGCGGGCCAAGGACTTCATCGCCTTCTGCCACGATCCGGAGATGGCGGCGGAAGCGACCCTGCAGCCGATGCGCCGCTTCCCGCTGGATGCGGCCATCGTGTTTGCGGACATCCTACTGATCCCCCGCGCGCTCGGCCAGGAGGTGTGGTTCGAGGCGGGAGAAGGGCCGAGGCTGGGACCGCTGCCGGCGATCGAGTCCCTCCGCGACCAGGTGGAGGCCTCCACCGGCCGGCTGAGCTCCATTGGCGAGACGCTGGGGCGGGTTCGGTCCGAGCTGGATCCGGAGCGCGCGCTGATCGGGTTCGCCGGCGGGCCGTGGACGGTGGCGACCTACATGATCGAAGGCCGCGGATCGCAGCGCGAAGCGGCGCGGACGTTCGCCTATGAGCATCCGGACCAACTCGACGCCCTGCTCGAGGTCCTGGTCGAGTCCACGGCGCGCTACCTGGTCATGCAGGCGCGCTCCGGCGCCCAGGTGCTGAAGATCTTCGAAAGCTGGGCGGAGAACCTGGCGGAGGATGTGTTCGAGCGGATCGTCGTGAAGCCCCACGCGGCGATCGTGGAAAAGGTGCGGGCCGCCGGCGTGACCGCGCCCTTCGTCGGCTTCCCGCGAGGGGCGGGGGCCCTCGTCGAGAACTATGCCGAGGGCTCGCCCGTCGAGGGTATCGCGCTCGATACCCAAGCCACGGCGGCGACCGGGCGGCGGCTTCAGGCGCAGGGCCGCACGATCCAGGGGGCGCTGGACAACCTGCTGCTGCGCGCCGGCGGACCCGCGCTCGACGCTCGGGTGGAACAGCTGCTGGAGCAGTGGGGCGACGGCCCGTGGATCTTCAACCTCGGCCACGGGATCATGCCGGATACGCCCATTCCGCACATCGCCAGGGTCGTCGAGCGGGTCACGGGCAAGAAGGTCTCGCCAGCGATGGCTGCGGAATGAGCGCGCCCGCGGCAGATGCTCCCCCCTTGGGGGAGTTCCAGCGGCGCAGAGCGCCGATGGAGGTGGTCTGTGTCGCTCCTGCCTATCCTCCTCTCGCTTCGCGAGCTCCCCCAGAGGGGGAGCATCTCTAGGTGACGCGCCTCGCCGTCGTCCTATTCAACCTGGGGGGCCCGGACAGCCTGAAGGCCGTGCGGCCGTTCCTGTTCAACCTCTTCCGTGACCCGGCGATCCTGCAGGTCCCGGGCTACGTGCGTCTGCCGCTGGCGGCGCTCATCTCGACCACCCGGGCGAAGAACTCGCGGGCCAACTACGCGATGATGGGTGGCGCCTCGCCGCTCCTGAAGGAGTCGCTGGCCCAGGCCCGTGCGCTGGAAGCCGAGCTGAGAGCCAGGGCGCCGGACGTCGAGAGCCGCGCCTTTGTCGCCATGCGCTACTGGAAGCCGTTCGCTGCGGAGACGGCGCGGGAGGTGGCGGCCTTCAAGCCCGACGAGATCGTCCTCCTGCCGCTCTATCCCCAGTACTCGACCACCACGACCGGGTCGTCACTGAAGGACTGGGCGGCGGTCTACCGAGGCCCCGGGCGCGCACGCTCGATCTGTTGCTATCCGACCGCACGGGGGCTGGCGCAGGCCAACGCCGCGGCGGTCCGCAAGGCCTGGGAGGCTGGCGGCCGCCCCGAAAAGGTACGGTTGATCTTCTCGGCCCACGGGCTGCCGCAGCAGGTGGTGGACGGCGGCGACCCCTATGAGGCGCAGATCCTGGCCAGCGCCCAGGCGGCCGCCGTCCTTCTGCCCGAGATCCCCGAGTGGGAGGTGAGCTTCCAGAGCAAGGTCGGGCGGCTGAAATGGCTGGAGCCGTCGACGGAGGACGCCATCCGCCAGGCGGCGAAGGACGGCGTGGCGGTGATCGTGTGCCCGATCGCCTTCGTCTCCGAGCACGTGGAGACCCTGGTTGAACTCGACCACGAATACGCGGAGATCGCCAGGAGCCTGGGCGTCCCCTACATGCGCGCACGCACCGTCGGCGTCGCGCCGACCTTCATCGAGGGCCTGGGACGGGCGGTGCTGGAGAGCCTGCCGCGCACGGGGATCAAGCCCTTCGGGCCTTGGCGGTGCCCGGCGGGTCATGGCAAGTGCGCCTGCCTGGAGGGGAGCGCATGAACTGGTACGACCTGCTGAGGGGCCTGCACATCATCACGGTCATCGCCTGGATGGCCGGCATGATGTACCTGCCGCGGCTCTTCGCCTACCACACCGAGACCGCCCCGCCCGGCAGCGAGTTCGACGCCCATTTCAAGGTCTGGGAGCGGAAGCTTGCCCGGATCATCATCGTGCCGGCCATGGTGCTGACCTGGGTCCTCGGCGTCAGCCTGATCCTGTTCCACGTCTACGAGATGAAGGAGGGCTGGGCCTTCCTGTTGCAGCCGTGGATGCTGGTGAAGCTGGTGGTCGTCTTCGTCCTCTCCGGCTGGCACGGCTTCCTGTCGGGATCGCGGCGGAAGATCGAGGCGGGCGAGCGGCCGAAGTCCGCGAAGTTCTGGCGCGCCACCAATGAGATTCCCTTCCTGTTGGCCATCGTGGCGGTGCTGGCGGTGACCCTTCAGTTCGGCAACCACTGACCCCATATCTTGACCGCGGCGGGCGCATGTGGTTCCGATCCCCTCACGCGTCGGGCTCCGGCGCGCCCCGCCTTCCCGCCAATCCTCGCATCGACCGCTGAGCGGTTGGCTCCCTTGGAACGTTCATAGGCGCGCGACAGCGCGCTGCAATCCGTTCAGACCGCGCCCGGATTCCGTCCGGCGGCGGCGGACGCCGCACAAAGCAAGACATTGATGGACAACGACAATCCCGACTTGAGCGAAGCCGAAGCCCCCGAGGCCGAAGCGCCTGTGACAGAGACCGTCGGAGCCGCCGCCGAAACGCCCGCCGAGGATGCGGCGTCCGACGCCGAGCCGGACGAACCCTCCGAGGCCGCCAAGGCGATCGCCGCCATGGGCCTGACCCGCATGAGCCTGCAGGAGCTGAAGGACAAGTCGCCGGCCGACCTGCTGGCCTTCGCCGAGCAGCTGGAGGTCGAATCCGCGAACTCCATGCGCAAGCAGGACATGATGTTCGCGATCCTGAAGACCCTCGCCGAGGAAGGCGTGGAGATCACCGGGTCGGGGACGCTCGAGGTGGTGCAGGACGGCTTCGGCTTCCTGCGCAGCCCCGAGGCCAACTACCTGCCAGGCCCCGATGACATCTACGTCAGCCCCTCGCAGATCCGGAAGTTCGGCCTGCGCACCGGCGACACGGTGGTCGGCGCGGTCCGCGCGCCCCGCGAGGGCGAGCGCTACTTCGCCCTAGTCGCGGTCACCCAAATCAACTTCGAAAGCCCGGACAACGTCCGCCACAAGGTGTTGTTCGACAACCTGACGCCGCTCTACCCCGACCAGCGGCTCAAGATGGAGATCGACGATCCCACCCTGAAGGACCGCTCCGGCCGGGTGATCGACATCGTGGCGCCGCTCGGCAAGGGCCAGCGCTGCCTGATCACCTCGCCGCCGCGGGTCGGCAAGACGGTGATGCTGCAGAACATCGCCAAGTCGATCGAGACCAACCATCCCGAGTGCTACCTGATCGTCCTCTTGATCGACGAGCGCCCCGAAGAGGTCACCGACATGCAGCGCACGGTGAAGGGCGAGGTGATCTCCTCGACCTTCGACGAGCCGGCGACGCGCCACGTGCAGGTCGCCGAGATGGTCATCGAGAAGGCCAAGCGCCTGGTCGAGC
>CAZBXO010000145.1:0-9363 GCA_964495645.1 uncultured Phenylobacterium sp. | reverse complement strand
TCGCCGCCCAGCTGGTAGTAGGTCATCTTCAGGCGCTGGGTGTCCCAGGCGATCAGGCCGGCGAAGATGAACACGCCGAGCACGCTGATGATGAAGCCCATCATCGGGCTCGCCAGGAACATGTTCACCACCATCGCCACCAGCAGGCCGATCAGGCCCACGATCAGGAAGCTGCCGAAGGCGGTCAGGTCACGCTTGGTGGTGTAGCCGAAGAGGCTCAGGCCCCCGAACGCCGTGGCGGTGACCAGGAAGGTCGTGGCGAGCGAGGTCCCGGTGTAGGCCAGGCCCAGCACGCCCAGGCCGGCGCCGATAAGCGACACCAGGGTCCAGTAGTAGATGCCGGAACTCTTCGGCGTGGCGTTGCGCAGCGCCACCATCCCGAACAGGATGACCGCCAGCGGCGCGAACCCAATGATCATGCCAAGGACCGTCATGCCGGCCAGCCGTCCGTCGGGCGTGATGACGTAGAGGAGGTCGCGCACCGGCGCCACCTGGCTGGTGACGAAGGCGAGCGCCGCCGACAGCAGGAGGCCCAGGGCGACCTTGTTGTAGACGCCGAGCATGAAGCTCCGCAGGCCCGCGTCCACGGACATGTCGGCCCGGTCCGTCGGAACCGTGCGCGTAAAGCCGCGGTTGAAGTCGCTCATGAGAGCAAAGCCTTTCGTGTTTCAGAGTCCAAATCGGACGCCTGCGAAATATCGTAGCCCCACGCGGCCTTAGCAAGACCCGGCGCGCGGACCCGGGGAACGCGCTAACAAGGGGGTATGATCCGGCTTTTCGCAGCGCTGGACCTCCCGATCGCGCTCAGAGAAGCGCTTTCGCGACGCCAGGCCGGCATCGACGGGGCCAGGTGGGTCCCGGTCGAGAACCTGCACATCACGCTGCGCTTCTTTGGGGAACTGCGCGAGGACGTGGCCCACGACCTTGACGGCGAGTTGGCCGGCATCGACATGCCGCCCTTCCAACTTGCACTGGCGGGGGCGGGCTCGTTCGGCGAAGGGAACGACGTCTCGGTGGTCTGGGCCGGCGTGGAGGAGAGCGCCCCGCTCGCTCGGCTCGCCGCCGCTTGCGAAACCGCCGCCCGCCGCGCCGGCCTGAAGCCCGAGAAGCGGCGCTACAAGCCGCACGTGACGTTGGCCTACCTGCGGCAGCCCAATGCCGCGGAAGTGGCCGCCTGGATCCAGGCCAACAACCTCCTGAGGAGCCCGCCCATTCCGGTGGACGGTTTCGCGCTCTATTCGAGCACCCTGGGCCGAGAGGGCGCGCGCTATCGGGTGGAGCGGGACTACCGGTTCTAGCCCTGCGACCAACTGCAACACGACGGCAATGTGGGGCTGGTCTAGGGTCTTGCGAATGAATCGCAACGTGACCCCCTGGCTGCTGGGCGCAAGCCTCGCGGCGATGGCGACCGCTGCGCGCGCCGAGGAGGCGGACGCCGGGGCGGTCGTCTCCGAGGTCATCGTCGTGGCGCCGACGCCGTTGTCCGGCGGTGGAGTCGACCCCGCCAAGCTGCCAGGCGTTGTCGAGAGCCTGGGCGACCAAGCCTTCCTGCGAACCGGCTCGCTCGCGGTCACCGACACGCTCGAGCAGCGGGTTGCGGGCGTCGCGCTCTCCGACACCCAGGGCAACGGCTTCACCCGCGACCTCAACTTCCGCGGCTTTCAGGCTTCGCCGCTGCAGGGCACGCCGCAGGGCCTGGCGGTCTATCTGAACGGCGTGCGGCTGAACGAGGCGTTCGGCGATAGCGTGAACTGGGACCTGGTCCCCGAGATCGCCATCGCGCGGGCCGACCTCTTCACCGCAAACCCGGCGTTCGGCCTGAACGCCCTGGGCGGCGCGGTGACCCTGCGCGGCAAGAGCGGCTTCGACACGCCCGGCGGTGGCCCGATCCTCCAGGCCGGATCGTTCGGGCGCGTCTACGGCGCGGCGGAGCAGGGCTGGTCGTCCGGACCGTGGGGCGTCTACCTCGCGGCCGACGGCGGCCATGAACGCGGCTGGCGCGACCACTCGCCGTCGGACGTGGCGCGCGTGTTCGGCGATCTCGGCTGGAAGGGCGGCGACGCGGAGGCGCATCTCTTCGCCCTCGCCGCCGACAACAGGTTCGGCGTGGTCGGCCCGACCCCGGTGGACCTGCTCGAGAACGACCGCGACGCGGTCTACACCTATCCGCAGAAGACCCGGAACAAGACCCTGATGGTCGGCCTCGACGGGTCGAAAAAACTCTCCGAGCACTGGTCGGCGCAGGCGAGCGGCTACGTCCGGCGCTTCCGCCAGCGTCACGTCGACGGCAACGATGGCGATTTCGAAGGCTGCTCGCGGCAGGCCACGAACCCGCTCTTCAATACGCTTTGCCTCGAGGACGACAGCTTCCCGGATGCGATCCGCCCGCCCGCGGCCGCCTTCCAGGTGCAGACCCTGACCGGCACGCCGATCGGCTGTCCCCCGATCCTCGCCGGCCAGAACCGGCCCTGCAACGGCATCCCCTACGGCTCGGTCGACCGCACGCGGACCCGCGCGGACACCTATGGCGTCGCGTTCCAAACGACGAGCGATGCGCCCCTGATGGGCCGCACAAACGCGTTCGCGGCCGGCGTCAGCCTGGACCACGGCCGGGCGCGGTTCTCGTCGAACAGCACGCTGGGACTGATCCAGGAGGACCTGCTGGTCGACGCGACTCCCGGATCGATCCCAGGCGTCGGCCAGCTGATCAGGACGGCGGGCGCGGTGGCCTACAGCCCCGTCGAGGCGCGCACCCGCACGACCTACCTGGGCGCCTACGCCACGGACACGTGGGATGTGACCGGGCGGCTGTCGCTGACGCTGTCCGCCCGCTTCAACCACGCCCACGTCAAGGTCCGCGACCTGACCGGCGCCAGCCCCGAGATCAACGGGACACACGATTTCGACCGCTTCAACCCCGCGGGGGGCTTTGCCTGGCGCTTCGCCGAGGGCGTCAGCCTCTACGGCGGCTACGCCGAGACCAACCGGGCTCCCACCGCCCTGGAGCTCGGCTGCAGCGATCCGGCGCGACCGTGCCTGCTGGAAAACGCGCTGGTGTCCGACCCGCCGCTGGACCAGGTCGTCGCCAAGACCTTGGAAGCCGGCCTCCGCGGCCGCTCCGGGCCGCTGAAGTGGCGTGTCGGCGTCTTCCAGGCGGACAACACCAACGACATCGTGGCGCTGGCCAGCGACATCCAGGGCCGGGGCTACTTCGCCAACGTGCCCAAGACCCGCCGCCGCGGCGCCGAGGCCAGCGCCGACTACACGCGGGACACCTGGCAACTCTACGCCGCGGCCAGCCATATCGCCGCGACCTACCGCTTCTCGGGAGACCTGCCGTCCGGGAGCCCCTTCGCGGACGACGACGGCAACGTCCAGGTCGAGCCGGGCGACCGCATCGGCGCGATCCCGGGCTGGCGCCTGAAGCTGGGCGGCGACTGGGCGGTCACGCCGGCCGTGACCCTCGGCGCCGACCTCGTGGCCGTCGGCCCTCAGCGCCTGGCTGGCGACGAGTCCAACGAGGACACCCGCCTGCGGAGCTACCGGATCGTCGGCCTCCACGCGGAATGGCGCGCAACGCGCGGGGTCACTCTCTTCGCACGCGTGGACAACCTGTTCGACAGCCGGCGCGCCACCTACGGGACCTATTTCGAGCCGGACGGCGTCGAGAACGCGCCCAATTCGCCGCTGGACGACGATGCCGATACCCGGACCGTCAGCCCCCTGACGCCTCGGGCGTTCGCCATCGGCCTACGCGTGCGCTGGTAGCCCACATATGACAGTTTGATGACAAGGCGTTTGGCGGATGACGCGAAGCGCCCTTAACTCACCGCCCTTGCCGGAGGGCGGATGGCCAAGGCCAAGCAGAGACTGCGCGCGGACCCCGATCGGGAGCCCCGGACGCAATACGCCGCCCTGCCCTGGCGGCTGACCAGCGACGGAGCCCTGGAGGTGCTGCTGATCACCTCTCGCGAGAGCCGGCGCTGGGTGATCCCCAAGGGCTGGCCCAAGCGGTCGGGCCCGGACCGCACGGCGGCCGAAGAGGCCTACGAGGAAGCCGGTGTCCTGGGCGTGGCGCGTCGGCGCGCGATCGGGACCTTCCATTACGACAAGCGCTTGAAGAGCGGCCGGATCCAGCACGTGCGGGTGATGGTCTTCCCGATGGAAGTCCGCGAGGAGCTGGCCGAGTGGCCGGAACGCGGCCAGCGTGACAAGCTTTGGACCACGCCCGACGAGGCCAGCGACCTGGTCGACGAGCCGGAGCTGAAGCGCCTCCTGGCTCGGTTCGAGCCCTGATCAGAGCAGGCGCGAGCGCATCGCCTGGGAGAGCAGGTCGATCAGCGATACGGCCGCGATGATCACCACCGCGATGGCGGCGACCGCGGAATAGTCGAACGACTGCAGGCTCTCGAACAGCACCTGGCCGATGCCGCCGGCGCCGATCAGCCCCAACACCGTGGCGGAGCGGGAGTTCGATTCGAACCGGTAGAGCGCGTAGGACGTCCAGAGCGGCGCGACCTGCGGGATGACGCCCCAGACGACCTCGTGCAGGCGCGTGGCGCCGGTCGCGCGCACGCCTTCTACGGGGCCCTTGTCGATGGACTCCACGGCCTCGGAGAACAGTTTGGCCAGCACACCACCGGTGTTGAGCGCCAGCGCCATGACCCCGGCGAACGGGCCCAGGCCCACGGCAACGATGAACACCAGTCCCATGACCAGGTCCGGCACCGCCCGCAGCAGGTTCATCAGCAGCCGCAGGGGCTGCTGAATCCAGGGCGGCGAGATGTTGCGCGCACAGGCCAGGCCGAACGGTATCGCCAGGAACACCGCCAGCGTGGTGCCCCAGAGCGCGATCTGCACCGTCTGCCACATCTGGGCGACGTAGGTCTTCCAGTTGGTGAAGTCGGGCCGCAGGAAGGCGCGCCCGAACTCGCGCATGTTCTCGGAGTTCGTGAACAGCCGGCCGAAGTTGGTCATGTCGACCGGCTTGAAGGCGATGACCAGGAGCACCAGGACCAGACCCCAGATAAGGAGGTCCGGGGCGCGCTGGGCGAGGCTGCGCCTGGGCGGCGGCGGGATCTCGATGGCGGTCATGTCAGCCCGCGGGTTGGGTGGCGCGCCGCGCGGCGGCCTCGGCCTGGATCTTCTGGAACTCCGCCTGGGCCTTGGCGATGCGGCCGGCGTCGTTGGACTTGCGCGCCTCGGCCAGCGCCTGGGCGGCCCGCATTTCGCGGATTGGATCAAGGTAGGAGTTGTCCGCCGGGCGGAAGCCGCCGTAGGCGAGGCCCTTGAGCACCTCGCGCTGCTTCTCGGCGACCGCGTCCGCGCCCGTGCCGTAGGTCAGGAAGAACTGGCGGATCTTCTCCTTCAGCGCCGGGTCGAGGTCGCTGCGCACCACGATCGAGGACTCCGGCAGGGGCGGCGAGCTCCAGATGGTCTCGACCGTCTCGGCAGCCTTGGGGTTCTGGCGCGCGAAGAAGATGAGGCCGACGGAGTTGTTGGTGGCCACGTCGACCAGGTCGTTGACGACGGCGAACTCGTTGGCCTGGTGGCTGGCCGAACGGACGGTCTTGAAGCAGCGCGCCGGGTCGATGCCGCGGGGCGTGAACAGGTAGGCCATCGGCGCCAGCGTGCCCGAGGTCGACTGGGTGTCGCCGATCCCGAAGTCGAGGGTGCGGTCGCAGGCCAGCACCTTGTCGAGGGTGACGCCGGAACCCTTCTTGACGATCAGCACGGACTTGTAGGTCGCGTCGCCGCCGGCGTCGACCACCCGGCCCAGGACCTGCCCGTTCGCCCGCTCGATCGCCTCCAGCGCCGGCAGGGCGGAGAACCAGCCCAGTTGCACCTGCTGGAAGCGCATCGCCTCGATCAGCGAGGTGTAGTTGGTGGCGAAGAACGGCTTCACCTTGACGCCGATCTGGCTGGACATGTCGTCCAGCAGCGGCTGCCAGAGCGGACCCATGGAGGCCTGGTTCTCGGCCGAGAGGATCGAGAAGACCAGCTCCTTCGGCGCGCCGCCGGCCGCTGTCTGGGTCGACTTCGAGTCGCCGCAGCCCGAGAGGCCGAGGACGCCGGCAGACAGCGTGGCCACGATGAGGGCGCGGCGGATCATGTGGGCGGTCCTTCCCAGAAGACGTCCTCGAATTCGGGGCCGTAGATGTCGATGAGGCGCGGCTTGTCGAGACCGCTCGGCGGGCCATCGTAGACCACCTTGCCGGCCTTCAGCGCCACGACCCGCTCGCAGTAGCGCAGGGCGTAGTCGACCTGGTGGAGGGTGACGATGACCGTCAGGCCGTCGCTGCGGTTGAGTTCGCGCAGGATTTCCATCACCCGGCGGGCGGAGACGGGATCGAGCGAGGCCACCGGCTCGTCCGCGAGGATGATCTTGGCCTTCTGGACCAGGGCGCGGGCGATCGCCCCGCGCTGCTGCTGGCCGCCGGAGAGCGTGTTGGCGCGCTGGCCGGCGTAGTCGGAGAGGCCGAAGCGGTGGAGCGCGGCCATGACCGCGTGCTTGGTCTCCGCCGGCCACAGGCCGAGCAATCCCTGCCAGGCCGGGATGCGCCCTAGCGAGCCCAGCGCCACGTTCGAGAACAGGGTGAGACGGCCCACCAGGTTGAACTGCTGGAAGATCATGCCGATGCGCGTGCGCGTCCTGCGCATGTTCGGCGCGACGCGGCCGTTTTCCTGAACCGGGCCGTCGAAGGCGGTGATCTTGCCGCCCGCATCGATGGTCTGCAGCGCCGAGATCGAGCGCAGCAGGGTCGACTTTCCCGAGCCCGACGGCCCGATCAGGGCGATCATCTCGCCCTTGGCGACGTCCAGGGACACCCCATCCAGCGCGCGCCGCGCGCCAAAGGTCTTGGAGACGTTCCCGATCGACAGCACGGCGGCGTCGGACATGTGGCGGCGGCGCTTTCCCGGTCGGTGGGCGGCCCCCCGGCGCCGCCCTCGCACGCCGGCTTCATGGCACGCCCCGACCGTCACGGTCCAGCGCGCGAACGCGCCGCAGCACTCATCACTTTACATATGTGGTGTTTGACCCTATTTGCGCGGCTTCCGGCGGACCCGATGTCCTCAAAAGCGCTGCTAACGCCGGTCTGGGTTCAACAATCCGTTGGGGGTTGCGTGCGGTGCAGACGTACCATACGCCCCTGGACCTGGTCCGTGAGCGGTCACCGGAGCGTCCCGTCGCCCTAGTGCGACGAGATGCAGTGGCCCAGGCGGCGCGCTGGTTCCAGGGGAATTTCAAAGGCGACGTATTCTACGCCGTGAAGGCGAACCCTTCGCCGTGGGTCGTCGAGACCCTCGTCGACAACGGGGTGAACGCCTTCGACGTGGCGTCCGTCCCGGAAATCGAACTGATCTCGAAGCACGCGCCCGGCGCGCGCATGGCCTTCATGCACCCTGTGAAGAGCCGCCGTGCGATCGCCCAGGCCTACTTCGACCACGGCGTGCGCATCTTCGCCCTCGACACCCATGAGGAGCTCGCGAAGATCCTCGAGGCGACCGGCAACGCCGACGACCTGGCGCTGATCGTGCGCCTGGCCGTGCAGGCCGAGGGCGCGTCCTACTCGCTCTCCGGGAAGTTCGGCGCTGACACCTGGGAGGCTCCCTCCCTGCTCCTGGCTGCGCGCCGCGCGACCCAGGACCGCATGGGCGTCAGCTTCCATGTCGGCAGCCAGTGCATGCGCCCGACGGCCTTCCAGGCCGCCATGGCCCAGGCCAGCCGCGCCATCGTGCGCGCCGGCGTGGTCGTGGACGTGGTCGACGTGGGCGGCGGTTTCCCGTCGGTCTACCCGGGCATGGTCCCGCCGGACATGTCGGCCTATGTCGACTCGATCCATCGCGGCTTCGCCGAGATGACCGTGACCGGGGACGCCGAGCTGTGGTGCGAGCCGGGCCGGGCCCTGGTGGCCGAGTCCACATCGATCCTGACCAAGGTCGAGCTCAAGAAGGGCGACGCGCTGTACCTCAACGACGGCAGCTACGGCAGCCTGTTCGATGCGGCGCACGTGAAGTGGCCCTTTCCGGTGAAGCTCTATCGGGGCGAGGGCCGCGACGCCCATGAGGTGGAGGGCTCGCTGAAGCCGTTCCGCTTCTACGGTCCGACCTGCGACTCACTCGACCATATGCCGGGCCCGTTCTGGCTGCCGGAGGACGTGCGCGAAGGCGACTACGTCGAGATCGGCATGCTGGGCGCCTACGGGGTCGCCATGAACACCCGCTTCAACGGCTTCGGCGACGCCGAGACCGCGCTGGTGAACGACGCCCCGATGGCCTCGATGTTCGGCCTGGCCGGCCGCTCGATCCCCCTGCCGCGTGAGCGCCAGGAGGAGGAGCGAAAGGTCGTGCGCCTCTCGCGTCCCAAGGGCGCGGCCGGCAAGAAGCGCCGCAGGCGGTAACAACAGCGCGCATTGAAGTGTTATAGGCGCCGCCGGTCGTCCGTCCCGGCGGCGCCTTCTATTGGCGACGGGCGATCACCCTTGAGAAGGAAACTTCCGAGATGAACGCTCCGACCCCGTCCTCCAATCGCAAGGCCGAGCTGCTGGCCAACACCGTCGAGCACGTGGCGATCGACCAGTACGACGCCCGGCCGGTGATCGACGCCATGCGCAAGATGAGCTTCACCAGCCGCGACACGGCGCGCGCGGCCGACATCTGGTCGATGAGCCTGCAGGACGCCGATTGCTCGACGTGGCTCACGCTGGCCGGCTCGACCTCGGCCGGCGGCTGCATGCACATCTACCGTGACATGGTGAAGTACGGGATGATCGACGCGATCGTCGCAACCGGCGCCTCGATCGTCGACATGGACTTCTTCGAGGCCCTGGGCTTCAAGCACTATCAGGCCCAGTCCGACGTCGACGACCGCGACCTGCGCGCGCTCTACATCGACCGCATCTACGACACCTACATCGACGAGGAGGAGCTGCAGAACTGCGACGGCACGATCTACGAGATCTGCGAGCAGCTCGAGCCGCGCCCCTACTCCAGCCGCGAGTTCATCCACGAGATGGGCAAGTGGCTCGCCGCCGGCAACGCCAAGAAGCCGGACAGCCTGGTCGAGGTCGCCTACCGCGAAGGCGTGCCGATCTTCTGCCCGGCGTTCGTGGACTCCTCGGCCGGTTTCGGCCTGGTGAAGCACCAGGTGGAGCGGATGAAGGCGGGCAAGCCCTACCTGACCATCGACGCCATCGCCGACTTCCGCGAACTCACCGAGATCAAGCTGAAGGCCGGCGCCACCGGCCTCTTCATGGTCGGCGGCGGCGTGCCGAAGAACTTCGCGCAGGACACCGTGGTCTGCGCCGAGATCCTCGGCCACGAGGTCGACATGCACAAATACGCCGTCCAGATCACGGTGGC
>CAZBXO010000144.1:0-9435 GCA_964495645.1 uncultured Phenylobacterium sp. | reverse complement strand
CTAGCCGCTGCCTGAATCCCGCCTCGGCGCGGCGGCCGGAGCCGCTGAAGCCGCCGCTCAGCCGGGCCGCGACAGAACGGCGCAGCTTCAGCCGCGAAGACTGAGCGTTAACCTAGCGGCTTAGGAGACGGCCAACGCCCGACGGCTAGCCTGCAAGAGCCAGAAAAGGGTGGGGACCCATGGTGAGCGTGCAGCTCAGGAATGCCGGGGAGGGTCTGTGGCGTCTCATGACGCTGCCGACGTCGATCCAGGCTGCCCAGACGCTGGCGCGGTCCGTGAAGACCCTGAACATCGCCGATCAGGTGCAAATCCGCCCTTCGCCCGGCGGCGCCACCGACCACAAGGTCGACATCCGGGTCTAGCCGCGGAGCTCCGCTTCGGCGAGGGCGAGCCATATCTCGCTGATCCGACAGATCGCCGCGCGCTGCTCCGGATCGTCCGTGTAGCCCGTCAGCGCCATCGCTTCCTCGGCCAGCTGCACGTAGCGCTGTGCAGCGCCGACTGTGGCTTTGTCCTCGACGGGGCGGGACAGGACGTCCGAGGCCATAGGACCTCCCTGAGCGCAGGCGGGAGCGCGGGACCGCACAGGGCCCGTCTCTCAGCCGCCGGCGCCTGGTTGAACCGTGCCGACGATGCGGGGGGATACCACCCTTCGCCGCGGACGACTGTCGAACGCCGACACTCGTCATCGATTCTCCGTGAGCGGCGCCGACGCATGCTAGAGCCCCGCCATGAGCTTCGATCTCATGCGGCTCGTGGCGGCCCTCCTGGTCGTGGTCAGCCACACCTTCCCGCTGTCCGGACAGCCGCCGTTGCGCATCTGGGGCGTGGAGGACCTGGGCGCGCTGGGTGTCTCGATCTTCTTCGTGATCAGCGGCTACCTGGTCACCGCCAGCTATGTGCGCGACCCGAAGACCTACCTGGTCAAGCGTCTCCTGCGCATCGAGCCGGCGCTCATCGCCTCGCTGATCGTGACCGTGGTGCTGCTGGCCGCCGTCACCACCGCGCCGATGTCCGAGTATGCGCCCAAGGCCGCGCTCTACGTCGTCCGCAACGCCCTGCTCTACCCGGCCACCTACGACCTGCCCGGCGTCTTCGAGGGCGCGCCGGTGGCGGGGGTCGTCAACGGCGTGCTCTGGACACTCAGGCTCGAGTTCAGCTTCTACCTGGTGCTGATGCTGATCCGCGCGGACCTGCGGATCGTGTTGGCGCTCACTGCGGCCGGCTTCGTCGTCTGGCTCGGCATGGTGATGGCCCAGCCGGAGTGGGCGCACACCCGGCCTTCGCGTGTCGTCTTCCTGACCGCCCGCAACGGCATGCTGTTCTTCGCCGGCGCGGCGCTGCAGCTGCGCGCGATCAGGGTTCCGCTCTGGCTGGGCGCGGCCTCGGTGGCCGCCTTTCCGTTCGTGGGCCCGCCCGCCTTGCCCACAGCCGTGCTCGGCCTCGCCCGGCCCGGCAAGCTGCCGGCCGACCTCAGCTACGGGGTCTACATCTACGCCTTCCCGGTGCAGCAGGCGCTGGCCATGGCGGGCGAGCTGAACGTGCTGACTGCGATCCTGGCGGTCCTGCCGTTCGCGGCGCTGTCATGGTTCCTGGTGGAGCGGCCAGCCCTGAAGCTGAAGCCCGGGGCGCGCGGGGCCTGGTGACGCAAAACCCCGGCGGAGACGAAGCCGCCGGGGCCCTACGGGAGACCTAAGCCAGCTTCGCGTCCGACCACGGTCACGCTGAAGAACCGGCGAACGGCCAAGCCGTTCCCGGCCCACGCTCACGCTTTCGTGCGCGTCAGGGCCGCGACATCCGCCTTGATGCGACGCCAGCCCAGCCAGACCCCTGTGGCGACCCCACCGCCGGCCGCCAGCAGCAGGGCGATCACCACCGCCATCCAGCCCGGACCGCGGTCGAAGCCCGGAACCACGTCCAGCCGGTGCAGCCCCTCGAACAGCCAACGGTAGGCGCGCGCGTCGGCGTCGAAGCGCACGTGCGGCTGGCCGGTCGCGGCGTCCAGATAGAGGCGCGTCCCGTCGGTCAACACCACCCGCCAGGCCGGCAGCGGAACGGCGCCCTCGTGGCCGGCGTGGTAGTAGGCGTCCTCCGCGCGGATCATCTCCTGGTGCGCCACCGCTCCGGCCGCCCGGCCGGCTTGCGCGAGTTCGGCCTGCGAGATCGGCGCCGGCCGCCCCGCTGCGTCGAGCCGCCGGCCGTCGGCCATGACGAACACCGCACCGCCCAGTGGGACCGCCTCGATGCGCCGCACCGATGGTCCCTGCGCGGCCAGGATCGCCGGGGCGACCTGGTCGAACGTCAGCTCGCCGCGGATGCGCGCGCGGCTGTCGTCCGGCCCGCCTTCCAGAAAGCCCCACGGGTTCATCGAGACGAGCCCGCTCGCCACCCACATCAGCGTCAGGACGCCCGCGAAGAGGCCGAACAGATGGTGCCAGGCCATCAGGCCCCGGAAGGGCGTGATCCGCGCCGCCAGCGGCCGCCACGCCACAAGCCCCAGGTAGAGCCCGGTCACCGTCAGGAAGGTCCCGATCAGCGAGGTCCAGACCACCACCGCGTTCCACAGCTTCGGATTCTGCCGCAGGACGGTGGGATACAGCCAGTGCGGGATCGGTCCCAGCCAGGCCGTGAAGCGGCTCTTCACATCGGTCTTCTGCGCCACGACCCCGGTCTTGGCCGACACATAGAGGTCGGTCGCGCCCGCGTCGCCCAGGCGCACTTTCCAGTAGGGCCGGCCCTTGTCGAAGTAGCCGGTGACCGTCCACTGGTCGCGCTCGACCTGCCGGATCGCGGCCGGCCTGCCCTTCAGCCCGGTGTGCGCGGCGAACGTCGCGGCCACTGACCAGGCCTCCATTTCGGTGACATGGTGGACCGGCCGGCCACTGGCCAGGTCCCAGACCTCGTCGTCGACCCGCGCCACGGGCCGTCCGGCCAGGCCCTCGACCGCCACCGCATCGACGAGCTGCGGCCCGAGCGCCGGGGGCAGCTTGCAGCAGGCCGCCCAAGGGATCGGGGCCAGACCCGCGGTGCGCTGCTCCGCCGTGACCTCCGGCCAACGGGCGAAGAGCATCACCACGCCGCTCACGAACCAGAGCAGCATCAGCAGGCCCATCACGACACCCACGTAGCGGTGCGTGACCACCAGCCACCGCGGCGCCCAGGCCCGGCGGCCGGGGCGGACCCCGTCAGAAGCTCTTGGCGAAGCTGACATGCAGCGTCCTCGGCACGCCGCGATAGTGCACCAGATAGGCCCCGCCCGTATCGCGGGTCGCCCGGGTGATCCGCGTCGAGTAGCTTTCGCCGAATGCGTTCTCCAGGCGGACGTTCAGCCGGCCGACATCGGCGATCTGCAGCCAGGCATTGAAGTCGACCACGACGTAGTTGCCCCGCTCGCGCCGTCCAAACCCGGAGGCCACGGTGTCATAGACATCGCCGACGTAGTTGGCCGTCCCGCCGACGCCCCAGTCCTGGTCCGGCTGGCGGAAGTCAAACCCGGCCTGAATGTGGTCCTTCGGCACGCCGGCCAGTTGCACGCCCGAACCCTTCAGCCGGGTGCGCGTGTGGGTGTAGGACGCTCGCAGCGACAGCGCCTCGGTAGCCTGCGCGCTCGCCAGGGCTTCGAAACCGGTCGCACGCACCTTGTCGGGCAGGTTGACGAAGGTGAAGACGTCCGGATCCGGAGTCTCGCCGTCGAGGCTGATCAGATCCTTCGTCTCACGCGCAAAACCGACCAGTTCCCAGGTGAACATGTCTCCGCGCCCGCCGATCGAGGCGTTGAGGTTCTTGCTGCGCTCGGGCTTCAGGTTGGGGTTGCCGACCTCGCCGTTGAAAAGCGGGTCGTTGGCGAAAAGCGATTCGGCATCCGGAAGCCGAAAGGCCGTGCCCGCCGTCGCCTTCACGAAGAGGCTGTCGGTGAGGTCATAGGCGCCCGAGACGTTGAAGACGGTCGCGTCCTGGGCCCGCTTGATGAAGTTGCTCCGAAGGCCCGCGGCGAAGTGCAGGCCGGGAACCATCTCTGGCGTGACCCGCATCTGGGCGAACAGGGCATGAGCCGTCTCGTTGCGGCGCTCGATGATCAGCACATCGTCATGGCCGCCATACTTCTGGATCTCGTAGCCGCCCCAGAGTTCCAGGCCGGGCTGCAGGACATAGCGCCCGGCCGCATTCAGCCCATAGTCGTGGAAGGTCCAGATCTCCTGCTGGCTGACGGTGACCACGCTGCCGCCGATGTTGTCGTCCTCGTCGTAGTGGCTCTCCCAGTCGTGCCAGTAGCCCTTGATGTAGAGCCCGAAGGCGTTCGAGGGGTCCCAGTCGATCTTGGCCCAGGCGATCTCCTCGTTGCGGTAGTTCACCGCCTTGGCCGCCTGCACCGGGCGGGCGAAGTCCACGTAGCCCTCGGTGTGGGTGTAGCTGGCCGAGAACCGGAAGCCCTGGGCGGGCTCGAAGGCGTACTTGCCGCCCAGGCTCGTCAGCCGGTAGCCGCGCTCGCGATCGGTGGCGCTCGGCTGGTAATCCGCGCGCCGGAACGGCCGAAAGCCCTTGGCCCAGTCGTAGCTGGCGAACGCCGCGAGGCGATGCGCGCCCGATCCGCCCGTGAACCAGGCGTTGCCGGTGACGGCGTCGTTGGTGTCGCCCCCGATCTCGACGCGGCCGGAGGGCCCGGCCTGCGGCTGCTTGGTGACGATGTTGATCACGCCCGCCACGGCCTGCGTGCCGAAAAACAGGCCCTGGCCGCCCTGCAGCACCTCGATCCGCTGCACCATGTGCGCCGGTATGGTGTCGAGCGGCGGCGTGGTGGCGTAAAGCCGGTTGGAGATGCGCACGCCGTCGACGAGGTAGAGGATTTCGCCGGTCCGCGAGCCCTGCAGCGAGGCGATGTTGTAGGAGAACGGGCCGCTCTGCGGGATCAGCGACAGGCCGGGAACCTCCCGCTCGAGCGCCTGGCCCACATCGACATAGCCGCCGTCCTGAAGCCGCTGCTCGGTGATGGTGACCAGGCGGTTGCCGTATCTGGAGAGTTCGCTCGGCAGCGTCTCCTCGATGTGGCCCGTCACGACGAGTTCATCGACCTCGGTCAAGTCCGCAGCGCGCGCGGCGTTCGCCCCCACGATCGCAGCCGCCGAGCCGGCAAGCAGCATCGCTCTGCGGGCGCTTGCCCGCAGCCTGTCCCCCTTCATTTCGTCAGCTCCCCTGGCTGGGCCGGCTGGGCCCTATTTCTTTGCCGCGCCGGGCGGCAGCTCCGGCAGCGGATCGCCCTTGGTGGGCCCGTTGGCCTTCAACTCCGGCTGGATCACGAACTGTTCGTGGCAGGCGACGCAGACCTCGTAGAGCCTGCCGCCCTCGTCGAAGACCGCCTGCTTGTCGTGCTTTTCGGCGGCCGCCTTGGCGATCAGAGCCTGCTTGGTGAGCTGCTGGGCATACTTGTTCCAGTCGGCCTCCGGCGCGCGGCGGCGGCCCTCCATCTGCAGCAGGTTGCCGGCTTCGGCGACGATGGTCGCGCCGGTCACCAGGACATCCCAGCCTTCGTCGGTCGTGGGCGTCAGGTCGTGCTCGCCCTTCTCGTCGATCCGGGTGCCGGAGTTCTTCCAGTACATGAAGGCGGCCGGATCCACGACGTGGCCCATGAACTCCGTCATGGGCAGGGACGTGTCGAACTTGACCCCGCCGCCCTCTGGCGACTTGGCCTTGGGCGTACAGGCGACGGCGAGGGCCGCGCAGGCGGCGATGGCAATGACACGCTTCACAGGATCGTTTCCCCGAGTCTGGGCTGCCGGAACCTTAGCCGGCGCGGGCAGGCCAGAGACGTACTATACGGTTACCGTCGCCGTTACATGGGCCGTTACAGGCGCCGCTTGAACGATCCGGCCGCTTGTGCGCTACCATGGCGCGCGGGAGAGCTCCGATGGCCTTCGAAAGCGCAGTCATGAGGATCGCAATCGCCGCCGCCATGGGCTTGGCGATGGTGGGCGCCGCGCATGCGCAGGTCGTCAAGCTCGAGCTCGAGAAGGCCGGCTGGACGCTGGTGACCGCCAGCGACGACACCTGGGTGTTCATGCGGGTCCACGAACGCGCCCGCCCCGACGGCGTGCGCCGTGTGTGGACGGCCTACGACTCCAACCGGGTCCGCAATCGCCAGGGCTTCGCCTTCCGCTCGGTCGAGAGTCTGGCGGAGTTCGACTGCCGCAAGAAGGTGTCCCGCATCGTCGAGGAACGGTTCCACGACCTGCCGGCGCTGAAGGGCCAGACCTGGAAGCAGCCGGACTTCACCCCCACCGAATGGGCCGCGCCGGCGCCCGGATCGATCGGCGCCGTCCGCTTCGCCTGGGCCTGCCAATCGCTCTCCGACACCTGACCCGCCTCATTTGATGCCGCCGCGCCCTCGGGTTACAGGGGGTTACAATCGCGCGCCGCGGGGAGGCGGATGGACGACCGGGAAGCCTTGCAGCGGCAGGTGGCGCGCGTGCGCAGCAGCGGCGTGCTGGGCCGCAGCCACGGCCTGGCCAGGCTGTTCGACTACCTGGCCGACCCGGCCCGGAACGGCCGCACGCTCTCGGAAGCCGACGTCGCCCACGAGGTGTTCGGCCGCGCAGCGGATTCCGGCGACGACGCCTCGGTGCGGGTCTACATCCATCGCCTTCGCAAGAAGCTCGAGGACTTCTACGCCGCCGCCGGGAAGGACGAACCCCAGCGGCTGGTGATTCCCGTCGGCGAGTATCGGCTGGACGTCGTCGCGGCCACCGATGCGCCGGCCGCGAGCCAGCCCACCCTCGACCGTCGCTGGCTTTGGCTGGCGGCCGCCGTGCTGCTGGTCGCGCTCAATGTCGCCGGCTGGTGGGCGCTGCGCGCGGCCTCGCCGGCCCGCGAGATCGCCCGCGTCGCCGCCGCGCCGCTCTGGGCCGGCCTCGGCCGCGAGCGGCCGGTCATCGTGGTGGTCGGCGACTACTACATCTTCGGCGACACCGACTATGGCGAGCGGCCCAAGCGGATGGTCCGCGACTTCGACATCAACTCGCCGGCCGACCTCGACGCGTTTCTGATGGACAACCCGCAGCTGCAGGGGAAGTACGTCGACCTCGACACCTACTACACCCCGGTGGGCGCCACGCTGGCGCTGCGCGAGGTGATGCCGGTGGTGGTGCAGGCGGCCGGCGGCCGCGACCGGGTGCGGGTCGTCACGGCCTCACAGCTGACGCCGGAGATGATGAAGAGCGCCGACGTGGTCTACGTGGGCTATCTCTCGGCGCTGCGGATCCTGCAGGAGCCGGTGTTCAACCGTTCGCGCTATCAGATCGGAGATACATTCGACGAGTTGGTCGACCGCAAGACCGGCCAGATCTTCGTCTCCGGCGCAGGCCAGGCGCCGGGCGCCCGCGCCAACCGCGACTACGGCTACCTGGCCGCCTTCAGGGGGCCAGCAGGCAACCGCTTCGTGATCGTCGCCGGCGCCCGCGACATCGGCGTCATGCAGACCGCCGAGCTCGCGGCGGACCCCGACCAGCTGGCAAAGCTGAAGTCGCCCGATGTCGACGCCCTCTACGCGGTCGAGGGGGTCGGGCGCACCAACGTCTCGGCGAGCCCCATCCGACCCTGATCAACTTTCGTCGCGGCCGGAACAGCCGCCGCCGGCGCCGGTTGTCCCCATGCGCAGGGGGCGCGTCTGCGCGCACCCGAAACTCAAGCACAGGGAGTGTGAGCCATGGCCGACCAGGATCGGTGGAACGAGGACCGCGCACGTCGCAGCTACCAGGAGTACGGCCGCCCACGCGACTACGGATCGGACGACTTCGAGAGCGGCCCCTATGGGCGCGAGGACCGCACGTTCGGCGCCTCGGAAGACGAGTTCGGCTACGGCGGCCAGTCGTACCGCGGCGAGGCGGCGGGCGCGCGCGGCGGCTATCGGAGCCAATCGCCGGGTTACGAAACCGAGAGGGGCTACCGCGAACGCCAGCGCTACGGCGGCGGGCGTGGATCGTACGGCCAAGGCTACCCCGGCAGCCAGTCCCCGGGAGGCGCCTACGACGGCTATGCGGGCCAGGGCGGCTACGGGATCGGATCGGAAGGCGGATATGCCGGCGGCAGCCGCAGCTATGGCGGCGATCAGCGGTACGGCGCGTCGCAGGGCTATGCCAGCCGGCATGGCTATGGCGGCCCATACGGCGACTACGAGGATCGCGACGACCACGAAGGCTTCCTGGAGAAGGCCGGGCGCAAGGTCGGCGAGTTCCTCGGCCACCGCGGCCGAGGCCCGAAGAACTACACCCGCTCCGACGAGCGCATCCGCGACGATGTCAACGATCGCCTGACGGACGATGCTTGGCTCGACGCCTCGGAGATCGAGGTGCTGGTCAAGGACGGCGAGGTGACGCTCTCCGGCGCCGTCTCGTCCCGCGACGACAAGCGCCGTGCGGAAGACCTCGCCGACCAGGTCTCCGGCGCCAAGCACGTGCAGAACAACCTGCGCGTCCAGCCTCAGGGCGAGACCAGCTCGGGCTCCACGTTCGGCGGGTCCACGGCGACCGGCGCAAGCGCCGGCTCCGGCTCCGGCTCGGCCAGCACGGCGAGCTCACGCACCACCCAGTGAGCTGAGCCCACGGAGGGGAGGGCCAAGCGGCCCTCCCCCTTTCCGCGAAGAAGTTGACGCAGCCGTCATTTTCGTTGACCCGGCGGCGCTTCGGCGGCATGGTCTCCGCGCCCTACAAGCGGAGCTCCCTATGGCCGACGGCAACATCACCAAGGACGTGCTCTACGACGCGGTTGCGCCCGACGACTTCGAGTCGATGCTGGAGCTGGACCGGTACAACGCCCGCTCGACGGCCTTCGACAAGATCATCTCGGCGACCCACGACCACTTCTGGGATCCGCTGGACACGAAGTACATCGACTTCGACACACCGTTCGACATGGAGAACGAGATGATCCTCCCCGAGGAGATGGTCATCTCGCTGCAGACGCCCTACGTCTCCGAGCGCCTGCCGACGCGCCAGGACCGCGTCCGCTTCGTCAACCGCTTCGCGCTTCGCACCTTCTCCTCGATCCTGCACGGCGAGCAGGGCGCGCTGAACCTGTCGGCCAGCCTCTGCCACGTGCTGAAGGACCAGGGCGCGCAGGAGTACGCGGCCAACCAGACCCGCGAGGAGGCCCGCCACGTCACCGCCTTCGCCAAGTACATCAAGGCCCGCTGGGGCCGGCCGGTGGAATGCGGGCCGACGCTGAAGGCGCTGCTGGTCGACATCATCGGCGCGCCGGAGGTCTACAAGAAGATCATCGGCATGCAGATGCTGGTGGAAGGCCTCGCGATGGGCGCCTTCGCGACCATCTTCCAGAAGACCCAGGACCCGCTGGCCCGCAAGCTCACCCAGCTGGTGATGACCGACGAGGCCTTCCACCACAAGTTCGGGAAGATCTGGGCCGACCGCACCATCCCGCACCTGACCG
>CAZBXO010000143.1:0-9492 GCA_964495645.1 uncultured Phenylobacterium sp. | reverse complement strand
AGATCCTCGGCCACGAGGTCGACATGCACAAATACGCCGTCCAGATCACGGTGGCGGACGTGCGTGACGGCGCCTGCTCGTCGTCCACGCTCAAGGAGGCCTGCTCCTGGGGCAAGGTGGACGTGACCTGGGAGCAGATGGTGTTCGCCGAAGCCTCCACGGTCGTCCCCCTGATCGCCTCCGACGCCTGGCACCGCGGGTCGCACAAGAACCGCAGGAAGCGCCGCTGGGCGGACCTCTTCCAGACGGCCTGACGAAAAGCGGGCGCAGCGTCACCGCTGCGCCCGAGTTCTTCGGCTTGGGAGCCTAGGTTGCTCCCCCTCGGGGGAGCTCCGGCGAAGCCGGTGAGGGGGACATTGTCGGCGCGGACGCCGCATGGCCCCCTCCATCAGCTTCGCAGACACCTCCCCCGACGGGGGAGGAATTGAAACGAGGCTACTCGCAGAAGATCCGGACCTTGGTCCGTTCCTGGTCGACGTCGACCGTCAGGTCGCTCAGTTGCTCGACCAGTTCTTCGAGGTTCTCGGGCTTCAGCTGGTTGAGATCGAAGGGAATCCCCTGCTCGCGCATGGCGGCGTTCACCTCGTCGCGCGCCTTGGGTGGGATGATGCTGGAGAGCCTCACGCCGGCGCGCAGCAGCTGCATCGGCACGCGGATGTTCACCCGCGTGGGGCCGCCGTCACCCTCTTCGTTGGTGTCGACCAGCACCCGAAGGTAGCGGGGTTTGGCCTTGTTCGAGGGCCAGCTGACCTCGGCCGAAGCGCTGACCGGGCGAGGCCCGCCGTCGAGCGCGCCCAGCAGGCGCTCTGCCTCGGCGGCGGTGATCTTGCCCTCGGCCAGCATGTTGAGGATCGATCGGCGGTCGTCGGACATGGGAAGCGTCCTTTCCTAGAAGAGGCGCAGATGGACATGGGCGTCGGGCGCATCCACGTGGATCACCGTTCCGCTCACGGAGACGAGCACGGCCCCGAGGCGGGCCGCGAGCAGGTAGGGGTTCACGCCCTGGAAGGGCGGGGCGAGGCAGAGGAGCGGCGCGAGCAGCACCGCGAACGGCGACAGGATCCAGAAGACCGGCGTCACCGGCAGCCAGAGGACGACTTTGGTCTTGCCCTCGCGATCGACACGGACGCTGCGACGCCGGCGGCGATGCCGGTCGCGGCGCGGACCGCCCTCCGAAAGCACCGTCACCTTGCGATCGGGGACCAGGACGGGCGCGGGGTTCATGAGCGGCCCTCCAGCTCGGCCACGGCCTCGTCGGCGCTGATCTCGCCGCGGGCGAGGCGTTCGATCACTTCGCTGCGGCTAGGCGCGGGATCGACTTCCACGAGCTGCAAGACCTCGGCGATGCGGTTCAGCCGGGCCTTCACCGTCGGGTAGGAGACGCCGAACACCTGCTCCATCTCCTTGATCGAGCCATGGCTGCGCACGAAGGCGGCGACGAAGACCTGGTCCTCCGCCGAAAGCTGGGCGAGGCGCGGCAGTTCGAAAGCGCCCTCGATCGCCACGTCGCGGTCGGTGAGACGCACGCGCTCCACCACCAAGGGTCGGCCGCCGGTGAGCTCGGTGAGGGCTTGCCAATCTGTTTTCTCGGGCTTGGCCATAGCCGGAATTTAAGAAACTCAATTTTCGAGTCAAGTTTTTTAATTTCTGCTCACACGGAGCGCGGAGTTGAAACCGCGCGCCGCGTTTGCGACACCGGAAGCCGGAGTTTGCGGGAGAGTGGCGATGCGGGTGTTGATATTGGCGGCGGGCGTTGCGGCGCTGGCCATGGTGGGAACCGCGGTCGCCCAGGCGCCGACGATCTCGGGCTACCTGACGCCTGAACAGATTCCCGACGGCACGAAGATCCTCGAGGCGCCGCCGAAGAAGGGCGACGGGCGCTGGGAGCGCGACCGCGCGGCCTTCAAGGCCACCCGCAAGTTCGAGGGCAACGCGCGCTGGGCGCTGGCCAACCACGACAACAAGTACGACCTGGTCAGCCTCTACGGCGACTTCTCGTGCGCACTCGGCGCCAACCTCACGCCCCAGACGGCGCCGCGGCTCAGCGGCATGATCGGCAGGATCGGGCGGGACTCCAGCCGCACGGTCAACCACGCCAAGGATATCTTCAAGGACCCACGACCCTACCTGACCCACGGCGGCAAGATCTGCATCGACCGCGTCAAGGCGCTGGATGACAGCCCCAACTACCCCTCGGGCCACGCCGGCTACATCTGGGCGATCGGCCTGGTGCTGGCCGAGATCGCGCCGGACCGCGCCACCGCCATCCTCGACCGGGCCAGGGCGTTCGGCGAGAGCCGCGCGGTCTGCGGCGTCCACACGGTGAGCGCAGTGGAGACCGCCCGCACGCTGGCCTCGTCGATGGTGGCCGTGCAGCACGCCTCGCCCGACTTCCGCGCCGACCTCGAGGCCGCCCGCGCCGAGGTGGCCGCGGCCCGCGCCAAGGGTCCGGCGCCGGACGGGGCAATGTGCTCGACCCAGGCCGCGCTCCTCAAGACCCCCTGGTGAGCTAGCGGAAGAGCAGGCCCGCCAGGAAGGCCGCGCCGGCGGCGAAAGCGCCCAGGGCGAACCACAGCAAGCCGCCGCCACGGCGCTCCGGCTCGGCCACGACCACCGCCGTAGCCTGCGGCTCGGTCAACCTCGCCAGGTTGCGGATGGCGCTCTCGGCCTCGCCGGCCAGGCGCTTCACCCGGCTCGCGGGCGACAGCTCGCGGGCGATCCAGCGGCGCAACACGGGCTCGGAGGCGGCCCAGATGTCGTGGTCGGGATCGATGCGACGGGCGACGCCCTCGACCGTCATCATGGTCTTCTGCAGCAGCACCAGCTCGGGGCGCAGGCGCATGTCGAAGAGGGCGGTGATCTCGAAGAGCTGGGTCAGCACCCGGCTCATCGCCACCTCGCTCGCGGAGCGGCCGAACACCGGCTCGCCGACAGCCCGGAGCGCCTGGGCGAAGGCCTGGACGCTGTGGCTGGGGGGCACGTAGCCCGCGTCGAAGTGGGTCTGCGCCACCTTCTCGTAGTCGCGCTGCAGGAAGCCCCACAGGATCTCGGCGAGATAGCGCCGCTCGATCGCGCCCAGGCGGCCCATGATGCCGAAGTCCACAGCCATCAGTCGCGCCGGCGGGGCCACGAACAGGTTCCCCTCGTGCAGGTCGGCGTGGAAGACGCCGTGGTCCAGGGCCTGGGCCAGGAAGGCGCGGGTGAGCGTGTCGGCCAGCGCCTTACGATCCAGCGCCGGATCTTCCAGAACCCCGGCGTCGGAGAGCGGCCGCCCCACCGCCCACTCGAGCGTCAGCACCCGCTTGCCGACGCCTTCCCAGACCACGCGGGGTGCGGACATGTAGCCGTCCTTGGCCATCACGTCGCCGAGTTCGTCGGCCCCGGCCGCCTCGAGCCGCAGGTCCAGTTCCAGTTCGGTCGCTCGCACCACCGTGGCGGCGAACTTCACAGGTTCCAGCCGTCGGGCGGGCGGGATCCGCTCGATCATCCGCGCCGCCAGGCCCAGAACGGCGGCGTCGGCGGCGACCTGTCGCTCGATGCCGGGCCGAAGCACCTTCACCGCACAGCGGCGGCCGTCCTTAAGCACCGCATCGTGCGCCTGGGCCAGCGATGCGGCGGCCACCGGCTCGCCAAAGCTCTCGAACAGGACGTCGACCGGCTTGCCGAGCTCCCGTTCGACGCTGGCGCGCGCCACAGCGGCCGGGAACGGCGGCAGGCTGTCCTTGAGGTGCGACAGGTCCTCCGCAAACTCGCGTCCGAAGATGTCGCCTCGGGTGGAGAGCAGCTGGCCCAGCTTGATCGCCACCGGCCCCAACCGTTCCAGCGACCGCGCCAGCCGCTCGCCCGGCCGACCGCTGCGCCCTCCGGAGCCCGCGAACAGCCGCAACGTCCGCGACAGCGTCCGCACCCCCTGGGAGTAGAAGCCGTCCAGTTCTCGCGGCAGCAGGGCGTCGTTGCGGACCAGCGTCCAGCCGGCGCCGAACAGGCGGAGGTAGGCGGCGAGGCTCGCCATCCGTCGCTCAGATCGCCCGCGCGGTGTGCAAAGCCGCGACGCCGCCGGTGAAGTTGGTCCACTCGGCCTGGGCGAAGCCCGCGGCGCGGATCAGCCCGGCGAACGCCTTCTGGTCCGGGAACCGGCGGATGCTCTCCACCAGGTACTGGTAGCTCTCCCGGTCGCCCGCCACCCGCGCGCCGATCTCCGGGATCACCTTGAACGAATAGGCGTCGTAGGCCCTGCGCAGCGCCTCGGCCGGCGGGCGCGAGAACTCCAGGCAGAGGAACCGCCCGCCGGGTTTCAGCACCCGCCGCGCCTCGATCAGTGCGGCCGATATGTCCGTGACATTCCGGATGCCGAAACTGATCGAGTAGGCGTTCGCCGCGCCATCCGGCAGCGGCAGCTTCTGGGCGTCGCCGACCACCCAGACGATCTCCGGCTCGAAGCCGCGCTCGCGGCCCTGGGCCACCATCTCGGCGTTGTAGTCGACCACCACGACGGTGGCGTCGGCCCCGCCGCGGCGCTGCTGCACCCGCCGCGCCATCTTCGCGTAGCGGCGGGCCATGTCGCCAGTGCCGCCCGCGCAGTCGACGATGGTCTCGCCCGGCTGCGGGTTGAGGCGCGCGGCCGCGGCGTCCTTCCACAGCCGATGCACGCCACCGCTCATCAAGTCGTTCATCAGGTCGTAGCGGCGCGCGACGCGGTCGAAGACGCCTCGGACCAGGCCGGGCTTGTCGGCGGCGTCCACGTCGCGGAAGCCGAAGGTGGCGGAGCGATCCGTCATGGCGGCTTCTCTAAAGGCTGGGCCCTTGGCGCGCCAGCGGCGGCATGCCAAGCCAGCGGCATGCCGGAGTTGCCCGAGGTCGAGACGGTGCGCGGCGGCCTCGCGCCCGTGCTGGAGGGCGTGCGCCTGGCCCGGGTCGAGGCGCGGCGGCCCGACCTGCGCTTTCCGCTGCCGCCCAACTTCGTGCAGATCCTGACGGGCGCCACGATCGTGAAGCTGGAGCGTCGGGCGAAGTACCTGCTGGGCCGACTCGACCGGGAGGACACGCTGGTCATGCACCTGGGCATGAGCGGCCGATTCGAGATCGCTCGGCCGGAGGGGAGCGCGCGCCCAGGCGAGTTCCACTACGCGCCCGATCCCGACCCCAAACATGCCCACATCGTGTTCGAAACCGAGGCCGGAACGCGGGTGACCTACTACGACCCGCGCCGGTTCGGTTACATGGCCCTGGTCAACACCGCGACGCTGGACTTGCACCCCTGGTTCGCCGGCCTGGGGCCCGAGCCGCTCTCCGACGCCTTCGACGCGAGGCGCCTCGCCGCCGCCTTCGAGGGCCGCAGGCAGGGCCCGAAGACGCTGCTGCTCGACCAACGGATCGTGGCGGGCCTCGGCAACATCTATGTTTGCGAGGCGCTGAACCGCGCCCGGATCTCGCCCTTCAAGCCGGCAGGGCGGATCGCGAAAGCGCGCGTCGCGCCCCTCGTCGCCGAGATCAAGGCGGTCCTGGCCGAGGCCATCGCCGCTGGGGGCTCCACCCTGCGCGACTATGCCCAGGCCGATGGCGCGCTGGGCTACTTCCAGCACCGCTTCCGTACCTACGACCGCGAGGGCCAGCCCTGCGCCAACCCCGGCTGCAAGGGCGTGATCGGCCGCAGGGTCCAGGCCGGCCGCTCCACCTTCTACTGCGGCGTCTGCCAGCGATGAGGCCGCTGCTCGCCGGGATGGTCCTGGCGCTGGGCCTGGCCCTCCCCGCCCGGGCCGAGCCGCCGCTCTGGGTGGTGCGTGACGCGGACTCTGAAATCGTCATCTTCGGCTCCGTGCATCTCCTGCCCCCGGGCCTGAATTGGCGTCCGGCGCGCCTCGACGCGGCGCTGGCCCGCGCCGACGACGTCTGGTTCGAGCTGCCCTACGGGCCGGAACTGACCGACCTCAGCGCGCGGCTGGCCCGGCAGGCGGGTGTCTTCCCGCCGAACCGCTCCCTCTTCCGCATGCTCAAGCCCGCCGACGCCCAGCGGCTGAGCGAGGTCGCAACCGTCTACGGCGTCGATCTGTCGGTGCTGGACCGCCTGGAGCCGTGGCTCGCTGAGGTCTCGCTGGCCGAGGCCGCCTATCGCCGCGCCGGCGCCAGCAGCCTGGCCGGGGTGGAAGCGACGCTCGCGTCCGCCGTCCCGGTCCGCGCCCAGCGGCGCGCCTTCGAGACCGCCGAACAGCAGATCGCGATGCTGGATACGCCGCCCTACCGCCTGCAGATCGCCTCCCTGATGGCGACGGTCGCCGAGCTGGACGAGGAACCCGACAGCTATGCCAAGCTCGTCCGCGCCTGGATGTCGGGAGACCTCAAGGCGTTGGAGCGTCAGGCGTTCGATCGCCAGCGCGCCGCCGCCCCCACCCTGCTGAAGCGCCAGGTCACCGACCGCAACGCCCGCTGGGCCACGACGCTGGGGAAGCGGCTGAAGGGCAGGGGGCGATCCGTGGTGATCGTGGGCGTCGGCCACCTGATCGGGCCCGGCAGCCTGCCGCAGCGCCTGCGCGCCCTTGGCTATTCTGTCGAGGGGCCTTAAGCGGCGGCGTCCAGCCAAGCGGAGCGGCCATGAGCTACGAGACCCTGATCGTCGAGACCAAGGATGGCGTGACCCTGATCCGCCTGAACCGGCCGGACGCCCTGAACGCCCTGAATTCGCAGCTGCTGGGCGAGCTCTCCGACGCTCTGGACGCCGCCGAGGCCGACGCGGCGGTGCGCTGTGTCGTGCTGACCGGTTCGGACCGCGCCTTCGCCGCCGGCGCCGACATCAAGGAGATGTCCGACAAGTCCTACGCCCAGATGTTCAGCCAGAACTTCTTCGCCGGCGCCGGCCGCCGGCTCGAGCAGTTCCGCAAGCCGACGATCGCCGCCGTCGCCGGCTACGCCCTGGGCGGGGGCTGTGAGCTGGCCATGCTCTGCGACTTCATCATCGCGGCCGAGAACGCCAAGTTCGGCCAGCCTGAGATCAATCTCGGCGTCATGCCCGGCATTGGCGGCACCCAGCGCCTGCCCCGTGCGGTCGGCAAGGCCAAGGCCATGGACATGATTCTCACCGCCCGGATGATGGACGCCGCCGAGGCCGAGCGCGCCGGCCTCGTCTCCCGCGTCGTGCCGGCCGACAAGCTGCTCGACGAGGCGCTCGCGGCCGCCGGCAAGATCGCCGCCCAATCCCCGCTGGCCGTGATGATGAACAAGGAGTTGGTCAACGCCGCCTTCGAGACGACGCTCGCCACCGGCGTCGGCATGGAACGCCGCCTGTTCCACTCGCTCTTCGCCTTCGACGACCAGAAGGAAGGCATGGCCGCGTTCGTCGAGAAGCGGAAACCGGTCTTCAAGGGGAGCTGAGCCGTGCCCGAACTGAAGGGCTGGGAGGACTTCAACCGCCAGGCGGAGAGGCTGCTGGAGCGGGCCACCGGCGAAGGCGTCGCGGTCTGGAACGCCCGCGTCGCCGAGGCCGACCCCAAGGACGAGGCGGAGCTGCGCGCCTGGCTGGAGGCCCGCGGCGTCACCGGCTACGCCCGCTCGCACCTGATCCGCGAGCGGTTCGGGTGGCCCGAGTTCCTCACCGCCTCGGCCCGGGAGCTGCTCGACGCCCAGTACGCCGACCGCCCGCAGCTGCGGCCCATCTACGACGCCGTCGCCGGGGCGCTCGAGGCGCTGGGACCGATGACCTTCGAGGCGCGCAAGGGCTACATCTCGGTCGTGGCCCGGCGGACCTTCGCCCGTATCCAGGCCGCCACGAAGACCCGCGTCGACTTGGGCCTGCGGCTCGACGACCATGCGCCGGGCGGACGCCTGCGCCCCTGCCGGATCCACGAGACCATGCCGGTGATGCTGAGCTTGACCGCGGTCGAGGAAGTCGACGGTGAAGCCATCGAATGGATGCGCAAGGCCTACGAGCAGAACCGGTGATCCCGGACACCGCGCGCCATTGACCGGCGGCCCCCGCTTGCGTATATCCGCGCCTCCTTTTTCACGCCCGGCCGCCGCCGGGCGCGCTTCCGTTTTGAGAGCTTGAACGAATGGCCAATACGCCCGGCGCCAAGAAGGCGGTCCGCAAGATCGCGCGGCGCACTGAAGTCAACACGGCCCGCCGCTCGCGCGTGCGCACCTTCTTGCGCAAGTTCGAGGAAGCCCTGGCGTCCGGCGACGCCGCGGCCGCCAAGAGCGCCTTCATCGTGGCCCAGTCCGAGCTGATGCGCGCCGTCTCCAAGGGCGTGGTCCACAAGAATACCGGCAGCCGCAAGGTCAGCCGTCTGGCCGCCCAGCTGAAGAAGTTGTCGGCCGCCTGAGGCGCGATTTCGGAGGCGGTTTACCCGCCTTCACCCCTAGGATTTCGGCATAGAGCGCCCGGCCTCCGGGCGCTCTTTTGTTATGCCCGATGCGACCGCTTGGGTGCGACCCATGCGGCAAAACAGCCCCGCTTGTAGACCCGATTTTCGAGCTTTCCCTTGGCGGCAAAAGGCTCTCCGCGCCGTCAAGAAAATAATCGCTTGTGAGCCCAAAGAATCACCCTTGATCGACGATTTTCGCGCTCTAGTGTCGGTCTCCTTACAGCGGTCTCGAAGCTGATCCCGAGCAAAAACGGGACGCCGGCGGCGCACATGCAGGCGCCGGATAAGAGATTGTGTCTGTTGAGGAAAGTCTGGATTGGGGGGTTCGGGGCCCTGGTCCGGCAAAGAAGACTCGATGGGGTTGGCAAGGGATGACGAGCAGGGGGGCTGCGGGAGCAATGGTCGGTTTGCCGGCAGGGGCCGTGTGGACCAAGACGTGCCAGGTTCTGCGCCGCGAACTGGGTGAGGCGACCTTCGGCTCCTGGCTCGGCCAGGCGGCGTTGCGCGAGACCGCCGACGAGGTCTGCGTGGTGGCCGCGACCGGGGTGGCGCGCGACTGGATTCGCAACAATTCGTGGCGCCGGATCGTCGAGCTGTGGGCGCAGAACGACCCCTTGGGCCGCCGCCTCGATCTGAAGTCGCGGATGGAGGTGGAGTCCGCCGGAACGGTGGCGCCGCCGCCGGCTTCGACGCCCGCCGCCGCCAACGCGCCGGCCGCGCCCGAGGTGTTCGAGATCGAGGCCGAGGGAGTCGCCCCGGTCGCCGCCCGCCAGGGGCGCCTGCAAGGCCTGCAGGAGCGGTTCTCCTTCGACACCTTCGTGTCCGGCCCGGCCAACGAATTCGCCTTCGCGGTGGCCCGCCGGGTCGCCTCCTGGGCCGACGGCCACTTCAACCCGGTGCTGTTCCACGGGCCCTACGGCTTCGGCAAGACGCACCTCCTGAACGCCCTGGCGTGGGAGGCCATCCACAACGCCCCCACCAAGCGGGTGGTCTATCTGACCGCGGAGCGGTTCACCTCGACCTTCGTGCGCGCCCTGCAGGACAAGCAGACCCAGGCGTTCAAGGACGAGTTGCGCAACGCCGACCTCCTGCTCATCGACGACGTCCACTTCGTGGCCGGCAAGCCCACCACCCAGGA
>CAZBXO010000142.1:0-9519 GCA_964495645.1 uncultured Phenylobacterium sp. | reverse complement strand
ATTCGTAGAGGCCCTGGATGGCCTTGGTGGTCGACTTGATGTGCCAGGTGATCAGGGGGGCGCCGAGCGCCTCGGCGATCTCGTAGGCCAGGACGGTCTTGCCGGTGCCGGGCTCGCCCTTGATGAGCAGGGGACGCTCCAGCGCGATCGCCGCATTGACCGCCACCTTCAGGTCGTCGGTCGCGACGTAGTTGTCCGTGCCTTCGAAACGCTGGCTCATTCAGGCTCCCCGGCGGGCCCCTGGGCCCGCATTCGAACAGTTGTTTGGTCGGCGGGCAGCCTACAGAGCGCGGCGCACGGATCAAGCGTTACGTCCGGTGACAAGCTGGACCATGCGCCGCAGGCGGCGCGGTCTGACATGCCGGCGCTGAATGAACCGCGTGCCCCCCGTCGGGGCTCAGCGGACGCTGGCGAGCTTCAGGCGGCGGGCTTCAGAGGCCGTGATGCACTTGGGAGTGTCCCAGGCTGCGCCCCCGGCCTTGGCCTCGGCGGCAGAGACGAACTCCACCTTTCCGAACTCGCGTGCGAAGGCGCGCCTGGTCATGGCGTTGTTCTCGCAGACATAGACCGTGCGAGCCTTGGACTGCTGGACGGCGTTCACGGCGGCGTCCTGGGTGCTGGCGGCGGGCGTTCCGGCAAACGCTGCGGCGGGCAGCAGGGCCGCGGCCGCGGTCAGCCCAATGAGGATGCTACGCATCGATACTTCCTCCGTGGCGCGGCTCTCGGGGCAGCGCTTCGAAGGAAAACCCTGCCATATAGTCGCGCTCTGCGAAAGTTGTGTGACGCAACCGTGAATTTTGGACGAACGTCGCGGCGTCGCCAGCCTATCGCGAAAGCTTCACCGAGGTGTCGCAACCGCTTCTCATAGTCGCCGCGGAGAGGGCGGGACGCGCCGACACGTATGCGCTACGCGATCATTCGCGAGGTCGAGGGGTTGCCCGCGGCGGCCGTCCAACGCCGTCGTCTGGAGGCCGTCGGCTTCGATGTGGCCTTGGAAGAGGGGCTTCCGACAGGGGACGGTCAACGCGCCTTGCGTCGGCTTCTGAGCAAGCTGAAGGCGCAGGACGAACTGGTGGTCTACGCGCTCGACGTGCTGCAGATGTCGACGGCCGAGCTGGTGCTCACGCTGCGCAGATTCTTCGAGTTGGGCGTGTCGCTGCGACTGGTCGGCGGCTCGATGCTGGAGACCGTCAGCACAGGGGGCGGCGTGCCGCGTGTGCTGTCGCTGCTTGCGGACCACGAGGCGCGCTGGCCATCACGCGGCCCGGTGTCGCGCAAGTCGCGCGCCCGCCACAAGCCGTTGAGCCGCTATCAGTTGGACTATGCCCGAGACCTGCGACGCAAGGGCCAGTCTCTACGCACGATCGGTCTCCTGTTCCAGGTCACGCCACACGAGCTGGTGGAGATGATGGGCCGCGATGCGATCGGGCCCACCGGAGAGGAAAGCTGACTAGAACTTCGTGGTCAGGCCCAAGGACACGCTCTGGCCGACCTTGTAGGTGTTGGTGTCGACCCGCGTGTCGCCGGCTTTCTGGAATTCCTTGGAATCCGTGCCGGTGAGGTTCCTCGCCTCGAACGAGGCGGTGACGTCGTAACCCTGGACCGTGAAGCCCTTGCGGAAGACGAAGTCGACACGGAGACCCGGCTGCTGCACGAGGTCGGGCAGGTCGATGCTCGAGGACTTCGCCGAGATGCGCTTGCTGGCGTAGGTGAACAGCAGCGTCGCCTGCGACTTGGCCTCATCGTCCTCCCAGCCGAGCTGGACGTTGGCCAGGTGGTCGGACTGGCCCTGCAGCCGCTCCCCGTCGACGACGTAGTCACTCGCCGGCGGTGTGGTGCGGATGCCCGTCGTGTTGAGGACGATCGTGTCGCCGGACCCCACCTTCAGTTTCGAGTCGGTGAAGGTGTAGTTGACCGCCACCAGCCAGCGCTTGGCGTCGATGAACCCGTTGCCGGTCTCGAACTCGAAGAACTTCTTCACCTCGCCCTCGACACCGTAGATCTCGGCCTCGGGAGCATTGAAGAAGGTCTGCTGGAAGGCGCCGTCCGAACCCAGCACGGCAAGCGACTCGACCGGCCTCTTCAGGCGCTTGAAGAACCCGCCGACGGTCACGTACTGGCCCCGCGCGAAGTAGTACTCGTAGCGCAGGTCGGCGTTCTCGAACCGGGTGTCCTCGAGGAACGGGTTGCCGGTCAGGATGCGGTCCGTCTCGGTGTCGCGGTAGCGCTGAGGGGCCAGTTCGCGGAACTGAGGCCGGCCGATGGTCTTCGAGAGCCCGGCGCGCAACTGCTGGTCCTCGGCGAAGTTCCAGGTCAACGTCGCCGTCGGGAGCACGTAGTCGTTGGACAGCACACGGCTGAACAGTGCGCCGGCCCCCAGGTTGAAGATATCCCGCGTGCGGATGGTCTCGTCGGCGTCCTCGTAGCGCAGGCCGATGGAACCGCGCAGGAGCGGGCGGATCTCGGAGTCGATCTGCGCGTAGACCGCGTGGGTCTCGAGGCCCGCTTCATAGAGCGCCGCGTCGCCGGTCTGGCCCGAGCCGGTCAGCTCGCGCAAGGAGACGATCTCGTCGTTGATGTTGCGGTCCGAGACCAGGAAGTCGATGCGCTCGGTCCCGTAGCGGAGCGGATCCCAGTTGCGTCCCGGATCGTAGGTGAAGTCCCGGCGCACGGAGCTGCGATCGTTCTTCTGGTAGGCGTAGCCGACGCGCAGTTCGGCCTGGCGCACGAACCCCACGGGCAGATCGTAGCGCAAATCGACATTGGCCGTGACGATGTTCTCGTCGAGGTCCGAGAACGAAACCAGCTGGTTGGCGCCCGAGAGAAGCGCCGTCCGCTGGCCGTCGGAGCGCAGCGCGTAGCGGTAGAGCCGCTCGTAGGGCGCCTCGCGGGTGGTGCGGCCGTAAGTGCCGCGCCACTCCACGTCGATCAGGCCGAGCTTGTGCTTGCCTGTCAGCTGACTGAGCTGGAGCTCGCGCCTGAACCACTCGGTGTTGTAGGCATTGACGTTCGCATTGCCCTGGGACTGCGCCGTGTTGGCGGTGATCCGCGCCCGCTTCGAGGTCGAGCGGATCCAGAGTCCCTGGTAGCGCACCTCGTTGTCGCCGGACTCCCAGGCCAGGCCGCCCAGGCCGCTCCAGGCGACGTCGTTCTGGTTCGCCTCGAAATTGGCGTCGGTCGCCAGAGTGATGCCACCCACGTCCGGCACGCTCGTCTGGCGGACGCCTTTGCGGTTTTGCCAGGCGTTGCGGTAGCTGAGCACGCCCACGACGCCGATCCGACCGTAGTCGGTCTCGAGCGAATAGCCGCCGGAGACGTCGAGATTGCCGTTCACCGGAATCTCGTCGCGCTGGATCAGGTTCAGCGGCGCATTGGTGAAGCTCCGGGCGATCGCCTTCACTTCATTCTGCGTCAGGCCGCCCTGCGAACCGGTGAACACTACCGGCCGATCGGCCGCGAACTGGCGCACGCCGACCGGCAGCTTGCGGGTCCCGCTATCGAAGCCGAGGAAATCGGTCTCCGAACCGTCGTAGGTGAGGCCGTCCTCGCCGGTGATCTCGCTGTCGTAGCTGAGACCGATGCCGACATTGATGTACGGCTGGTCGGGCACGCCGATCGTGCGCAGGTCGATGACGCCACCGCCGAACTCGCCCGGATAGTTGGCCGAGAAGGTCTTCTGAATCGCCGTTCCGGCCAGGATCGAGGCCGGGAACAGGTCCAGCGGCACGACCCGCTGCAGCGGCTCCGGACTGGGCAGCGGCGAGCCGTTGAGCAGCGCCTGCGAGTAGCGCTCGCCCAGACCGCGGACATAGACGAACTTGCCCGAGACGAGGCTGAGGCCGGTGACGCGCGTGAGCGCCTGGGCGGCCGTGTCGTCCCCAGCCCGCTGAATGTCGTCCGGGGTGAGGAAGTTGGCGACCTCGGCTGTGTCGCGGATCTCGTCGGGGATGAACTTCCCCTGGACGATGATCTCCTCGACCTCGTTCTCGGCTGGCGGAGCGGCGTTGTTTGGCGCCTGGGCCCAGGCTGGCGGAGCCGCGGCGATCGCGGCGCCTGCGAGCAGGAAGGCGCGGAGATTGAGCTTCATCGGTCGGGCCAGTCTCAGCAGGAGGCCGCGCCGGCGAGGCCGCAGGTCCATCCGACATACCAGTTGTCGTTGGGGCCCGAGACGGCGCCGATGTAGCTCGTCACCAGGAAGAAGCTCGAGACCGAGGTGGGGTTGGTCGCCACCCGTCCACTCTCGTTGCTGCCGTTGATGAACACCTGGCTGAACGTGGGCGTGAAGCCGGTCGCGATGTTGTTGGCGCCGGCCTCGAAGAGCTGTTGCGGGGCGCCGTCCTGATCGCCGTCCGTGGTGCGATAGGGGCCCGCGGGGCAGGAGAGCGCGACTGAGCGGAAGGTCGGCGCCGGCGCCGCCACCGTCGCGGCGCCGTCGACGTCGATGCAGAACGGCGTGGTGTTGGCCGTGTAGAAGACCCCGTTCACGAAGTCGTAGCCTGTGCCGCTGTTCATCACCACGCCCGAGGGTTGCCCGGTCAGCGGGGCGCCGGCCAACGCGTGGCGGCAGACAAAGTTGGACACCTTGGGCCGCGAGCGCAGCAGGGGCAGGCCGCCGGAGGTCGAACCCCCTGTGGACGCCTCGAAGCAGCGGCTTTCTTCGGTCGGTCCGTCGGAGAAGACGATCAGGAACTGCACCGAACCTGAGAAGCCCTCGTCGGTGTCCATGCCGTCGTCGTCGTACTGGTCGAGGATCAGGTGGCGGGCGTTGACCGTTCCGCCGAAGAACTCGATGGCGTCGTCGGCCGAACCGTGGACCTGCACGAAGTCGATGGTCGTGCCGGACCCGACGCCGCCAAAAGTGATCCCGTTCAGCTCTTCATTCGGCGCGACTTCGTAGCCGGCTTCCTTGACCTGGACGTAGCGCAGGACGCCGCTGGATTCGGTCGGCGCGTTGCCGCCCCAGTTGATCGTCTGGATGGCCTCGAAGCGGAACTCGCAGTTGTTCGGGTTCGCCGGGAAGCTGGTGGTGTTCGGCGGGCAGCGGTTGATCGGGGCGCGCCCGGCGAGCACAAGCCCGCCCCACTGGCCCTTCAGGTCGGGGCCGCCGTTGAGGTCGTTGAGGCTGGTGAAGATGATCGGCCGCGAGGCGGTGCCGTCGGCGATCATCTGCGAGCCGCGGTTGACAACCAGATACTCGGCGATGCCGCCGAAGATGATCACGCCGGGCTCGATGGTGAGCGTGGCCGAGCGCGCGCCGGCGCGGGGGGCGGCGGCGTCGGGGCCTTGATCCTCGCCGACGGCCACCCGGCCATCGATCCGGTAAGCGGTGCCCGGCCGGAACGGGATGGTCAGGTTGGCGGTGATCGCCTGCGGGATGCCGCATGAGCGCAGCGTGCCATTGGCCACCGTGCCGAGGTTGGTGAAGCCGCTGGGGCAATCGGCGGAGGCCTGGCCGTTTCCGCCGCCAGACCCGCCGGTTCCGCCCGTGCCGCCAGTGGCGAACTGGCCTTCGCCGGGCGAAACCACGTCGTTCCCACTGCCTCCGCACCCGCAGAGCGCGAGCGCCGCGGCCACGCACAACAGCAGGGACCTGATCTTCTGGCCGGTCATCGGACACCTCCACCGCGGTTCACAGGCGCTGCGCCTACGCGCAGGCCGAGCGGCTTCGCCGGAGTGACCCCACGTTCCCCGCCCTGCCTGCGGCTCTTAGGGCCGAGGTGTGACAGCCGAGGTTCAGGCGCGTGACGATTCCGATTCGGCTATGTGGCAGGTTCTTGAAGCCGCCCCTGGCGGGGCGTCAGAGCAAGACGGGAGGCCGAGGGCCTCCCGTCGTCGGTGGTGGACGTTGCCGGTCAGTCCTTGCCGCCCACCTGGATCGAAGCCTGGGCCAGCTGGCGGCCGCCGTACAGGGCGGTGAGCTGCGGGCGCACCACCTCCCACGCCTTGGCATGGCAGACGCGGTGGATCTGGAACTGGCGCAGCTGGGCTGAGCCGGCGCGCCTTCGACCTGGAGACTCCGGGAGGTGGGCTTCCGAATGGCGCCCGGCTGCCGCAGGGCTTCAGGGCTTGGCGCGGGCCTCGCCGCCTTCGCCGCGCTCGCTGTAGCCCAGCTCCTCGAGGTCGTCGTCGTCGAGCCCTTTGGCCTGGAAGTCGGTGAAGTCGTCTTCGCCGCCTTCGGTTTCGTCGCCGTCTCGAACTTCGGTGAGGCCGTCGACCTCGGAGGCGTCGGGGGCGGCAGCGTCGAAGCCGCTCTCCGGGCCGAGTCCGTCGAGGTCGTCCTCGTGTTCTTCATCGGAGGCGTGGTAGTCGACCTCGTTGTCTTCCTCGAAATCGGAGTCCTGGACGGCGTCGGGGTCGAACTCGTCGGCGTCCAGCGCCAGGGCCTCGTCGTCGTCGCGGTCGCCGGCGGCCTGGGTCAGGTCCTCGACGTCCGGAAGCTCCTCGAACGTGCGCATCTCGGAGCCCACGTCGAGTGGGGAGTCGAAGCCCAGCGACACGGAGCCTTCGCCGCCGGCGGTGTTGCTCTCGTCGAACGCCTCGGCGTTGTCCTGCGGGTCGATGTCGTCGGAGTCGAATCGTTCGGACACGGGAGCCTCCTCGTTGAGCGACGAGGAGAACCCCCGGGAATCGCTACCGTTCCTTGGCCCACTCAGCCAGCGCTTCGGCCATCGGCTCCATGGCGGTGCGCCACTCTCCGAAGGCGTCGGGGAGGAAGACCTTCGTCTGCGGGTACCAGGGATACTCGTCGGTCCCGAGGCGGGCCCAGGAGCCCGGTGTGGAGACCAGCCAGGACGGCACGCCGCAGCACGAGGCGATGTTGAACGTGGCGTTGGCGAAGCCGAGGACCAGATCCAGGGCGCAGGAGAGGGCGGCGACGTCGTCGAGGTCGTTCTTCAGGTCGATCTTCGGCGGGTTCCAGATGGTCACGCCGAAATCCTCGGCCGCACGCGCGAGCTCTTCTGAGCAGTCGCCGTACTGCAGGTTCACGAAGCTGACACCCGGCGTCCTGAGGACCGTGGCCCAGGCGTCGAAGGGCGAGAAGTAGCGGTGGCGGGCGTCCTTGTTGGTGGCGCTCTTCCACAGCAGGCCGACCTTCGGTCCGGCCGGAGCCTTGGCCAGCTGGCGCTTCCAGTAGGCGACGCGCTTGGGGTCGGCCTTCATGTATCCCGTGTGGTCCGGGAAGCTCTCGACCGTGCGGCGGAACTCACGCAGCAGGCTGGCCATCGGAGCCCACAGATCGACGCTTTCGTGATCGGTGTTGGGCGCCGCGCGAAGCGGCCGGGTGGCCCAGACGTAGGTGGCGTGGGCGGTGACCTCGGCGTCTGGGAAGCTGCGCTGGAAGAGCGGGACCAGGCGCTTCTCGACCGCCAGGCGGAGCTGGCCCTCGGGGCCGATGGCCCTGGCGACGTCGGGGAGGCAGTTGGCGAAGAGCAACTCGTCGCCCAGGCCCTGCTCGCCGATCACCAGGAGGGTCTTGCCCTTGAGGTCCGCGCCCGGCTGCCAGGCCGGCCGGTCGATGAAGAAGCGGGTGACGTCGGCGAACTGCGGCGACAGGCGCGCCTCGTAGTCGTCCCAGCCTTCGCCGACACGGCGCATGGCCAAGAGGTAGGAAGAACGTGCGAGGCGCATCATCTCGCGGTCGTCGGCGGTGACGATCATCTTCAGCGCCGCCTCGCAGTCCTCCAGCGCGCCCTCCGGGTCCCCGAGCGCGAGCTTGACCTGGCCCAGGTTGTAGCGGGCCTTGGCGAACTTGGGTGCGAGGCGGATGGCCTCCGAGAAGAAGGTCTCGGCGTTCTTGAAGTCGCCGTCCTCGATCATGATCGTGGCCAGCGTGTTCCAGAGCATCGAAGAGCCGGGATTGGCGAGCGTGGCCGCCTTCAGAATCTCCAGCGCCTCGGCGGTGCGACCCATGTCGCGCAGCGCCGAGGCGCGGTTGTTGACACCCTCCGGGTTGTCGGGGGCGTTGAGGATGGCGTGCTGGAAGAGCTTCTCGGCCTGCTCGAGCATGCCCATGCGGTAGGCCAGACGGCCCAGATCGTTGGCGACGTCGGCCTGGTTGGGAAGCAGTTGCAGGGCAGCCTCGAAAGCCTTGACCGAATTCGTGAAATCGCCGGCGCGCTCACGGGCGATGCCGAGCAGGTACCAGGCCGGACCGCAGCGCTCGTCCTGGTCGAGGGCCTCCAGCGCCCACTTGGAGCCGGCGACGTAGTCCTCGCGCGTCAGCGCATCGAGCGAGCGGCGGATCAGGGGCTCGACCGCCAGCGCCTTGAGTTCCTCGATCGCCTCGTTCAGGCGAGCCAGCGCATCGCGGCTTCCCGCCTCGCCGATCTCCCCCAGCGCCACCTTGGGCGGGGTGGGCGTCGCCGCGTTCTGCAGCGCCTGCATGGAAGCGGCATTGGACAGGGCCCGACGCGTCATAGACGACTCCTAGAGGGACCTCTCCTTGGTCGCCTGTTATGCTTAACCCGCGCTTAAGGCCGAGGCGGATTGTCGGACCGGACGCGCGCCGGTAGTCGGCCGTTAACGGGTCGCCTTTAAGCCTTCCTCACGATCTGGGAGCCGCCACTTGCCGTTGAAGCTGTCTCTGAAGCCGGGGGAACGGTTCGTGCTCAACGGCGCGGTGCTGCAGAACGGCGACCGGCGGGCTACGATCGTGTTGCAGAACAAGGCGTCGGTCCTTCGCGAGAAGGACATCATGCAGACCGAGGAAGCCAATACGCCGGCGCGGCGCATCTACTTCCCGGTCATGATGATGTACCTGGACGAGGGCGGGGCTTCAAAGTTCTACGACGAGTTCATTCAGCGGATGACCGAGTTCATGGGGGTCCTGTCGAACCCTGATGTGCTCGCCGACTGCGTGAACATTTCCAAGCACTGCATGGCGAACGAGTACTACAAGGCGCTGATGCTGTGCCGGAAGCTCATCGAGTACGAAGACGAAAGGCTGGGCCATGTCCCTTCAGGCGTATCAGCAGGCGGCGACGCGGGCTGAGACCCCGCGCGACACAGAATACCGCCTCTTCGCTCAGGTGACGCGGGCCCTCATGGAGGCCGCGTCCTACGACCCGTCGGAGATCGGCAAGCGTATCGACGCGCTCGACTGGAACCGCCGGCTGTGGTCGACGCTCGCCGCCGACTGCGCGCACCCGGAAAACCGGCTGCCGGAGACCCTGCGCGCTTCGATCATCTCGCTCTCGATCTGGGTCGGCAAACACACCAGCCTCGTCATCCGCAAGGAGGACGAGATCGAGCCGCTGATCGAGATCAACCGCATGATCATGCAGGGCCTGCAGCCCAACACGGCGGCCGCGGCCGCCTGATCGCCGGACCGGCGTCAGCCGCAGGGATCGCTTCGGCAAGAACAGCAAGGCGCACCAAAGCGGCCCGGGAGGCGCTGGCCTCGCGGGGTCCGGGACCGCTTGGGGTCCTTGGTGGTCGAACAGCGCTTGGCGCAGGGCTCAGGCCCTATCCGGCGCGTCGGAGCGCGGGCGCCGACCTCCCGGCGGCGCGGTGCTTGAG
>CAZBXO010000141.1:0-9529 GCA_964495645.1 uncultured Phenylobacterium sp. | reverse complement strand
CGGCGCGTCGGCGGGGCGGGTGACGTCGTTGCGGGCCCTGGCGATGGCTTCGCGCAGGCGGGTGAAGGACGGCGGCTCGGGCAGGCCCAGGCCGCGGCCGCAGAAGGCGGCAGCCTGGCGGTCGAGGGCCTCCATGGACTTCAGGAAGGTCTCCAGCGTCACCGGCTCGCGCTCCCGCTCCCGTTCGGGCTCGGCCGAGCGGTGGGTGGCGGCGACGGTGTTGGCGATCCGCGGGCGGTCTTCCTCGTCCGGCGACCGGTCGGCCGGCTCACGCTCCAGGCTCTTGGTCAGCCGCTCGCAGAGCGCCGCGCCCATGCGGGCCGAGTAGCTGGCCGCGTCGAACAGCAGGAAGGCCTCCTTGCGGGACGCGGTGTCGATGCTCTCGTCGGCGATACGGTCGAATTCCCGCGCATGCTCATAAGCCCGCTCGACCAGGTCGGCGATCAGCGCCCGGTGGCGTTCCCTCATCTGCGTGGCGGCGTCGGACATCCGGCGAGGGTGGCGGGGCGGTGCGTCAGATGCGGACGCAGACTTGAAAACTACTTACTTGCCAACCGACGTACGTAATATACGGTACATGTACGTATGTGACGTACAGCGGAGCCGGAGATGGTTGAAGCGAAGTCGGAGCGTTTTGAGATGCGACTCGATCCGATAATCCTTGGAAGGCTCGATGACTGGCGGCGCGCTCGGGTCGACGTTCCCTCGCGCGCGGAGGCGATCCGACGGCTCGTTGATGCTGGCCTAGACGCGCAACTTGAGCCGAGGCGGTTCGAAGTCACCAATGCGCAGAAGCTAATCCTCTACATGCTCTGCGATATCTACGAGAGGACCGCACCGGACGGCGAATTCAACCCGCGCTTCATCCGGCACGCCCTGATGTACGGGCACCATTGGGGATTGGAGTGGCAATACGGCGGAATGTTTCCGACGCGAGAAGACGACCGGGCGCTAGTGACGGAGGTCGTCGATATCCTCGAGATGTGGTCATTCGTCGAAGAGGCGGTGGAAAGGCTCAGCGCCACTGAAAAGCGCGAGCTTGATGAGGCCACAGGCGGCTTCGGCGAACGCTTCTTCGGCTTCGACGGGAACCATGAGATCGAGCATAAGAGCGTCATGGCGTTCCTCGTTGAGGACCTAGACCGCTTCACGCGATTTCGAGATCGCGCGCACCTGAATTCCCACTCCGAGTCGCTATCCATTCACCGGCGCATGGTCGCCGCTTTCGCCCCGATTAAGCCGCGTCTTTCCGGTCGGGGCTTAGATCTGGGTGAGCTAATCGAAATCATTGGCGCGCGCCGCCGTCCAAATCGATGACGTCCGCAACTCGCCATGACCACACTCGCAATCCCTCCCGTCGTTCTGGCTGCTTTCAAGGCAGCGGTTCCGGAAGCGCCAAAAATCTATCAGGCTCACCAAGCCGAGAAGGCTCGAGCCTCGATTGTGAAGAGGCTTGAGCGCGGAAAGGTCTGGGCACTGAGCGAGGATCCCCGCTTCGCTTGCAACGACGATATGGGAGCTCCATCAGTGCAAGCAGTGGCGCAGTGCCGCGTGCTCCAGGAAGAACGATCAGACCGCTTCGTAGTGGTATGTGCTCTAATGTCCGGTTTGCGGCGCAGTTCTAACTTCCGCTCATGGCGCAAGCTGAAACTGTGGTGCTTAGCAACCGCCAGGAGCAGGTCGTCGACCGAGGATCGCCTCGACGCCTTGGCCGATGGCCAGCAGCCGCGCATCCGAACCAGCCGGCCCCTCGAACTCCAGCCCAACCGGGAGTCCTGTCGACGTGAGGCCTACGGGCAGGGTCAGCGCCGGGGCGCCGAGCGCGCAGGCGGGCACGGTGTTGCGCGGCAGGGTCGGGCCTTCAGGGAGTTCGCGCCCGACGACCCGGATCATGTCGTTGGGACCGTCGCCCTCGGCGCGGATCGGCGGCGGCGGCACGGGGACCGTGGGGAAGCAGAGCGCCTCGACCCCCGTCCGACGCAGCACGTCGTGGTAGGCGCCGAGAAGCTTCACGCGAGCGCCGGGATCGACCCCGCCTGGGGGGATCTTGCTCGCAGCCTCAAACATCGCGCGGGTGTCGCGGCTGGCGATTTGGGCCACGACCATGGCTCGGGTGAAAGGCTGGCCCTGTTTGCGGAAATAGGGGTCCAGGTCGTCGCGCATGCCGGCCATGAACAGGGCGCCGAAGAGCTGCTGCGCAGGTGCGATGTAACTGGAGATATCCACCGGCACGAACACCACCCCGGCCTCGGTCAGCCGCGCGATCGCGGCCCTGCTCACCCGCTCGACCTCTTCGTCGAGTCCTGTCCAGTAATGCTGCTCCGGCAGCCCCAATCTCACGCCGCGCAGCGTGGCCCGCACCGCAAGCGGCGCACCGGTCACCGCGGTGTGGACGAGGGCGAGATCGGCCACTGAACGGCCTAGTGGCCCAGCGGTGTCGAGCCCGAGCGCCAGGGGAACGATCCCCCCGTCGGGGTAGAGCTTGGTGGCGCCCGCGATCGTCGGGCGTAGGCCCGCCAGGCCACAGAAGGACGCGGGAATGCGGACCGAGCCCGCCGTGTCGGTGCCGAGGCCGACGGGCGCAAACCGCAGCGCGATGGCGGCGGCCGTCCCCCCGCTCGAACCGCCGGCCACCCTGGTCCGGTCGTAGGGATTGCGCACGGGGCCGAACACAAGGTTGTTCGACGTCCCACCCCCGGCGAGTTCGTGCATATTGGTTTTGGCAAGGAGGATGGCTCCGTCCTGGAACAGCGCGTGCGCCACCGCGGCGTCGGCGCGGGGTCGCTGTCGTTTCAGGAGCTCCGTCCCGGCCGAGGTCGGGAACCCGACCGTATCGATGTTGTCTTTGATCACCACCGGTAGGCCCGCCAACCGACCTGTGGGCCGGCCGCTGGCGCGCGCCTGGTCGGCGCGGCGGGCCTGTTCCAGCACCTTGTCGGCGTCGAACCAGATCAGGGCGTTGTGCTCGGACGCCGAAGCCCGGCGCGTCAGCAGGGCCGAGGCGTAGTCCTCCGCCTTCAGCGATCCGTCTCTCATGTGGGCGACGGCCTCGGAGCCGGTGAGCTCGACGAGGCGGCTGACGCGATCGGTCCCGACCGCCGCGCGGGCCGCGGCGGGAATGCTTGCGCAGGCCGCAGCCACCACAGCACGGCGGCTGATCTTCGACGACATCGGTGTTCCCCCCAGACGGCGGCAACTTAGCGCTCGGGGAGGCAGCGCCAAGCCTCGCCTTAGGTTGGCGAGGTGGCGCCTGCGAGAGTCCGCATTCGGCGCGAGTCGCAACGGGCTGTGGGATTGAGCCGATTGGGCTCGGTTTGCAGGGCGCTTGTGTGAAGTGTCGCGGCCGGAGCCGCTGGGTCCCGGCTCTTCGCGCCCTGCTGGCGCTGCGGCCGGGATGACGGAGGGTGGTGGGGCCTGGGCCGCCGCTCAGGTGTTGGTCTGGTCGGGGGGGACGTCTAGGGGGAGTTGGGCGGCGCCTTCGGGTTCGATGCAGGCGGCGGGGTCGGCGCCGAGGGCGCAGCAGGTCATGGAGAGGGAGCCCAGGGCGTAGCCGCGGACCAAGGCGGGCGCGGCGCCTTCGCCCTCGGCGGCGAGGCCGCAGAGGTAGAGCAGCGGGATGAAGTGGTCCGGGGTGGGGACGGCGCGGGCGTCGTCGGGTGGTCCGTGAGCTTCAGGATGCCGGCCGGATCGTGGGCGAGCCGGTCGACCACGGCGTCCTCGAACCGATGCGCCCAGTCGAAGCCGTGGTCGGGCCGGTTCCAGTCGCAGGTTGTGCAGCGAGATCAGCGAATTCGCGCCGCGGGCGAATGATACTCTCGCAGAGCGAGCACAGATCAAATTTGTACAGGTATTGGAACGTCCAAGATCAAATTTGTACAGTTATGGGCGCGCTTCCTTCGCCCTTAGTCTCCTGGCTCTTCGAGCAGATCTCGAAGTTGCTTTTCCGGGGGGACCGTTATGAAGATCGCAATGCTGGCCTGCGCGGCCAGTCTGGCTCTCTGCGCGCCAGGCAGCGCCATGGCCGTGACTCTGCATCAGACCGGCACGATCGTAGATTACACGATCACCACCTCCGGCCGCTACAGTATCACCGCGGCGGGCGCCCAGGGCGGATCGCCGACGCCCAACCAGTTCTTCTTCGGCGCGGTCGGAGGTCGCGGAGCCCAGCTGGGCGGTGAGTTCTACTTCGATGCGGGGGATGTGCTCAGCATCGCCGTGGGCGGGCAGGGGCAGGTCTTCAACACGACCAACGGCGGCGGCGGCGGGGGCACCTTCGTCGTCCTCAGGAACTTCGCCCAGCAGGCGGTGGTCAATACGCCGATCATCGTCGCCGGCGGCGGCGGCGGCGGGGCGTACCGCAACAACGGGGTCGGTGATGGCGGGGTCCTCACCATCGCCGGCACCGCCGGCAACGGCTCCAATCCGAGCTGCGTCGGCCCGGGCGGCGACGCCGGCTTCGGCGGCGGGTCCCCGCCGTTGAACCCGGGTTGCTTCCTGCTCCTTCCGGCGGGCAACGCCGGTGCGGGCGGCGGCTTCTTCAGCGGCGGCCAGCCCGGTGACGGTCCCACCAGCGGCCAAGGCGGCGCCTCGTTCTTCGACGGCCTCGCACCCGGCGCCGGGGGGCTCAACGGCGCGACCGGGGGTTACGGCGGCGGCGGCGGCGGCGGCGGCGGGTTCGTCGGACCTCTCGGTTTGCATGGCGGCGGCGGTGGCGGCGGGGGCGGCTACAGCGGCGGCGGCGGCGGGTATCTGGACGGCGGCGGCGGCGGCGGATCCTACTTCACGAGCGATCTCGTGTTCCAACCGCTCCAGACCTTCGCACAGGCGGGCTTCAACAGCGGCGACGGCTTCGTCACTCTGGAGTTCCTTGGCGCGGCCGTACCGGAGCCGGAAGGCTGGGCGCTCATGATCGGAGGCTTCGTGGGCGCCGGCGTTGTGCTGCGGCGACGGCGCGCCGTTACGGCCTAGTTTCCGGCGCCACAGTGGTCGGCCCGCGGCGCCGCGGTCGCGCAGGCCCGCGAGCCGCACGCCGAGGTCGACGTGGCAGGCCGGGGGATCAGTTTCCGCCCTTGGCGGCGGCCGCTTCGTCGAGGCGGGCGCCGTGGAGGATGCCGGGCATCGCGTAGTTGCCCTCGTGGCAGGCGTATTCGTAGATCAGTCCCTTGGCGGGCTTGAAGGTATACTCGCCCGACCAGGCCTGGGTGTAGTGCACGGGGTCGTCGACCGTGAACTGGTAGAGCAGTTCGTCCCTGGAGATCCGGGTGAAGCGTTCCGTCACCCGGCCCTGCGGTGAGACCGGCGTCATGGTCCGTCCCTCCTGGACGGGGTGCACGTTCCTGGTCTCAACGACCATGGTGTCGCCTTCCCACCAGGCCACCGAGTCGCCGAGCCAGGGCCTGTTCGCGGCCGGCTTGTGCGACGCGCGGGCCTGGGCGGCGGAGGCGAAGATCGGCGCGATCCGCATGTCGTTGATCATCTCGAGGTGCATCGCGAAGTGGCCCGGCGTCACGATGAAGCTGTAGTTGGTGTTGTAGAGCGCGTTCAGCATCACCGGTCCGCCGGAGTCGGCATGGCCGATGAGGCAGCGCTCGCGCAGCGGCAGGTCCTCCGGCCCCTCGTAGGTGCCTCGTCCAGACCGGTATTCCAGGCCGTCCTTGGTCATCAGCTTGTGGCTCTTCGCGCGGTCGCGGAAGGGCATCTTGCCGTCGGCGGGGCTGGTGATGAACGAGGAGCGCGCCTGGCCGCGGACGCGCATCAGCCCGTCGCCGTTGTCGATCCAGAACGCGTTGTAGCCGGCGCCGGCGTTGGCGTCCTTGAAGTTCCCCTGGCTGAGGTCCGACGGCGCGTTCGCCGCCTGGCGGCCTGCGGCGACCGTCTTTTCCAGCGCGTCGGCCTGGTCCTTCGGCACGACGAGCTCCTTGTAGCGCTCCGGCCGTTCGAGCGTCGTCAGGGTCGCGTTCGTCCAGACCCCCTCGAAGTTGCGCGCCCATTGCGAGGCTTGGGAGGCCTTGGCTACGGGGGCCTTCGGCGCCTGGGCGAAGGCCGGGCCGGCAAGAAGCACGGCCAGTGCAACGGCCGCAGACATCGAACCTCTGGTCATCGCGTCATCCCCTCGTTCCGGCCGTGGCCGACGGCCCTCGGCGAAGGCCGAAGCGCAGTCTCGCGCGCCCCGGCGGCGATGAAAAGTTGCCCCACGGTCACCCGCGCCATCACGCCGCGGCGTCGGCCGCTTCCATGAGGTCGAAGGCGTCGAGCCCCGGGTCGAGTCGCCCGGGCGCGCTACGCCACGGGCGCCGGGGACTGCGACAGCACCGCGCCCTCCAGCTCGGCCGGAGTCGGGGCCTCGTAGATGGCTTCGAGCAGGGCGAACATCTCGGGCGTGGTCTCGGCGACGAAGGTCTGCCCCTTCGTTTCGTTGCGCTGGGCGACGCGGGCGCGACGGACGTCCTGGGGGGCGTCGACGAAGTGCCACTGGGTGGTGAGGCCCGCGGCCCGGGCCATGCCGCCGAGGCGTTCGCGGTCCTGGCGGCGCATCAGGCCGAGGTCGAGGACGACCGGGGCCCCGGCGGCGAGCGCGGCGGTGGCGGTCGACCAGATCAGCGGCTCGCAGCGGCGCATGCGCTCGATCATCCACCCGAAGTCGAGGGGGCCCTGGACGTCGGGGCCGAAGAGCTGGGCGGCCCAGTGGTCGAGGACGAAGGGGACCGCGGCCTCGCGGCCGGCCAGGGCGTGGGCGTAGGTGGTCTTCCCCGCGGCGCAGGGCCCGAAGACGAGATGGAGCGTGGCCGGCACGTTGCTGTTCCCCCTCTGCAGCTCACCGCGCAGAACGGCCCAGCTTGTTCTTCGTTCCGAGGTGCGGGGTTCCGCGATGAGGCGTAAGCTCTTCCGCGAACGAGCTGGGAGGGCCCGCGCATGGTGGCGCTGACGGTCAATGGGACGCGGCATGAGTTGGACGTCGAGGCCGATGCGCCGCTGCTGTGGGTGATCCGCGACGAGCTGGGGCTGACGGGGACGAAGTTCGGGTGCGGGATCGCGCAGTGCGGGGCCTGCATGGTGCACGTCGACGGCAAGCCGGTGCGCAGTTGCGTGACGCCGGTGGGGTCGGTGAAGGGCGCGGTGACCACCATCGAGGGGCTCTCGAAGGACGGGCGCCATCCCGTGCAGCTGGCGTGGCTGGCCGAGGACGCGCCGCAGTGCGGCTACTGCCAATCGGGGCAGATCATGGCGGCGGCGGCGCTCCTGGCCACGACGCCGAACCCGACCGACGCGGACATCGACAAGATCAACAACATCTGCCGCTGCGGGACCTATCCGCGGATGAAGAAGGCGATCCACCGGGCGGCGGCCGCGATGGCCAAGACGCCGATGGCTCCGGCGAAGAAGGCGTGACGGCGATGGACGGAAACCTGCCTCCCAACACCTCTGCGCTCTCTCGCCGCGGCGTGGTGTTCGCCGGGCTGTCGGCGGCCGGCGGCCTGATGATCGGCGTGCCGATGGCGCGCGCCGGGGTGCAGCCGGCGGTGATGACCGACGGGACCAACCCCCATCCGGAGATGACCGCCTTCCTGGTCATCGAGCCGGACAACACGGTGACCATCCGCGTGCCGCACGCCGAGATGGGCCAGGGCACGACCACGGCGCTGGCCATGCTGGTCGCCGAGGAGCTGGAGTGCGACTGGGACAAGGTGCGCATCGAGTACGCGAGCGCCAACCGCAACGCGCGCGCCGGCGGCAAGCTCTACGAGGGCATGCAGACGGTGGGCAGCCGCGGCGTGCGGACGTCCGTGAAGATGATGCAGCAGGCCGGCGCGAGTGCGCGCGAGCGGCTGCGGGTCGCCGCGGCCCAGCAGTGGAACATCGACCCGGCGCAGTGTTCGGTGGCGTCGGGCAAGTGCCTGCACAGGGCGTCGAACCGCAGCGCCGACTACGGGTCGCTGGCGGGGAAGGCGGCCACGGTGCAGCTGGCGAGCGAGCCGGGAATCCGCGCGCCCAAGGACTACAAGCTGGTCGGCAAGTGGACGCCCAGGCTGGACACGCCGGCCAAGCTGGACGGCTCGGCCAAGTTCGGCATGGACGCCGTGGTTCCGGGAATGGTGTACGCCGCGGTCTATTCCGCGCCCGTGCCCGGCGGGACGCTGGTCTCGGTGGACGAGGCGCCGGCCAAGGCCGTGAAGGGCGTCATCGCGGTTGTGCCGCTGAAGGACGCCGTGGCGGTGGTCGCCGACAAGTACTGGCGGGCCAAGAAGGGGCTGGATGCGCTGAAGCCCGTCTGGGGCGACGGCGGGTTCGGGGGCGTGCAGCAGGCGGACCTGGAGAAGGGACTGATCGACGCCCTGGACGGGCCGATGTTCACCGCCGAGAAGAAGGGCGAGCCGGACGCGGCGCTGAGCGCGGCAGGGGCGAGGATGGTGCAGGCGACCTATGAGGCGCCGTTCCAGTCGCACTCGGCGATGGAGCCGCTGAACTGCACGGTGAAGATCGCGCCCGACCGGGTGGACGTGTGGCTGTCGACCCAGGGGCCGATGGCGGTGCTGCAGCAGGCGGCGCAGGCGTGCGGGGTGAAGCCCGAGAACGTCTACATCCACAACCACTTCCTGGGCGGCGGATTCGGGCGTCGCGGCGGGGCGGCGGACGAGCTGGCGCACGCGATCGCCGTCTCCAAGGCCGTGGGCCTGAAGCCCGTGAAGCTGATCTGGAGCCGCGAGCAGGACATCCGCCGCGACCGCTACCGGCCGCAGGCGGCGGTGCGGTTCACCTCGGCGCTGGACGCCGGCGGCAAGCCGCAGGTGCTGAAGGCGCGGGTGGCGGTGCCGTCGCTGCTGCGCCAGGGCCCGAGCGTGAACGTGGCGACCGAGCCGATGGCCGTCGAGTGTATCGCCAACTCGTTCTACGCCTTCCCGGCGCGCGACATCGGGGTGGTGCTGAAGAACAGCCACGTGCCGGTCAGCTTCTGGCGCGGCGTCGGGAGCTCGCAGAACGGCTTCTTCGTCGAGAGCTTCATGGACGAGCTGGCGCACGCGGCCGGGGCCGATCCGCTGGCCTACCGGCGGGCGCTGCTGACGGCGCGGCCGGACGCGGTGGCGGTGCTGGACGCGCTGAAGGCCAAGTCGGACTGGGGCAAACCGCTGCCGAAGGGCCGGGGCCGCGGCGTGGCGATCATCGAGGCGTACGGGTCGGTGAGCGGCCAGGTGGCCGAGGTGACGGTCTCGCCCGACGGCAAGCTGAAGGTGGACCGGGTGACCTGTGCGCTGGACTGCTACCACGTGGCCAACCCCAACACCGTCCACCAGCAGATGGAGGGCGCGGTGATCATGGGCCTGGCGGCGACGCTGTGGGGCGAGATCACCATCAGGAACGGCGCGCCGGTGCAGTCGAACTTCCACGACTACCGGATGGTCCGCTACGCCGAGACGCCGCCGCGGATCGACGTGGTGCTGACGCCGTCGGGCGGCGAGCGCTGGGGCGGCGTGGGCGAACCGGGCCTGGGCCCGCTGGCGCCGGCGGTGACCAACGCCATCTTCGCCGCGAC
>CAZBXO010000140.1:0-9599 GCA_964495645.1 uncultured Phenylobacterium sp. | reverse complement strand
CCGCCAGCTCCTGAGGCATGCGCTCGGTGTCCACCGACGCCTGCATGGCGGGGGCGTAGCGGGGGCCGGCGACAGTGTCGCCGTTCACCAGGGCGTCGACCTTGGCGACGATGTCCGCCGAGAGGGTGACGTCGGCGGCGGCGGCGTTCTCGCGCATGTGATCGGGAACGGTGGTGCCGGGGATCGAGACAATGGTCTCGTCCTTCGCCATCAGCCAGGCCAGGCACAGCTGGGCGGGCGTGCAGCCGGCTTCCGTCGCCAGCGCCTCGAACCGGCCGAACAGGCGTAGGTTGGCCTGGAAGGCCTCGCCCTGGAAGCGCGGCATGCCGCGCCTGAAGTCGCCCTCCTCCAGCGCGCCCACGTCGCGCACGCCGCCGGCCAGGAAGCCGCGGCCGACCGGCGAGAAGGCCACGAAGGTCACGCCCAGCTCGCGGCAGGCGTCGAGCACCGCGATCTCCGGGTTGCGGGTCCAGGGCGAGTATTCGGTCTGCAGGGCGGCGATCGGATGCGTGGCGTGCGCCCGGCGGAGCGTGGGGGCGGAGACTTCCGAGAGGCCGATCGCGCGGATCTTGCCGGCGGCGACGAGGTCGGCCAGCGCGCCGACGCTCTCCTCAATCGGCACCTTCTGGTCCCAGCGGTGCAGATAGTAGAGGTCGATGACGTCGGTCTTGAGCCGCCGCAGGCTCACGTCGCAGACCGCCTTGATGGTCTCCGGCCGCCCGTCGATGCCGCGCTGGGTCCCGGTGGCGTCGGTGATGCCGCATTTGGACGCGAGCACATACTCGGACCGGCGCGAGCCCAGCACCTCGCCGACCAGGGTCTCGTTGTGGCCGAGCCCGTAGACCGCGGCCGTGTCGAAGAAGGTGTAGCCGGCGTCGAGCGCACCCAGCAGCACCGCCTCGGCCTGGTCGCGCGGCGGCGGGGCGCCGTAGGCGTGGGAAAGGCTCATGCAGCCCAGGCCGATGGCGGAGACGTCGAACGGACCGACCTTGCGGATCTGCATGGGGTGCTCCTGGCTGAAGGCGGCGAGGAAAGGCGGTCCGCCCGCAGCGCGTCAAGCCCTCACGGCCGGACCGCGAAGCAGCTAAGCTTGTCGGGAACCCAACGATCTTCCGGACGCTCGAAGGCCACACCGATGCAAGCCCTCCCCAATATCCTGACCTCGATGCGCCTGGTGCTGGCGCTGTTCATGTTCGTGGCCCTGGCCGCCGCGGCGGGGGCGGTGCCCTACCTGTCGAACAACCTCGAGCCACAGCAGCAGTTCGCGCTGGAGCGTTGGGCTGTGATCGCCTTCGTGGTGGCGGCGGTGACCGACTTCTTCGACGGGTGGCTGGCGCGCAAGCTGCACGCCGAGAGCGTCTGGGGCGCGATCCTCGATCCGATCGGGGACAAGGTGTTGGTCTGCGGCGCGGTGCTGGGCCTGCTCTCGCTCGGACCCCAGCCGATGGTGGTGCTGCCGGCCGGCCTGATCCTGTTCCGCGAGTTCACCGTCAGCGCACTGCGCGAGGTGGGCGCCGGCAAGGGCGTCAAGCTGCCGGTCACCCTGCTCGCGAAGTGGAAGACCACGCTGCAGCTCGTCGCCCTGGCGTTCGAGCTGGTCGTGGCCTCCTGGGGGGCGTTCAGCCTTCCGGAGGAAGGCGAGATCCACCGATCCTTCGAGCTGGCCGCGCACAGCCTGTTCTGGATCGCGGCCCTGGTGACGCTGATCACCGGCGCGCAGTACTGGGAACAGACGCGCAAGGCGCTGAGCGCCTAGCCCGGTTCCGCGCCGCACAAACTATCGAACGATCAGGATGACACCTATCGTTTGGTCGTAACTCATTGTACCTACAAGGTTTCCTACTCGCCCGAGAGGCGAAGACGCTGTTCAAGCGTCGCCGTTCAGGCAACGGTTCCCCAGCGAGGCAGGCGTCTCGCATTGGGGGCACCTGACGATGAAAATGGCTTTCTTCGCGGCCGCTGCGGCCGCGCTTTCGATCTTTGCGGGCGCGCAAGCGTCGGCCGACGTGCTCTATTCCAACGGCCCGAGCGACCACAACACCAATGCCTGGAACATCACCCAGTTCGAGGTCGCCGATCCGTTCTCCCTCGGCAGCGCCGCGTCAGTCGATGGTGTGACCTTCGATGCGTGGACCCAGCAGGGCGAAGTCACCAGCTCGGTCGACTGGAGCATTCTGGACGGCGCCCCGTCCGGCGGTGGCAACGTGCTCGCCTCCGGCACCGCGGCCCTCACGGCCGGCGGCCTGCTCGGCGGCGGCTTCGGCAGCTACGATGTGCGGACCTACTCGTTCTCGATTTCACCCCTGGCGCTGGCCGCGGGCGGCTACTGGCTGAACCTGACCAACGCCGGCCCGACGACCTTCGCGGTCTTCTGGGATGAGGCCGGTGGCCCCAACGGCGAGCAAACGGAATCGGGTGTCGTGCCCGGCCACACCTTCCAGATCCTGGGCCAGTCGGGCGCCGTCCCGGAGCCGGGGACCTGGGCGCTGATGATCCTGGGCTTCGGCGCCGCCGGCGCGACGCTTCGCCGTCGGACCGCCGCCGCAGCCTGATCTCCGCAAGAGCCAAGCACACAGGAGCCCCGGGACACGCGTCCCGGGGCTCCTTGCTTTGCACGACCCGCGCGGATCAGGCGTTCAGCGCCGCGGCGTTCTTCTCCTGCTCCTCGCGCCAGCCGATCTCCTTCTGGACGATCTCGTCGGAGGCGACGCCGGCGAAGTCCTCGGGCTCGTGGTAGGGGCGCAGCTCGATCTCGCCGTCGTCGAAGGGCACGCGCCGGGCCCAGCTGAGGGCCTCGGCGTCGTCCTTGCACTTCAGCACCCAGAAGCCGGCGATCAGCTCCCTGGTCTCGGCGAACGGGCCGTCGGTGACGATCGGATTGCCGCGACCCTCGAAGCGGATGCGCTTTCCGGCAGACGACGGCTTCAAGCCGGCGCCGTCCAGCATGACGCCGGCCGCGATCATCTCGGAGTTGAAGCGGTCCATCTCGGCGAACATCTCGGCGGCGTCGGCCGGGAACTCGCCGGCTTCCGACTGAGGCGTCGCCTTCACGATCAAGAGGTAGCGGGGCATGTCCTTGTCTCCTTGGGGTCGGGGTCTGGTCCCCCCGAGGACGATCGGCAAGCACGGCCGCCGACATCGTCATCCGAATTTGTTCAGCACTCCGCGAGATTGACGGCCAGGCCGCCGAGCGAGGTCTCCTTGTAGACGTGGCTCATGTCCTCGCCGGTGCGCTTCATGGTGGCGATCACCTTGTCGAGGCTGACGTGGTGCTGGCCCTCGCCCAGCATGGCGAGGCGCGCCGCGTCGATGGCCTTCACCGCGCCCATGGCGTTTCGCTCGATGCAGGGGATCTGCACCAGGCCGCCGATCGGGTCGCAGGTGAGGCCGAGGTTGTGCTCCATGCCGATCTCGGCGGCGTTCTCGATCTGGGCGTTCGAGGCGCCCAGCGCGGCAGCGAGGCCGGCGGCGGCCATCGAGCAGGCGACGCCCACCTCCCCCTGGCAGCCCACCTCGGCGCCGGAGATCGAGGCGTTGGTCTTGTAGAGCGCGCCGATCGCCGCCGCGGTCAGCAGGAAGGTGCGCCGGCCTTTCGGCGTACCGTTGTGGTAGCGGTCGTAGTAGCGCAGCACCGCCGGCAGCAGGCCCGCCGCGCCGTTGGTGGGGGCGGTCACCACCCGGCCGCCGGCGGCGTTCTCCTCATTGACGGCCAGCGCCCAGAGGTTGACCCAGTCGAGCGCCGCGAGCGGGTCGGCCTGCTTCCTGGCCGCATCGTCCTTCAGCTTTTTCCAGACCTGGTGCGCCCGGCGCTGGACCCTCAGGCGGCCCGGCAGCACGCCCTCGGTGCGTACGCCGCGGTCGATGCAGGCGAACATGGCGTCGACGATCTCGGCGATGCCGGCCTCGACGTCGCGCTGCGGGCGCAGCGCCGCCTCGTTGGCCATCATCAGCTCGGCGATCGAGAGGCCGGCGCGGTGCGCCGCGCGCAGCAGACCTTCGCCGGAGTCGAACGGGTGCGGCGCCGGCGGTCCGGGCTCGGGCGGCGCGTTCTGGCCCATCTCCGCCTCGTCGCGGACGAAGCCGCCGCCGATGGAGAAGTAGGTCCGCGCGTCCACCACCTGGCCGCCAGCGTCGAAGGCGGAGAAGGTGAGCGCGTTCGGGTGCTGCGGCAGGCGCGTGCGGCCGTCCCAGACGATGTCGCGCGCCTCGTCGAAGGCGATTTCCCGCATCCCCGCCAGCGTCAGGCGCCCCGTCGCGCGGACGGCCGCGATCAGCGCGTCGGCCGCGTCGGGATCCAGGGTCCGCGGCTCGAAGCCCGCGAGGCCGAGGATGACGGCGCGGTCGGTGGCGTGGCCGCGGCCGGTGAGGGCCAGGGAGGCGTAGAGGCGGACCTCCACCCGCGTCACGTCGGCGAGGCCATCGCCGAGCCGCGCCAGGAACCGGCAGGCCGCGGTCATCGGGCCCATGGTGTGGGAGCTCGACGGGCCGACGCCCAGCTTGAAGAGGTCGAAGACGCTGACGTTCACTTACGACATGGGGTTCGCTGGCGGCGGCGGATCGCCGGGCAGCGGGATGTACTCCAGATTGTCGGCGTCCGGCAGCTTCATGCGTCCCGCGCGCCAGTCGGCCTTGGCCTGTTCCAGGCGGTCCTTGGACGAGGACACGAAGTTCCACTCGATGAAGCGCGGGCCGACCGGCTCGCCGCCCAGCAGCATGACGATGGCGTCGGTGACGCCGGTGAAGAGGACGGGCTGGCCGGGCTCGAAGACGATCATCTGGCCGGCGGCGAACCGGCGGTCCGCGACTTCGACCACACCCTGCGCAACATATGCGGCGCGCTCCGGATACTCGGCGGGCAGTTGGGCTTTGGCGCCGGCCCTCAGCGCCCAGTGGACGTAGAACATTGGCGAGTGGGTGCGGACCTTCGACCTGGCGTGAAAGGCCTCGCCGGCGATCAGGCGCGCCCAAAGGCCGTCCGCGGACTGGTAGGTCGGCAGGTCTTCCGGGCCGTGGTGGGCGAAGGCGGGGTCGGTCTCTTCGTGCTCGAGCGGGAGCGCCACCCAGGCCTGGATGCCGTGCATCTGCCCGCCGTCGGCGCGCAGGCGCTCGAACCGTTCGGAGTGGGTGATGCCGCGGCCGGCGGTCATCCAGTTCACCTCGCCGGGGCGAATGTCCTGGGTGACGCCGGTGGAGTCGCGGTGGGTGATCTCGCCCTCGAACAGGTAGGTCACCGTCGAGAGGCCGATGTGCGGGTGCGGGCGGACGTCGACGCTGCGCGGGAAGCCGGCGGCGAACTCGGCCGGTCCCATGTGGTCGAAAAACACGAACGGCCCGACCATCCTATGCTGCGCGAACGGCAGCACCCGCCCCACCTCGAACCCGCCGAGGTCCTTGCGGCGCTGATCGATGACGAGGGAGATCATGGGGCGCTCCTCACAGGAGCTACGCCTGCGCGCTCACATAGGGACTGACAAGACCGAGCGGGGCGGCGGTGGTGTTCTTGACCGAGCGGATGACGATGCGGCTTTCGATGTTGGAGACCAGGCCCAGGCCCAGGATCTTCTCGCGCAGGAAGTCGTCGAAGGCGTGCATGTCGCGGGTGACGATGCGCAGCTCGTAGTCGGCGGCGCCGGTGACCGTGGCGCACTGCACCACCTCCGGCAGCCTGGTGATCGCGGTCTCGAAGGCGTCGAGGTTGTCCTTGGTCGGCAGCGACAGCTTGACGGTGCAGTAGACCTCGAAGCCCAGGCCCAGCTTGTCGCGATCGAGGATCGTGACCCGGCGCTGGATGACCCCAGCGTCTTCCAGGCGTTTTATGCGCCGCCAGCAGGGACTCGAGGAGAGGCCTACACGGTCGGCGATCTCGGCGACGGACAGGCCGGCGTCGTGTTGGATCAGATCCAGAATCTTGGCATCGACGGCGTCGAGGACCTCCGACAAGTTTTTCCTCCTCCACTCGGCGCACGAGAGTGTTGTTCTTGCCCCGGAACCGCTGGCGCGGGGCATGCTTTTGGCAAGCAATTCCCGCAATCTTATATGATCTTGCGGGTTCCTGGGGAGGCCCGAAAGGAAGAAAATTGCGATGCGGCACGCTGAAGTGACGCTCGACGACAAGTTTCTGCTCACGGAAGGTCGCGTCTTCATCACCGGCGTGCAGGCGCTTCTGCGCGTCCTGATGGACCAGCACCGGCTGGACGAGGCGGCCGGTCTGAAGACCGCGGGCTTCGTCTCGGGCTACCGCGGCTCGCCGCTGGGCGGGCTGGACCAGCAGGCCGGCCGCGCGGCCAAGCACCTGAAAGCCGCCGACGTCGTCTTCAAGGAAGGCCTCAACGAGGATCTGGCCGCGACCGCCGTCTGGGGGAGCCAGCAGACCAACCTCTTCCCCGGCGCGCGCTACGACGGCGTCTTCGGCATGTGGTACGGCAAGGCGCCGGGCGTGGACCGCACGGGTGACGCCTTCAAGCACGCCAACTTCGCCGGCGTCTGGCCCAAGGGCGGCGTGGTGGCGGTGGCCGGCGACGACCACACCTGCAAGTCCTCCACCCTACCCTCGCAGTCGGAATACGCCTTCCAGGACTTCGAGATGCCGGTGCTGTCGCCGGCCGACGTGCAGGAGGTGCTGGACTTCGGCCTGCTGGGCTACGCCATGTCGCGCTTCTCCGGCCTGTGGGTCGGGATGATCGCGCTCGCCGATACGATGGACTCGGGCGCGACCATCGACGTGTCGCTCAGCCGCCACCGCATCGTCACGCCGGACAACTTCCGCATGCCCGTGGGCGGGCTCGGCATCCGATTGAAGGACCAGCCGCTCGACAAGGAGCGGCGCCTGCGGACGCAGAAGATTCCGGCGGCGCTGGCTTTCGCGCGCGCCAACCGGATCGACCGGGTCGTGCTGGACGGACCCGGCCGCAACCGCCTGGGCATCGTCTGCTCGGGCCAGGCCTACAAGGACGTATTCGAGGCGCTGGCCGCCATGGGCCTGACGCCCGCGCAGGCCGCCTCGCTGGGCGTGACCATCTACAAGGTCGGCATGCCCTGGCCGCTGGAGCCGCTCGGCATCCGCGCCTTCGCGGCCGGCCTCGACACCATGATGGTGGTCGAGCACAAGCGCCCGCTGATCGAGACCCAGGCGCGTGCGGCGCTCTACGAGCTGCCGGCCCACGCGCGCCCGCGGATCATCGGCAAGACGGACGAGAACGGCGGCCCGCTGCTCTCCGAACTGGGCTCGCTGTCGGTGGCGGAAATCGCCCTGGCGATCGCCGACCGGCTGCCGCCGGGTCCGCACATGGACGGGGTGCACGACTATCTGGCCCGCGTCTCGGCCGCCTCGATGGCGGCGGTGACGCTGTCGGCGGACCAGCAGAGGAAGCCGTTCTTCTGCTCGGGCTGCCCGCACAACTCGTCCACCCGCCTGCCGGAGGGGAGCCGGGCGCTGGCGGGGATCGGCTGCCATTACATGGCAAGCTTCAACGACCCCTCGACCGACCTCAACAGCCACATGGGCGGCGAAGGCCTGTCGTGGGTGGGGGCCAGCCCCTTCACCGACGAGAAGCACGTCTTCGTCAATCTCGGCGACGGCACCTACAACCACTCGGGCTCGCTGGCCGTCCGCGCCGCCGTCGCGGCCGGCGCCAACATGACCTACAAGCTCTTGTTCAACGACGCGGTCGCCATGACCGGCGGCCAGGCGGCCGAGAGCGGCTTCACCGTCCCGCAGATCACCCGCCAGCTGGCGGCCGAGGGCGTCAAGACCGTGGTCGTCGTGGCCGCCGAGCCCGAGCGCTACGAGGGCGTCACCGACCTGGCTCCGGGGGTTCAGGTCAAGCCGCGCTCCGAGCTGATGAAGGTGCAGCGCGAGCTGCGCGACACGCCCGGCGTCTCGGTGCTGATCTACGACCAGGTCTGCGCCACCGAGAAGCGGCGCCGCAGGAAGCGCGGCAAGATGGCCGCCGCGCCGATGCGGGTCATGATCAACCCGCTGGTCTGCGAAGGCTGCGGCGACTGCTCCAAGACGTCGAACTGCGTGTCGGTCGAGCCGCTCAACACCGAGTTCGGCCGCAAGCGGAAGATCAACCAGTCGACCTGCAACCAGGACTACTCGTGCTTGGACGGGTTCTGCCCGTCGTTCATCACGCTCGAGGACGCCGAGAACGCGCACCGCGAGGCGATGCCCGCGCTGACGGCGGACTCCACGCCCCTGCCCCAGTTCGAGACGCTGACCGACGTCAAGAACATCGTCTTCACCGGCGTCGGCGGGACCGGGGTCACTACGGTGGCGGCGATCCTGGCGATGGCGGCGCACGTCGACGGCCGCTCCTCGTCGGTCGTGGACATGACCGGCCTCGCCCAAAAGGGCGGCGCGGTGTTCAGCCACGTGCGGATCGGGGAGACCGAGGAGACGGTGATCGGCGGGCGCGTGCCGGCGGCCTCGGCGCACCTCCTGATCGCCTGCGACCTGCTCTCGGCGGCCGGACCGGACGCGCTGGCGCTCTACGCCAAGGACCGCACGGTGGCGGTGGGCAACGCCGACTTCGCGCCGACCGCCGACTTCGTCACCGATCGGGACGTGCGCTTCGACGCCGATCGCGAGGGCCGACGGATCGCAGCGGCCTGCAAGAGCTATGACGCCGCGCCGGCGACGGCGCTGGCCGAGGAGAAGCTGGGCGACGCCATCTACTCCAACATGATCATGCTGGGCTTCGCCTGGCAGAAGGGCGTGATCCCGCTCTCCAGCCGCGCCATCTACCGGGCGATCCGGCTGAACGGGGTGGCGGCGGAGGAGAACCTGCAGGCCTTCGAGCTGGGCCGGATGGCGGCGCACGATCCATCTTCGCGCGGGCCGCGGGAGGCGGACGCGCCGACGCCGGAAACCATGCCGCTGGACGACCTGATCGCGCACCGGGCCGGCGAGCTGGAGCGCTACCAGGACAAGGCCTACGCCCAGCGCTACCTGGACCGGATCGCGCGGGTGCGGACGGCCGAGGCGCCGCTGCGGACGGAAGGGCTCACGCGGGCGGCGGCGATCAGCCTCTACAAGCTGATGGCCTACAAGGACGAGTACGAGGTGGCCCGCCTCTACAGCGACGGCCGCTTCGCCGCCTATCGGGCGGAGACGTTCAAGGGCGGCAAGGCGAAGGTCTGGCTGGCCCCGCCGCTGCTGGCGCGGAAAGGTCCGGACGGGCGGCCGAAGAAGATGGCGTTCTCGCCCTGGATGCTGGACCTCGCCTTCCCGGCGCTGGCGAAGCTCAAGGGCCTGCGCGGCGGACCGCTGGATGTGTTCGGCATGACAGCCGAGCGGAAGATGGAGCGGCAGCTGGTGAAGGACTTCGAGGCGGAGTTGGACCGGCTGGTCGCCGAACTGACGCCGGAGCGCCAGGCGCTGGCGGTGAAGATCGCCCAGGTCCCGCAGGAGATCCGCGGCTTCGGCCACGTGAAGGACGCGTCGGTGGGGCCGGCAAGGGCCGCGGCGAAGCGGCTGTGGGCCGAGTGGGAGAAGACCGGCGCGAAGGTGGCGGTGGAGGCCTAATTTCCTCCTCTCCCCCCGCGAAGCGGAGAGGGAGAGGACCGAGGAGTGGGTGGCTCTGCCGTAGGGCAGCGGC
>CAZBXO010000139.1:0-9779 GCA_964495645.1 uncultured Phenylobacterium sp. | reverse complement strand
CAACCGCCGCCGCCTCACCATCGCGCCGGCCGCGCCGAAGCCTGCGATCAGCATCGCCCAGGTCGCCGGCTCCGGCACGCCGACGTTGGGGGCCAGGCTGTACTCGACCACGTAGCCGTTGCCGGCCGCCCCGGAGAGGTCGTTCCACCGCAGGTCGCCGAAGTAGAACGCCGAGAGCCCATCCTCGCCGCCGAAGTCGTTCGGCTCCTGGGGCCGCATCCAGTTGTGGTATTCGCCGACGACCTCGCCGTGGTCCCAGAAAATGTCGCCCGTCTCGGGCCCGGCGATCCAGCGCCAGACGCCTTCCTCCTGGCGATCGCTGCCGCCGACCCAGGTCTGGACGTAGTTGCCCACGCGGCTGCGGACGAGCTCGGCGACGAAGGCGTTCTCGTCGGCCGAGGTCAGGGTGGCCAGGTAGCCGTCGTAGCCCGGCAGGCTCGCCGCATCTGCCGCCGCGAGCGCGGCGTCGAAGCCGAAGCCGCCGCCGACGTAGTCGTAGTAGTGGCCGTTGCCGGACCACTGGACCGGCGCGGCCGCAGCCGGCGCGGCGGCGAGGCAGGCCGCGATGGCGGCGAGCTTCAACAGGGACGTCATCACACACTCCTCAAAGGCGAGGCGTCTCGACAGCGACGCCCGGTCATCCGAACCTAGTCGCCAGTCCGCGGCCGCCTATCGCCGTTTGCAGGATGCTGTTTCGACATGGTCTCGGACCCGCCGACGCCCCTGCTGGATTTCCCCGAGCTCGAGGCCGTGCTCGTGGCCGAGCAGGCGCAGGCGGCCGCCGCACCCTCAGGCGCGCCCCTGTTCGACGCCGGAACGATCGCCGCGGCGGTCGTCGACGGCGCTGGCCGCGTGATCTGCGCCAGCCCCGCGTTCGAGGCCATCCACGGCGCGGCGCACATCGATGCCGAGCGCGTGGCGCGGGCCCTAAGGGGTGCGCCGCCCGCCACGGTGGCGGTCGACCTGGCGGGCGAAACAGGCCCGGAGCCTGCGATCTTCGCCTACGGCTTCGCCGGCGACGCCGGAGCCTGGCGTCTACCCCCCGAGGTGCGCGCCGCCGCAGAAGCCCGACCCGACCGCGTCGTCGTCCTGACCGCCCGGTTGGCGCAAGCCGGCCGGCCGCTGGAGGCAGCCTGCCGCGCCTATGGCCTCTCTAGCCTGCAGACCCGCGTGGTCCTCGAGACTATCCGCACCGGCGGCGTGAAGACCGCCGCAGTCGCCGCCGGCGTCGCCTACAGCACCGCTCGCCAGGTGATGGGCGAGGCCATGCAGAAGGTGCGGGCGCCACGTCTCGCCGCCCTGGTCAGCAACCTCACGACCCTGGCCCTCGGTGTGCTTCCGAACGACGACAGCCCCGCGGTGCTGGAGAACCTCTGGGGCCTGACCCGCCGCCAGGCCGCCGTCGCCGTGCTGGCCGGGGGAGGCGCCTCACGCGCATCGGCCGCCCGCGCGCTCGGCGTCAGCGAGGCGGTGGTGCGCAAGGAGCTGGAGCGGGTCCACTTGGTGCTTCAGGTGTCCACCGGCGCGGAGCTCGCCCGCCGGGTCGTGGAGGCGAGAGCTCTGCGCTGGCTGACCGACGCCACCGGCGGCGACCTCGGTTTCGTAGAGGAAGGCCTGGAGCCGCTCGGATTCGTGCACCGTCCCGACGGGCGGCGGATCGCGATCAGCGACTACGGTCCGAGCTCCGGGCGTCCCGTGCTCGTCGTCCACTCGACGACCACCAGCCGGATCGTGGCGCGGCGCCTCCTGCGCGCCCTCTGGACGGAGGGCTACCGGCCGATCTCGATCGACCGCCCGGGCTTCGGCCTGACCGACGAGGTCGAAGGCGCCGCGGCCGGCGCGCATGACCCGTTCGAGATGGCGGCGCTGGACACGCTCACGGTCCTCGATCGGCTGAAGCTGCGGCAGGTCGACGTGGTGGCCCGCGGTGGGGCCCAAGTGGTCATGGCGTTCGCCCGTCTGGCGCCGGACCGGCTCGGCCGCGTCGTGCTGGTCAACCCCGATCCGCCGATCCGCGGCGGCGGGCAGGCGGAAGGCGGGTCGGCGAACGCGAAGGCGGCCTTCATGCGCAACCCGGCCACTGTCGCGCTCCTGGCGCGCTGGCTGACCCGGGCGCCGACCTACGAGTCCGTCGTGGCCCGGCTGCGCCATGGGGCGCGGCGCTCTCCGCCGGACGCGCTGGCGATGCAGGATCCGGAGATCGCCCGCGACTATTTCCGCGCGCTGCGCCCCTTCGCCACCGGCCGCCACGCCGGCTGGATCAACGAGGTGCAGGCGTTCATGGGCGCGTCCCCGCCACCCGTCGCGGGGACCCGGACCTGGTCGATCCTGATCGGCCAGCACGACTTCCTGCATGACCCGGAGACCGTCGTAGCGGTCTGGCCGAAGCTGCTGCCGGACGCCAGGATGCGGGTCGTCGCGGACACCGGCCGCTACATGGCGCTCAGCCACCCGCAGGTCGTGGTCGACGAACTCAAGGGCTCTTAGCCGGCTGCAGCGCCACTCCCGTCCCGTCCAACGTCGCCCACATCGGGCCGCACTCGACGACCTGGCGGCGCTCCATCGCCGCGTCGATGGCCATGACGGTCAGGCCGGCCTCCATGCTCTCGCGCGCCGTCACCGGGAACGCGCCGCGGCCCTCCAGCGCGGCCAGCAGGTCCAGCGCCATGGCCTGATCGGCGCCGTTGTGGGCGTCGGCGGTGCGGGTCTCGTAGTCGATCTTCTCGGGCTTCCCGCGGAACAGCGCGCGCCGCACCATCAGCTTGTTGCGCGCGAGGTCCGCGATCAGCGTCCCCTCGGTCCCGGCCACGTACCAGCGCCGCTCGGGCAGCGACACGTGGCTGTTGGCGTGGAACGAGAGCCGCACCTGGTTGGCGTACTCGATCAGCGCCACCTGGTGGTCGGTGACGTCCATATCCGAGCCGAAAGCGTCGTCCGCCGCCGCCCAGCCGCCGCCCATCTGGCCGTAGGCCTCCGAGCCGTCCTCGTAGGCGCGCGGCGCATCGCGGCCCGTCCCGAACACCCGCCGGCCGCCGAAGCTCGCCACCCGCTCGGGCCGGGCCCCGGCGATACGTCCGAAAATGTCGAAGTCGTGGACCACCTTGTCGAGGAAGTAGGAGCCGCCCCACTCCGTCCGGCGGCGCCAATTGCGGGCGATGTAACTGCCATGCTCAGGGGCCAGGTGCTCGGTGGCGTCGATGGAGACGATCTCGCCCAGCTCCCCGGCGTCGATCCGGGCGAACACCTCGCGCACGATCGGCAGCGAGCGCATCACCAGGCCGACATAGACGTCCGGCGTGTCCGGCGCGGCCATGCGCTTCGCCAGCGCATAGGTCTCCGCCTCGGTGCGCACGATCGGCTTCTCGGCGAAGATCGGCGTGCTCGCCTCCAGCGCCAGCGCCAGGTGTTCGTAGTGCAGGTGGTTGGGCGCCCCCAGCATCAGCAGGTCGAACGGCCCGGCGGCCAGCAGCTCGGCCGGCGACCCCATCTGGCGGCCGAGGCGAATCCCCGCCGCCTCCAGGATCGGCGCGCCCACCGGCGCCGGGTCGGCATAGGCCTCCAGCCGCAGGTCCCAGCCGACCTCGGCCATCGCCGCCATCACGCTGGCGATCCGCTGGCCCAGGCCGATCACCCCAATGCGCCAGGTCATGCAACTCTTCCCCGATGAACCCTCGCGCGCCGCCCGCGCTCAAGTTGCGATGAAACGCCCCTCGACGGCTGGCCTCAAGCGGGTGACCCCCGAAAACCTCGCGCGCCTGGGCGCCGAGCGGTTGGCCGAGATCCTGGTCGAGGTCGCCGAGACACGGGTGGAGCTGAAGCGACGCCTGCGCATGGAGCTGGCCGCCGAGCAGGGGCCGGACGCCCTGCGCGCCGAGATCGACCGGCGTCTGGCCACCCTGGCCGCCAGCCACGGCCGCATCTCCTGGCGCCAGCGCCCCGCCTTCGTGCGCGACCTCGACGGCCTGCGCGGCCTGATCGCCGGGCGGCTCGCCGACCTCGACGCCCCCGCCGCCCGCGACCGCATCTTCGAGTTCCTGGCGCTCGCTCACCGCTCGCAGGTGCGCGCCCGCGACCCGGAACGCGCCGTGCCTCGCGTCTTCGCCCGCGCCGCCGAGGATGCCGTGCGTCTGATCGCAGTCCGCCCGCCCGCCGAAGCCGGGGCCCGCCTCGCCGCCGCCATCGCCGAGGCGCCGGGCGACTGGGCCGACTGGCTGGCGACCGCGCTCGCCGAGGCGCCGGCGCTCGCCGCGGCCGCGCTCGCCTGGCTGCCCGCCCGCGAGGGTCCCCCCTGGGCCCTGGTTCGGCGACGGCTGGCCGACGCCGCCGGCGATCCCGACCGCTTCGCCGACACCTTCGGCCCCGAGGCGCTGAAGACGCCGTCGATCGCCGCGGAGGTCGCCGCGCGATTCCTCGCCGCCGGCCGGCTGGAGCCGGCCCGCGCCGCCCTGGAGGGCGCCGTCCAGCCGCGTCTGTTCCGCAAGGGCCGCGCGGGCGCGCCGGAGCCGGACTTCGCCTGGGAGAGCGTCTGGATCGACTGGCTCGAGGCCTCCGGCGACCCTGGAGCCGCCCAGGCCGCCCGCTGGGCCTCCTTCGAGCGCAACCTCTCCGTCGAGCGCGCCAAGGCCTTCACGGCGCGCCTGCCGGACTTCGAGGACGTGGAGGCCGAGCACCGCATCTTCGCCGCCGCCGCCGCGCACGATGACGCCGCCGCCGCTCTCGACCTGCTGGTCGGCTGGCCGGCCCTCCCCGAGGCCGCCCGGCTGATCGCCGAGCGCGCGCACGACCTTCGTCCCGATCCCGACCGCGCCCAGCGCTGGGCCGCCGTCTTGCGCCGCCGCTTCCCCGCCGCCGCCGAGACCGTCCTCCGCCGCGCCGCCGCCGAAGCCTTTCGCCGCCGCGAGTTCACCACATCGACCCGCCTCACGGAAGAGGCCGACGCACTGGCGGGCTGACCCCTTCCGCGCATTGCCAAGAACGCCGTTCGGCCATAGGGGTGCTCGGGGGCGCTTGCATGTACCGACGACTGATCCTGAGCCTGCTGGCCGTGCTCGTGCTGGCGTGCCCGGCGGCCGCGCAAACCCGCCCCAAGGCCAGGCCGAGCCTCGACGGCCTCTGGCGGGTCAACTTCATCCTGACGATGGAGGGATCGCCGAACGTCCCTCTCGTCGTCTCGGAGGAGGCGGCTCCGGCCATCGCCAAGGCGCAGGGCGCGGCTCTCGCGGCCGACTTCATCGCCGATCTCGACCCGGAATTCCCCATGCTGGTGGAGGTGGCCGACGGCCTGCCGATCGTGCGCGGGCAGCGCCGCAGCCGCGTGCTGGTGCAGCCGGCGGACGGCAAGCTTCCCTACACCGCCTCGGCGTTGAAGGAGCTGGCCCCGCCGCCGCCCGGGACGCCGCCCCCCGCATCGCGGCTCGACAATCCCGAGCAGCGCCCCAACGCCGAGCGTTGCCTCGTCGGCGACGGCCAGCCGCCGTACGTCAACTTCAGTCTCGACCGCCAGCTGCAGATCGTCGTCACCGAGGGCCACGTAGCCTTGCATGGGGAGTACGGCGACGACGTCCGGATCGTGCCGCTCACCGAGACTCACCGTCCGCGGGCGTTATGGAGCCGCCTCGGCGACTCGATCGGGCGCTGGGAAGGCGACACCCTGGTGGTGGAGACCGTCGGCATGCCCGACGCCGACCGGGTGCGGTTCGCCCCGACCCTGATCGTCTCCGGCGAAGCCAAGGTGATCGAGCGGTTCACGGCGATCTCGCAGCGGGAGCTGCTCTACCAGTTCACCATCGTGGACCCGAAGACCTTCTCGGGCCCCTGGCTGGCCGAGTTCTCGTGGTTCCGCACGGACAAGCCGATGTACGAGCACGCCTGCCACGAGGGGAACTACTCGCTGCCCAACATCCTCGCCGGCGCCCGCTACGAGGAGGCCCAGGTCGCGAAGGCGGCCGCCGCGGCGCCCTAAGTCACTTCTGCCGAGGCGCCTTGAGGTCAGTCCCCGCGCCGGGGAACTGGCCCGCGCGGTTCAGCTGCACCCCCTCCAGCAAGGTGCGGGCGGCGTTCCTCACCTCCTCCTGGATCGCCTCGTCGGCGTCGAGCGCCTCGTGGCTCGTCGCATAGGGCTTCCAGTAGCCGACGTAGCGGTCGAGTTCCGCGCTCGGCCCGGCCGGGCACAGGTGCATGAAGCAGAGCCAGTCGGAGATCGCGCGGCGCACGTTCTCGGCCCCCTCGACGTCGCCATGCACCACCACCGAGTAGAGCCGCCCCGCCAGATGGCGTGGGTAGTCCCAGCCCTCCAGTTCGATCTCCTTGGCCCTCTTCGCGTCCTTGCCGTGGGTGCGGGTCGGGTCCGGATTGCCGCCGTCGGCGCAGACCAGCCGGTCCATCATCAACTTCAGCGGCGAGGTCGGCGAATACCAGTTCACCGGCGTGATCAGCATGATCCCGTGGGCCTCGACCCACATGGGGTAGATCTCGTTCATCCAGTCCTGCGTCTGGCCCAGCGCATGGTTCGGGTAGCAGGAGCACGGCCAGTGGCAGAGCGCCGGCGCGGTGGAGAAGCACGCCTTGCACGGATGGATGTTGCGCCCGTACTCCGAGGCCAGCCGCGACAGGTCCAGCACCCGCACCTGGGTATTGTCGCCATGCTCGAAGATCGCCTGCGCCATCTCGACGAACCGCCAGCTCTTGGACATCTCGCCCGGACAGGTGTGTTCGCTGCGGCTCGAGCAGTTGACGATCAGCAGGCGGAGCGGGCCGTCCTTGTCTTCGTAGCGCGCCTGCGCCTCCCGGACCGCATGACGCGCTGCGATCCAGTCCACGGAAAGGTCGTAGTCCGGATCGGCGAACTCCGCCCCCGCCTTGCGCGTCACCGGCGCCTTGCGGCCCTGCGCGTAGGCCTCCCAGGCCACCGCCTCGATCCGGTCCAGTTCCCCATCCAGCGGCCGGAACGCCGGGTCGCGGAACTGGCCGAGGTAACGGCGGCGGAATTCCTCCCGGTCGAGATGCGGGTCCGGCATCCCCTTGCGGGGCTCGGGAACGGGCCTGGCCATTGTCCGCCAACCGACCCGCCGCTCCGATGGTTCCGCCGACCCCGCGAGGCTCAGCCGTCGTCGCCATGCCCCCGCGGATAGGCGTGGTCGTGCGCGTGCGGGCGCGCGTGGCCGCCGTGGCGCAGGAAGCGCTCGTCGATCTCGGCGATCAGCCGCTCGCCTTCCGCCTTGCCGACCAGCTTCATCAAGGCGTCGAGCTTGGCCTCGGTGCGGTCGTCGTTCTCCTTGGACGCGGGTGACCCGACGTAGAGGAAGTAGGCGAGGCCGACGACCTGCCACAGGAGCTGCAGGAACTCCGACTGCCAGTTCTCGAACGTGTCACGGCCCATTTCCATCAGGTACGGCGCGAGCTGCGCGACCTGGCCATGGGCCTGCTGGTCGTCGGCGAACGCATACCAGCCGAAGATCCAGTGCAGCGCGATCGAGACGGCGAAGAACCCCGCGGTCAGCCAGGCGTAGGCGTACGACTTGAACATCGCGAGCGCCCCACCCTCAGTAGCCGCCGATGACGGGCAGGATCTCGCCGGTGATGTAGCTGGCGGTCTGCGGCGAGGCGAGGAAGACGAAAGCCGGCGCGATCTCCTCCGGCTGGGCCGGCCGGCCCATCGGCGTCTTGGCCCCGAACTGTTCCAGCGCCTTCCCCGACCTGTCGGCCGGGTTAAGCGGCGTCCACACGGGCCCAGGCGCCACGCAGTTCACCCGTATGCCCTTCTTGATCAGCGAGCCGGCCAGCGAACGGGTGAAGGCGTGGATGCCGCCCTTCGTCATCGAGTAGTCCAGCAGGCCCTTCGAACCCTCGATGCCGGTCACCGAGCCGGTGTTGATGATCGCCGAGCCCGGCTTCAGGTGCGGCGCGGCCGCCCTGGCGAAGTTGAAATAGCCGTACAGGTTGGTCTTCAGCGTCCGGTCGAAGTGCTCGTAGGTGATGTCCTCGATCGACTCCGCGTGTTCCTGGAACGCGGCGTTGTTGACCAGGATGTCCAGTCCGCCCAGCTCCTCGATCGCGCGCGCGACGGCCGCCTCGGCATAGGCCGGATCGCTGGCGTCGCCGGGGATCAGGATCGCGCGTCGGCCCTCCGTCTCCACCGCGGCCTTCGTCTCTTCCGCGTCCTGCCCCTCCTCGAGATAGGCGATCGCGATGTCGCAGCCCTCGCGGGCGAACAGCACCGCCACCGCCCGGCCGATCCCGGAGTCCCCGCCGGTGATGAGCGCCACCTTGTCCTGCAGCTTGCCCGAGCCCTTGTAGAAGGGCGCGTCGTACATCGGCTTCAGCGTCAGGTCGGCTTCGCGCCCCGGCTTCTCCAGGTGCTTCGCCGGCAGCGGCGGGACCGGATACGCGCGCGCGCCGGTCTGCGGCGGCGGACCGTCGTCACCCGATCCGAAGGAGCGTTCCTCCCCGGCCTCGACCTTCCGCTGGATGTCGCGTTCCTGCTCCGCGACGCGCCGACCGTCCTTCTCGAAGCCGCCTTGCTGCTGCGCCATGACTCCGCCTCCTCGGGAAACGAGCAAGCAAGCGGCACGGCGGCCGATCGGTTCCTCCGCTCGGCATTTGAGGCGGCGGCTCGGGCGGCCCGCCCGGCTTCAGCCGCCCGTCATGAGGTGCGCCGCCAGCGCCTCGTAGGCGGGCAGCGATACGCGATCGAGCGGCCCGTTGCCGTTCGCCGCCGTCGGGTGCGAGGCGAACCGGGCGATCGTCATCTCCGCGCCCGGGGCCACGTAGCAGACCTGCCCGTGGATGCCGCGGGCGGTGTAGGCGCCGAAGCGGTTGTGGCTCACCCACCACTGGTTCCGGTAGCTCCAGCCCGGCAGGGTGACGTAGCCGGCCTTGGCGAAGTCCTCGGTCCGAGCGCCGCCGGCGATGTCGGCGACCACGGCCTGCGGCACGATCCGCTGGCCGTTGAACTGGCCGCCGCACCGCATCATCTCGCCGAACCGCGCCAGGTCGCGCGTGGTGACGTTGAGCCCCGCGCCGCACAGAGCGAAGCCCGCGCCGTCCACCATGATGTAGCCGTCCTCCTCCGCGCCCAGCTTGCGCCAGAGGCGCTCGCTCACCAGGTCGGCGAACGCCTGGCCCGCCACCCGCTGCACGATCCAGCCCAGCACCTCGGTGTTGCAGGTCTTGTAGGCGAACGCCTCGCCGTGCTCCCCCTGCTTCTTAAGGGTCCTCAGGAAGTCGAAGACGGTGTCCGGCCCATCGTATCCCGGCGGCGGCCGCGACCAGCCGGCCGCCACGCCGTAGAACCGCACCTCGGCGTCCGGGTCGACGTAGTCCTCCCGGTAGCGGACGCCCGTGGTCATATCCATCACCTGGCGGACCGTGGCGTCGCCGAACGCGCTCCCCGCCAGCTCCGGGACGTAGGCGCTCACCGGCGCGGCGGGATCCAGCGCCCCCTCGTGCGCCAGCATGGCCGCCATGAGCCCGCAGAACGACTTCGTCACCGACATCGCCAGGTGCGGCCGCTCCGGGGTCAAGGCGCCGCGATAGGTCTCGTAGACCACCTGCCCGCGATGCAGCACGACGAGGCCGTCGGTGAACATGTCCGCCACGCTCTCGCCCCAGGTCATCGGCCGACCGTCGAGGGTCGTGAACCCCACCGCGTCCAGGTCGTCCCGCAACGCATAGGGCAGGGCGGCCGCCGTCCCAGCCCCCCGCCGGATCGCCGCCGACGGCCCCAGCTCCCGCTGGTGGCTGAAGCTCCATCGCGTGTTCGGGAACCGCCAGCTCGACGC
>CAZBXO010000138.1:0-9794 GCA_964495645.1 uncultured Phenylobacterium sp. | reverse complement strand
CCCGCTGCATCCAGGCGATGAGCGGGAGCATGGGCAGGCACCAGGCGGTGCCGATGACGGCGTAGTAGGCGAACTGGGCGGCCCAGTGGCCCGGGACCCAACGGGAGACGCCGGCCATGAGCAGGGCGTAGAAGGCCAGCCATGCCAGCATGACGATCAGGCCGATGAACTTGCGGGCGCGGGCGGGCATGGGCGCTTCCTAGCCGCTGGCGGCGAGGCGCGGTAGAGAGCGCGCCGCATGATCTCGTTCCTGAGTTCGGACCGGTCGCGCCCGGTCGCCGTCTGGCTGTTCGCGGTGGCGGCCCTGGTATTGGCCATGGTCGTGGTGGGCGGGGCGACCCGGCTGACAGGCTCGGGCCTATCCATCACCGAATGGAAGCCAGTGACCGGGGCGATCCCGCCGCTCAGCGAGGCGGACTGGCAGGCCGAGTTCGCCCGATACCGCCAGATCCCCCAGTACGCGCAATTGAATGCCGGCATGACCCTGGCGCAGTTCAAGTGGATCTACGGCTGGGAGTGGTCTCACCGGCTGCTGGGGCGGGTGATCGGGGTGGCGTTCCTCGCGCCCTTCGCCTGGTTCGCCTGGAAGCGGGAGCTGCCGCGCAGGCTGTTCGTGCGGCTGGGGCTGATCTTCCTGCTTGGCGGCCTCCAGGGCGCCGTCGGCTGGTGGATGGTGGCCAGCGGGCTGGATCACCGGGTGTCTGTCGCGCCGGAACGGCTGATGGTCCACCTTGGCCTGGCGTTCGCGCTGCTGGGCGCGCTGGTCTGGACGGGCCTGGACTGCTGGGCCGGCTCCGCGCGCCAGACGCTGCCGAGTCCGTGGGGACGGCGGGCCGTGGGGCTCGTTGGGCTGATTTACCTGCAAATCCTGCTGGGCGCGCTGGTGGCCGGCAATGACGCCGGGCTGATCTACACCGACTGGCCGCTGATGAACGGGGCGCTGATCCCGGACGACTACTGGGCGGGCGGGCTCTGGCCGACGCTGGCGCACAGCCAGGGCGCCGTGCAGCTGCACCACCGGCTGGTGGCCTACATCCTGACCGTCGCGGCGCTGCTGGCCGGGGCTGCGGCCTGGCGGTCGACCTATCTGGCCCGCCAGTCGAAGTTGCTGGGCGCGGGCCTGGCTGCTGCGGTGCTGGCGCAGGCGGCGCTGGGCGTCGCGACCTTGATGGCCCGGGCGCCGCTGGCGCTCGGCATCGCCCACCAGCTGGCGGCGGCGGCGGTCTTTACGCTGGCCATCGGCTTCGCTTGGCGGGTGCGGCGCATCTGACTGTCCGAAAAGGTGGGAACCCCGGCATTGCGGACGCGCCGCCGCACGGCGAAGCTGGCCGCATCGAATTCAAAGGGGCTTCCATGCGTACGCTTTTCCGCACCGCCGGCGCCGTCGCCATCGCCGCGCTGATCGGCAGTCTGACCTCCGTGGCCGGCTCGCAGGCCGCCGGCGCGCAGAAGGCCGCGCGGTTCACCAAGGACGGCAAGCTGGAGTATCCGGCCGACTACCGGACCTGGGTCTTCCTCTCGGCCGGCATGGACATGGCCTACGGCGAGGTCCGGGCCGCCAATCCCACCGCACACCTGTTTGACAACGTCTTCGTCGACCGCGCCTCGCACGACGCATTCATGAAGACCGGCCGCTGGCCGGAGGGCGCGATCTTCGCGCTCGAGATCCGCCGTGGGACGGGTCAGGGCTCGATCAACCGGGCCGGGCAGTTCCAGACCCAGAAGCTGGCGCTGGAGATCCACGTGAAGGACAAGCGCTACCCGTCCGGGTGGTCATTCTTCAACTTCCGCGACGACAAGCCGGCGGCTCCGATCGCCCAGACCTCGGACTGCAACACCTGTCACCAGGACCACGGGGCGGTCGATACGACCTTCGTGCAGTTCTACCCGACCCTGGCGCCGGTGGCGGCGGAGAAGAAGACGTTCAGCGAGAAGTACCTGGCCGAGGAGGCGAAGAAAGTGGCGGTAAGATAATACCGTTGCTACTTTCCCGAATGAAATCAGTTATCTGTCGCTATTGAGCGGCTTCCTTGCGCGTTGACACCGTGGCGCGGTTCCGGCATATGCCGCGCCTCACGTCGGGGGCGGTCCTTTGCCCCCGCATACGTCACTGGAACACGTCCTCATGCTCAAGAGCACCACGGCTTCGCTGAAGCCCGCCGAGGTCGAGAAGAAGTGGATCGTGGTCGACGCCGAGAACGCCGTGGTCGGCCGTCTCGCCTCGTTCATCGCGATGCGTCTTCGCGGCAAGCACCGGCCCGACTACACCCCCCACGTCGACTGCGGCGACTTCGTCGTGGTGGTCAACGCCGACAAGGTGAAGTTCACCGGCAAGAAGGCGACCGACGAGGTCTACTACTGGCACACCGGACACCCGGGCGGCGTGAAGCAACGGACCCCGGCCCAGATCCTCGGCGGCAAGTACCCGGAACGCGTGCTCGAGAAGGCCGTGGAACGCATGTTGCCGAAGGAGAGCCCGCTGGCCCGCAAGCAGATGACGCACCTGCGCATCTACGCCTCGGCCGAGCACCCGCACGCCGCGCAGAACCCCGAAACCATCGCGTTCGCTGACCTGAACGCCAAGAACGTGCGGAGCGCGTGATGAGCGAAGCCACGACGACCGAAGCCACCGGCTTCGACGCCCTGAAGGGCATGGGCACGCAGGCCGCCGAAGAGGTGGTCCGAGAGCCGAAGCGCGACGCGCAGGGCCGCAGCTACGCCACCGGTAAGCGCAAGAACGCGGTCGCCCGCGTGTGGATCAAGCCCGGCAAGGGCGCGATCACCATCAACGGCCGCGACCAGGAGGTCTACTTCGCGCGGCCCGTGCTGCGGATGATGATCGCCCAGCCGCTGCAGATCGCCGACCGCCTCGGCCAGTTCGACGTGATCGTGACCGTCGAAGGCTCCGGCCTGTCCGGCCAGGCCGGCGCGGTCCGCCACGGCATCGCCAAGGCGCTGACCTACTACGAGCCGGGCCTCCGCTCGGTGCTCAAGCCGCACGGCTTCCTGACCCGCGACCCGCGCGTCGTGGAGCGCAAGAAGTACGGCAAGGCCAAGGCCCGACGCAGCTTCCAGTTCTCGAAGCGCTGATCGCGCGCGACACCATCGCGTTTGCTGGGCGCTTCGGGCAACCGAAGCGCCCTTTCTCTTTGTGCTGGAGGCCTGGACCCATGGCGAACACAGTCTTCATCGACGGCGAGGCGGGCACCACGGGCCTGCAGATCCGCGAGCGGCTGGAAGCCCGCACGGACCTGGAGCTGCTGTCGATCGAGCCGGACAAGAGGAAGGATCCGGCCGCGCGCGCCGAGCTGCTGAACGCGGCCGACGCGGTCGTGCTCTGCCTGCCCGATGCCGCGGCCGAGGAAGCAGTCGGCATGATCCGCTCGAACGCCGTGCGCGTGGTCGACGCTTCGACGGCGCACCGGACGGCGCGCGGCTGGGCCTACGGGTTCGCGGAGCTGGACCGGGACCAGCGCGACGCTATCCGCGGGTCGACGCGCGTGTCGAACCCGGGGTGCTATCCCACCGGCTTCATCGGGTTGGTGCGGCCGCTGGTCGACGCGGGCCTGATCCCCGCGGACTACCCGCTGACGGTCAACGCGGTCTCCGGCTACACCGGTGGCGGCAAGGGGCTGATCGCCGAGTTCGAGGACCGGTCGCCGCCCGCCGACACGAACGACGCCTTCCGCGCTTACGGGATGACGCTGGCGCACAAGCACCTGCCGGAGATGCAGGCGCATGCGGGCCTGGCGCATGCGCCGGTGTTCGCGCCCGCCGTCGGCCGTTACGCCCAGGGCATGCTGGTGGAGGTCCCGCTGCACCTTTGGGCGCTGCCCAAGCGGCCGTCGCCGGCCGATCTGCATGTGGCGCTGGAGGCTTGGTATGCCGGCGAAAGGTTCGTGGAGGTCGCCAGCGCCGCCGAGTGCGCCGAGCTGCAGGCGGCCCGCGCCGGCGCGGCCGGCTATGTGGCGGGCCTCGATCCGCAGGCGCTCAACGGCACCAACCGCATGCGCCTTTTCGTCTTCGGCAACGAGCGCACGGGCCAGGCACGGCTGGTGGCTTTGCTCGACAACCTCGGCAAGGGCGCGTCCGGCGCAGCGGTGCAGAACCTGAACCTGATGCTCGGTCTGGCTGAGGACGCGGGACTGTGAAGCTGCGCCGGGCGGAGCTGGCCGACGCGCCGGCCATCGCCCGGCTGCACCGCGCGGCAGTGCGCGAGAACCTGCCGTTCCTGCCGGAGCTTCACACGGCCGAGGAAGACCTCGCCTTCTTCCGCGATGTCTTCCTGGCGGAGGAGACGGTCTGGGTGGCCGAGGCCGATGACGGCCGGGTCGCCGGCTATGTCGGCTTCCACGACGGCTGGGTGCGCCACCTCTTCGTGCATCCGGACCATCAGCGGCGCGGACTAGGGCCGCAGCTGCTGGCGATCGCCATGGCCGATGGCGGGCCGAAGCAGTTGTGGACCTTCGCCGCCAACACACGCGCCCGCCGCTTCTATGAGGCCCGCGGCTGGAGGGCGGTCGAATTCGGTGACGGCTCCGGCAACGAGGAAGGCCACCCGGACGTGCGCTATGCCTGGGCTCCCCCGGCGAGCTGAGGCCGGTCATCTTGTCGCAGGGCCTGGCCGATGCCGGTGAGGGCCTCCCGTTAACGCCTCATGGCGCAGGTTGCGCGGCAACGCCAGCTGTTGGGACGCCGCGTACATGGGCGCCGATCGTCGAACTCCGCCGTCCGAGACCGCGCGCGAGGCGCTGAGCGCGCTGCTGCGCCTGACCGGACGCCTGTGCGGCCAGCCGGTGCGGCTCGGCTTCACCGCCGAGGCCCTTGCGGCGGTCGGCGATGCGCCGGGTGTCCGCTGGATGCTGGAAGAGGGCGAGCCGGAAGCCGGCCCGCTCCATTGCGCGGCCATCGCCTTGCGCAGCGGCCAGACGGTCCTGGGCGTACTGACCTGCGGCCCGTTCGCCGACCGCAGCGAGGACGTCGAGACGGCGCTCGAGGACGCCGCACTTGCGGCCGCCCGCCTCTACCAGGGCCCGCCGGACACCCTTGCCGACGGGGTCATCCCGGCCGAACTGCTGCTGTGGGCGGACGCGGCCCCATTGGCGGTCGCGATCCACGACCGCGACATGCGCTTCGTCCACGTCAACGACCGCTGGCGCTTCGAGTTCGACGGCTATGCCCAGGGCGAGGTCGTCGGCCAGACGCTCTACGACGTCGATCCCGCGGCCAGGGCCTTCGAGACCTATCACCGCAGCTGTCTCGACGACGGGGAGAAGCTGCAGGCCCCCCGGGTCGCCATCAGGCTGCGCGACGGCCGCGAGGTCTACGCGGCCTGGCACGCCATTCCCTGGCGCAACGTCCAGGGCGATATCGCGGGCATGGTGGCGATGATGCGCCTGCTGAACGAGGAAGGCGGCGACCGTTTCGAGCTCGTCCGCACCCAGCAGCGCCTGGAGACGGCGATCAAGCTGGCCGGGATCAACGTCTGGGAGCTGGATCACCGCGAAGGGACGCTCTGGTCGCGGGGGCCGGCCGACACCCTGTTCGACGGCGGTCTCCAGAGCGCGACCGTGGCCGACATTCGCCGCGATCCGTTCGGCACGGTGCACCCCGAGGATCGGCCCGTCGCCTATGCGGAGGCCCGGCAGGCCATCGCCGAGGGCCGCCCCTTTCGCGCCGAGTACCGCCTGAACCGCAAGGACAGGGAGATCTGGGTCTCCAGCGCCATGGACCAGACCGGCGACCGGCGCGATCCCGACACGACGCTGGGCGTCATGATCGACATCACCGCGCGGAAGCAGGCCGACCAGCAGCTGGTCCGCGCGCTGGCCGCCGCCGAGGCGGCGAACCAGGCTAAGAGCGAGTTCCTGGCCAATATGAGCCACGAGATCCGCACGCCGATGAATGGCGTGCTCGGGATGAACGGCCTCTTGCTGAAGACCGCGCTGACGCCCGAACAACGCAAGTACGCCGAGGCCGTGCGCCTGTCGGCCGACAGCCTGATGCACATCCTCAACGACATCCTGGAGGTGTCGAAGCTGGAGGCCGGACGCGTCGAGTTGGAGACACTCGACTTCAGCCTGGTGAACCTCGTCGAGGATGCGCTCGAACTGATGGCGCCACGGGCCCAGGAGAAAGGGCTCGACCTCACCGCCTACGTCGGCGGGCCCGCACGCGGCCTCTTCACCGGAGACCCGACGCGAGTGCGCCAGGTGCTGCTCAACCTGCTCTCCAACGCCGTGAAATTCACAGAGGCGGGGCACGTGGCCGTCGAGGTTTCAGGTTCGCCCGGGATCGACGGGATGACGGCGTTGCGCATCGAGGTGCGGGACACGGGCATCGGCCTTTCCGACGAGGCCAAGGCCAAGCTGTTCCAGAAGTTCCAGCAGGCCGACGGCTCGATCACCCGCAAGTATGGTGGCACCGGCCTCGGGCTCTCCATCTCGCGCCAGCTCGTCGAACTGATGGAGGGGCGGATAGGCGTCGATGACGCCGCGGACGGCGGGGCGGTGTTCTGGGTCGAGCTCGATTTGCCGGAAGGCGGTGCTCACGGGCGCGTATGCCACCCGGACATTCGTGGCGCCCGCGTGCTGGTCGTGGACGACGCGGCCATCAACCGGACGATCTTCCGCCGCCAGCTGGAGGACTGCGGCGCGATCGTGATCGACGCCGATGGGGCGGAGGCCTGCTTCCAGGCGATCAGCGCGGCCGAAGCCGCCGGGACGCCGTTTGACGCCGTCCTGCTGGACCAGATGCTGCCGGAGACCTCGGGCGAGGCGGTGGCCAGACGGTTGCGCGCGGATCCAAGGCCGCACCGGCTGGCGATCGTCATGGCATCCTCGATGGGCGAGCCGATGACCGCGCGGCTGGCGGCCGACATCGGGCTGGACGGCTATCTGACCAAGCCGGTGCGCCACCAGGCTCTGATCGCCGCCCTGTGCCAGGCGCTGGGCGGCGATGCTGAGGCTCGCGAGGAGTCGGCCCGGCCCGATGAGACGATCAGCTTCGGCGACGCCACCGTCCGCGTACTCCTGGCCGAGGACAACGAGATCAACACGATGCTGGCTCAGACCATCCTGGAACAGGTGGGCTTCAGCGTCTGCTGCGTGGAGAATGGCGAGGCGGCGCTGGAGGCCTTCGGGCGCGAGCGCTTCGACCTGATCCTGATGGACATGCAGATGCCGGGCATGGATGGCCTGGAAGCCACGCGCCGCATCCGCGAGGCCGAAGCGGGCTCGGAGCACACCCCGATCATCGCCATGACCGCCAATGCCATGAAGGGCGACCGAGAAGCCTGCCTTCGCGCGGGCATGGACGCCTTCATCGCCAAGCCGATCGACATCTCTGCCTTCCTGCGGGTGCTGGAGGATCAGTTCGGCGAGGAGAGCGCGGAGGCCGCCGAGCGCTCCGTCGCCTGACGGTCACGCTTGCAAACACGCGCGATGGCCCCAAAATCGGGGGCATGAGCACGCTCGATCGACGTAGATTCCTGTTCGCCACGACGGTCGCCCTTGCGGCCCCCTCGGCCGCCCTGGCCGCCGACGCCTATGCCAGTTCGCCTTACCGCAAGCTCTCGGACGCCGAGTGGCGGCAGCGGCTGAACCCGGCCAGCTATCTTGTCCTGCGCCATGAGGACACCGAGCCGCCAGGCACCAGCGCGCTGCTCAAGGAGAAGCGCAAGGGGACGTTCCAGTGCCTGGGCTGCGGACTGCCGCTGTTCAGCTCGACGACCAAGTACGAGAGCGGCACCGGCTGGCCCAGCTTCTATCGGGCGCTGCCGGGCGCGGTGGCCACCAAGACGGACTACAAGATCGGCGTGGCGCGCACCGAGTACCACTGCGCCCAGTGCCTGGGCCACCAGGGACACGTCTTCGACGACGGGCCGAAGCCGACCGGCCTGCGCTACTGCAACAACGGTCTCGCGCTGAAATTCGTCCCGGCCTGACACAAGATGCGGTCAGGCGTCGCCGCCTGACCGTTGAACCACCCGGGTCCAAAGTTGAGCGCCCTGCGGGGGAGACCCGTCCAGGCGCGGCTTAAGTCTTCTTGGCCGGCGTCGGGCTGGGCGACGGGGAGGGCGAAGGCGTGTCGCTGTCATCGCCACGGCTCGACTGGTGCACTTCGCCCGAGCCCGAGACGTCGGTCGAGAGCTTGGGCGGATGGGTCGTGAGCGTGACGTCGCCGCGGCCGGAGATCTCCAGCTTGGCCCATTCGGTCGGCGATATGATCGCTTCGCCGGAGCCGGAGATCTCGACGTCCGCGCCCTTGGACTTCAGGCTCGCCAGGTCGGCATCGCCCGAGCCGGAGATGTCCACCTCGACCGTGTCGGCCACGCCGCTCGCCACCACCTTGCCGGAGCCGGAGATGTCGATCCGCAGCTCGTCCTGGCGGTAGTCGGCGATCGAGAGCTCGCTGCGGCCTGAGAGGTCGAAAGATTTCACGTTCGCGGCGCGCATCACGATCTTCAGGCGCTGACCGTGTCGGCGGCTCCAATTGTCGCGGTCGTAGCGGATGTGGCCGTTCTCGACGACGACGCGGTCCACGAGACGCTGCGGTCCGGTGACCACGACGCTGCCGTCGCCGGGCGCCTGGGTGTACTCGACGTCGGCGGAGATATCGACGTCCAGGGTGTCTCCCCCGCTCCAGGCGAGCGTGCGGGTGATCTCCGGCCCGTTCGGGCCACGGTCCCAGTCGTCATCGTCCCAGTCCCAGTGGCGGCTCGACCAGGGGCCGTTCCAGTGGCCGTTGGAGGCCATGCTCCAGCCGATGCCGGTGATGGCGTCGGCGCCGCCGATGGCGAACGCCGCGGTGAGCGTCGCCACGCTGAGGATGAAGCCCGAGATGGCGATCAGGATGAGAACGCGGACCATGGTTCGATGTCCTTCTTGAGTCTCAGGCGTCGAGCGCCGGCTTGAGCAGCCGGAAGTGGAGCTTGGCGTACCAGACGATGGCGTTCATCAGGCCGATGGAGCCCAGCGACATCAGTGCGAAGAGGGAGCCGCCGGCGGCCATCACGCCGATGCCGGCCAGCATGCCGGCGGCGACGCCGCCCGGCGGGTCGACCACCGGCGAAGCGGCGAACACCGCGCCCCCTGCGATGAACAGGGCGATGGCGGCGACGAAGACGCCGAACACGGCCGCCAGGATTCCCATCAGGAACGGCAGCACGAACAGCAGGTCGATGGCGCCCAGGCCCAGCACGGCGAAGATCGCCGCGGCCGCCGAGGAGGGCGTGCGCTCCTCGCGCCAACGGGTGAGCGTCGACTGGGCGCGCAGCTCGCGCGCCAGCCGGTCGGGATCGCCCAGGGCCGCGGCCACCTCGTCCTCGGTTCGGCCGGCGGCCGCGCCTTCGGTGAAGTGGGTTTCGTAGTCGGTCATGATGTCGGCCAGCTGTTGCGGCGGCAGGCCTCGCAGGCCCTCGCGCAGCCGAGCCATGAACGCCTGGCGTGTCATTGCGCCCCTCCAAGGATGTCTTCGACGGCGCCCGAGAAGGATTTCCAGGCGGCTTGCTGGGAGGCGAAGCTCTTCCGCCCGCCTTCCGTCAGCTTGTAGTACTTGCGCGGCGGTCCGGCCGGGCTCTCGATGAGATAGGTCTCGACGAGGCGGTCGGACTGCAGGCGGCGCATGAGCGGGTAGATCGTGCCCTCGCCCATGCCGATGCTGTCGGACAGGCGGCTGGCGATCTCGTAGGCGTAGCTGTCCTGCTTGGACAGCAGCGCCAGCACGCACAGCTCGAGCGCCCCTTTCTTCAGCTGGATTTCGATGGCTTCCGGCACGTGAGCGCCTCCTTGCGA
>CAZBXO010000137.1:0-9826 GCA_964495645.1 uncultured Phenylobacterium sp. | reverse complement strand
TTCTCTCCCGGGGTCATCGACGGGCGCGAGGGCGAAAACCTGAAGAACGCGATCCAGGCCTTCGAGCGCGCCTACGGACTGCCGGAGGACGGCAAGCTGGACGCCGAGGTCTGGGCCAAGCTCGCCACCGACACCGCCCCGGTCATGACCGACTACGTCATCACAGAGGCCGACGTGGCCGGCCCCTTCAGCGAGGCGATTCCCAAGGACTACGCCGACATGGCGAAGCTGGAGCGGCTCGCCTACACGAGCCCGCTGGAGGCGCTCGCCGAGCGCTTCCACATGGACGAGGCGCTGCTCCAGGCGCTGAACCCCGGCGCCAATTTCGGCGTCGCCGGGACCACCATCGTGGTGACCGCGCCCAACCGCGCGGCCCTGCCGGCGCCGGTCACCATCGTCGAGGTCGACAAGGCCAAGAAGCAGGTCCGGGCCTACGCCGCCGACGGCCAGCTGCTGGCCGCCTATCCCGCCACCGTCGGCTCGGCCGACATGCCGACCCCGGACGGGACCTGGGCGGTCACCAAGGCCACCTTCGACCCGCACTGGAACTACGACCCGAAGAAGCTGAACTTCGGGGACAGGAAGGCCGGCAAGCTCGACATCAAGCCGGGGCCGAACAACCCGGTCGGCTCGGTCTGGATCGACCTCTCCAAGGACACCTACGGCATCCACGGCGCGGCCGAACCCAAACAGGTCGGCAAGACCGCCAGCCACGGCTGCGTGCGCCTCACCAACTGGGACGCCAGGCAGCTGGCCGCTGCGGTATCGAAGGGGACCAAGGTGGTGTTCGTGGGTAGCGCGGCGAAGGCCTGACGCCGCGCACTTCGCCGCACGACGGCGAAGCTGTTTGACCGCCGCGTGATATCCGAACACGGTTGCCCCTGCAGTCGGGGGGTTGCAGGTGAGCCACGGGAGTCCAGGGGCGAAGACCGCGGGTGCGCGCCCCGCCCCGACCACGCCCGACCCCATCGAGATCGCCATGGAGGCCGAGGCCGCCGGCGCGCCGCCCTCGGGCGTCGCGCACGAGGTCCTGGCAAAGCAGAGCCGGCTGATCGGCTGGGAGATCGCCGACCGGCGCGCGGCGTTCGCGCTGAAGGTGCTGACTTCGGCGGCGGGTTTGGTGGCCGCGGCGGTGCTCGCCCTCATGGCGTGGAGCGCCAGCCGCGCGGACGGAGTGATCATCCAGCCGTTCAGCGTGCCGCCCGACCTGGCGGCGCGCGGCTATACCGGCCAGGCCCTGGCGGCGCGTGTCCAGGACCGGCTGAACCGGCTGCAGGCCCAGACCCAGAGCGTCCGCGCCGCCGCCAGCTATGCCAACGATTGGGGCCACGACATCAAGGTCGAGATCCCGACCACCAGCGTCTCGTTGACCGACGTGAGCAAGGCTCTGCGCCAGTGGCTGGGCCACGAGAGCCATGTTGGCGGCGACCTGGTGCGCACGCCCACGGGTCTCTCCCTCACCGTCCGCACCGAGGCGGGCGGCGACGACGTGGCCGGCGACGAGGCCGACATGGACGGCTTGCTGCAGAAGGCCGCCGAGGCGCTCTACCGGCGCACCCAGCCCTACCGCTTCGGCGAGTACCTGCGCCAGGCGAACCGCATCGACGAGGCCAAGGCGGTATTCGCGGACCTGGCGGAGAACGGCCCGCCATCCGAGCGCCCGTGGGGGCTCACGGGCATGGCCCGGCTCGAACAGGACCCTGTCGCGGCCCGGCGGCTCGCCAGCCAGGCGCTGGCCCTCAATCCGAACCTCGCCAACGCCTGGCGCAGCTACGCCCTGGCCGCCCAGCGGAGCGGCGACTACGAGGCGGCCTACCGCGCCAATGCGCGCGCGCTCGCCCTCTACGCCCGACCCGACCGCGGCGGGACGACGCCGGAAGCCCAGGCGGAGCTCGTCGTCCGCGCCGACTTTCACACCTACAGCGGGCACTTCGCCGACTGCCTGACGGACTCGCTGAAGGGCGAGCGGGCGGCGACCAAGCCGGGCCAGCGCGCGGCGATGCACGGCTCGGCCATCTACTGCACCGGCCTGACCCACGACATCTCGGGCATGCGCCGCATGACCGGCGGCGTCCTCGACGGGGAGTCGATCCAGCGCGGTACGGGCGGCCAGCACGAGTGGAACGCCGCCCTGACCACCCACGACTGGGAGCGCGGCCTCGCCGCCTCGCGGTCGGAAGAGGCGGTGCTGCAGGCTTCGCCCGACCCGGCGTTCCGTCAACGCGGCGCCGAGCGCATCCGGCCGCAGCAGGCCATGTACCTCGCCCGCCTCGGCCGGCTGGACGAGGCCCGCGCCGCCATCGCAGGCCTCGACCCGAACGGCTACTGGGCCAGCGCCGCGCGCGGCTTCATCGCCGAGGCGGAGGGAGACGCCGCGAAGACCGACCGGATCTACGAGGCCGTGATCACCCGCATGCCGCACGTCGCCTGGACCTATTCCTACTGGGGCGAAGCGCGGCTGCGCCGAGGCGACGCCGCCGGCGCGGTCGCCGTCGCCGACCGGGGGCTGAAACTCGCGCCGCGAAACGCCGACCTGATGGTGATCCGGGCGGAAGGCCTGCTGCGCCAGGGCCGCGCAGCCGCCGCCCTGAAGTCGCTCGACACCGCCGCCAGGCTCACGCCGCGCTGGGGATTGCTGCACATGAAGCGCGGCGAGGCGCTGGCGAAGCTCGGCAAGCTGGAGGGCGCGCGCGCCGAATACCGCATCGCCGCCGGGCTCGACCTCGCGAGCGAAGACCGCGTGTCGCTCCAGAGGTTGTCCAGGTGACCGACTCCCCGACCACCCACGATCCCGTCGAGCTCGCCATGGAGGCCGAGGCGGCCGGCTCGCCGCCGTCGGGCGAGGCGGCGCTGCTGATCCGCGACCAGCGGCGGCTGGTGGGCTGGCAGATCGCCTCGGAGCGAGCCGGCTTCGCGCTGAAGGTGCTGACCGGCGCCGCGGGCGCCGCAGCGGCGGTCGTGCTCGCGGTGATGGCCTGGCAGGCGAGCCGGGCCACCGGGGTCGTGGTCAAGCCGTTCTCCGTGCCGCCGGCGCTGGCCCAGCGCGGCGTCACCGGCGAGGCGGTGGCGGCCCGGCTCCTCGACCAGCTCGCCCGCATCGGCGAGGCCGCGCGCTCGTCGGCCCAGGAGCGCCGGGTGGCGGCCGACGGCGGGGGGCTGTCGCTGGAGATCCCCGCCACCGGCATCTCCATCGGCCAGCTGGAGCAGTGGCTGCGCGTGCGGCTGGGCAAGGAGCAGCGGGTCACCGGCGAACTCAGCGTCGAAGCCGACGGGCGGCTGGCGCTGCAGACCCGTCTCGGCGCACGGCCATTGCCGGTTCAGAGCGGCTCCGATGCCGAGCTCAACGCCCTGATCCTGAAGACCGCCGAGGCGATCTACCAGCGCTCGCAGAACCCGCGCAGCTATGTGCTCTACCTGGGACGGCAAGGGCGCTGGCCCGAGGTGCTCGAGTGGGGCCGGGCCCGGGCCCGTTCGGGGTCTCCCCGGGAGCGGGCGGCCGGTTATGCCGACATGGGCCGGGCGCTGGACCGGCTTCGCGGCGACGCCGAGGCGGCGGAGGCCTACGGGCGGGCCATCCGGCTGGGCTCCCGCGACCCGAGCCCGTGGGGGAACCTCTCTGACATCGAGTACTCGGCCGGCCGCGACGAGCGGGCCTACCGCCTACGTCACCAACTCTTGGCGCATAGATTCCTGGAGGCCGGGGGTGACCTCTCTGCAGAGGGGCGGCGCGCCGCTGGGGCCTACTTCCGGCGACTGCTGGCGACATCCACCGGGGACTACGGCGCGCTGCTGGCCCAGGGCCTGATCATGCGTGACTCCAACAACCTCGGCGGCTTCGGCTCGGCCAATGCCGGCGTGGTCCAGGTGGCCGTCGCGCGGGCCTGGCTGCACGACATCGGCGGGGCGCGCGACGAGCTTGCCGATACCGCCCCGGTCACCAGCCAGACGCTGAGCGTCGTGGCCGCTGCCGCTGAGGATTGGGCTGGGGTCGTCGCCGCGGCGCCCGGTGTCGAGGCTGAGGCCGCAGCTCGCCCGGACAAGAGCGTTCGCCGCATGCGCCGGCACGCCAGTCACGCGCGCGCCCTGGCGAAGCTCGGCCGCGTCGCCGAGGCCGAGGCGGTGCTGGCGGCGACGCCGCTCGACTGCGCCCCCTGCGTGATCTCGCGCGGGATCGCCGCGGAGGCGCGTGGAGACCGCCGCACCGCCGACCATTGGTTTGGCCAGGCGGCGCGGATGACGCCGTCGCTGCCGTTCGCCAACCACGACTGGGGCCGCGCGCTCCTGGCCCGCGGCGACGCGAAGGGCGCCCTCGACCGCTTCGACGCCGCCCACCGCGCCAGCCCGCGCCATCCGGACTCCATCGAGGGCCGCGGCGAGGCGCTGCTGGCCCTCGGCGACGCCAAGGGGGCCACAGCCGCCTTCGCCGAGGCCGCGAAGCTGACTCCGAAGTGGGGGCGCCTGCACCTGAAGTGGGGACGCGCGCTGGCGAAGCTGGGCAGGGCGGCCGAGGCGCAGACGGAGTTCCGCATGGCTGCGACGCTGGACCTCACCCCCGCCGAACGCGCCGAGCTGACGCAGGTCCTGCGATGAACGCCCCCACCACCCCCGACCCGATCGAGATCGCCATGACGGCGGAGGCCGACGGCGCGCCGCCGTCCGGCGTGGCCGCGCGCGTGCTGGAGAAGCAGGAGCGCCTGATCGGCTGGCAAATCGCCTCCGAAAGGGCGGGCTTCGGACTGAAGGTGCTGATGGGGCTGGCGGGCGTGGCGGCGGCCGCGGCCCTGGCGGCGATGGCCTGGACCGCCAGCCAAGACGAGAGCCTGGTGATCGACCCGATCGGGGCGCCGGCTGACCTCGTCCAGCAGGGCGCCACCGGCCCGGCGCTGGCCCACCGGCTGCAGGACCGGCTGGTGGCGATGCAGGCCGAGACGCGAACCCAGATCGCTTCCGCCCAGGTGCGTGAGCGCGCGGCTAGCGACCTGAAGGTGCAGATTCCGGCCACCGGGATCAGCCTCTCCGACCTCGACCAGGCGCTGCGCCAATGGCTGGGCCGCCAGACGCACCTGACCGCCGAGGTCAGCCGCGTGGTCTCGGGCCCCGAGCGAGGCGCCCTGGCGTTGACGGCCAGAGTCGCCGGCCGACCGGGCGTGCGGATCGTGCAGCCCGACGGCGACCTCGACGCCCTGCTGGGCCGGGCGGCGGAATACGTCTACGGCGCGGCCGAGCCCCTGCGCTATGCCGACTGGCTCGACGGCCAGGGACGGCGGGACGAAGCGCTCCTGGTGGTGCAGGCCGAGACCCGCGCGGGCTCCGACATGCATCGGGCGGAGGCATACAATCGGCTGGGGTACCTCCTCGAGGTGTCAGTGCCGGTGTCTCGCCGGATTCCGCTGCTGGACGAGGCGCTCCGCCTCTCCGGCGGCCGCATCGGCCGCAACGATCGGGGCTCGGCCGAGAATGCGCTGGGGCACGACGAGGCGGCCTACCAGGCCTACCGCGCGCTGCAGAAGCAGCCGGCGCAGACCGGCGTCGCGCTCACGCCCCAGGCGCGCGAACTGCGTCGGGTGCTGGCGGACGGCAACGTAGGCGTTGCGCTTTCCGACTACCGCGGCTGGCTCGCCGTCAGCTGCCTTTCGGCCAACGTGGCGCCTTGCACCGGCGCTGACCTGCTCCGCGCGGTGCAGGCCGATCCGACGCTGATGGAGCGGGGACGCATCGCCAACGGCGCCGCGGCGCTGGTGTGGAGCTACGACACCGGCGCGACCGCCGCCCTGCTGGCGTTCCATCGCATGCCGGACCTCGCGACGATCTCCGCGCGCGCCGGCACGTCCGAGCTGAACTGGATCAGCCTGCGCGCGGCCTTGGCCAATCGCCTGGAGGATTGGCCGGGGGTGCTGGCCGCAGCCCGGGACCACGACATCCTGGTGACGAGGTGGCCAGGCCTCGATACGCCCTACTCGTCGGCCGTCCGCTATCGGCCGGTGGCTTTAGCGATGACGGGCGATCTGGCCGGCGCGGAGCGCGCCGCGGCCGCACAGCCGGTCGACTGCTACAAGTGTGTGGTGACGCGCGCCCTGGTGGCTCTCCAGAAGGGCGACCGGGCTACGGCCGACCGCTGGTTCGCCGAGGCCGCCCGGCAGGGGCCGTCGCTGGCCTATGCCGAGAGCGAGTGGGCCAAGGCGTTGCTGGCGCAGGGCAGGTTCGACGAGGCGATCGCCAAGGCGAGCGTCGCCAATCAGCGCAGCCCGGGCTTCGGCGATCCGCTGGTGTTCTGGGGCGAGGCTCTGACCGCCAAGGGTGACGCCAAGGCGGCGATCTCCAAGTTCGAGGCCGCCGCGAAGCTCGTCCCCAATTGGCCGCGCCTGCACGTGGCCTGGGGCCAGGCGCTGGCCAGGCTCGGCCGCGCCGAGGACGCCCGCGCCCATTGGAGGAAGGCCGCCGCCCTCGACGGCGCCCCCTCCGACCGCGCCCGCGCCCAGGCGCTGCTGGCCGGGAGGCCCGCATGAACGCCCCCACCACCAACGACCCCGTCGAGCTCGCCATGGAGGCGGTGGCGGACACGCCGGACGTCGCGCGCAGCCTGCTCGCCAAGCAGGAGCGGCTGATCGACGCCGAGCTGTTGCAGCGCCGCGGCCTGCTGGCCGCGTTCGCCCTGGCGGCCATCGTGGTGCTGGGCGGCGCGGGCGGGATGCTCTGGTCGGCGAGCCGGGCCGACGGCCTCGTCATCGACGCCTTCAGCGTTCCGGCCGACCTCGCCCAGGCCGGCGCCACCGGGGAGGCGGTGGCCAGCCGCCTGCGCGACCGGCTCGCGGCGATGAACGCCGAGACCATCTCGGCCGTGGCCAGCGCGGCGCTCCGCGAGAACTCCGCCGCCGACGTGAAGGTCGAATTCGCCGGCGCCGGCGTCTCGCTGGGCGAAGTGAACCGCCTGCTGCGCGATGCCCTCGGCCACGAGACCCACGTGCGCGGCGAGGTCCAGCGCGTCACCAGCGGCCCTGAGCAGGGCGCCCTGGCGCTCAGCGTGCGCGTCACCGGCCGGCCAGGCGAGCGCTTGGTCCAGGCCGACGGCGACCTCGACGCCCTGATCGGCCGCGCCGCCGAGCAGGTGTTCGCCGCACGCTCCCCGATCCGCTTCGTCGGCTGGTTGCAGCAGAAGGGCCGCTTCGAGGACACCCGCGCGTATCTGAACGACCTTGCGCAGAACGGCGCCACCCGGACCGAGCGCGCGCTGGCCTACTTCGGGCTGTCCATCCCCGCGCTCGCCCCGAGTGGCGAGGCGCGGATGGCGATCCTGCGCACCGCCTATCGGCTCGATCCCAAGCTCCACCCCGTGCTGACCGAACTCGGCGCCCTGGAGTTCGGCCTCGGTCATCTGGAGACGGCGTTCGACCTATGGCGGCAGGGCGCGTCGGCGAAGGCGCCGCCGGGCAGCACGCCGCAGGGCGCCCGCTTCTCGCAAGGCATCCAGGAGATGAACCTCGGCCGGGTCACGGGCGACTACGCGCCGGGCCTCGCCCTCAGCTGCATGTCCTATGATCTCACGGCCTGCACCGAGGCGCAGCTGCTGCAGGCCGGGCTGCAGGGACCCGCGGTCAGCCGCTGGGATGTGTCGCGGGTCGACCGCCTCCCGCCCGGCGTCAGCATGATGGCGTTCCGCCACGCCACCGGCGCGGCGCGGCAGGTTCTCGCCGGCCACCCGGAGGTCACCCAGTCCTGGTTCTACGCCCGCGCCAACACCGCGCGCCTCAGCGAGGACTGGACGGGGCTCGTGGCCGCCGTCGAGGCCTACGAGGCCGTCAAGGCCAAGGGCCTCGTGCCCGACGTCCCGAACGACTCCGCGGTCTGGCTCCCCCTGGCGCTCGCCAAGCTCGGCCGCCTGGACGAGGCCGCGGCGCTGGCCGCGTCGAAACCCGCCGACTGCCAGCCCTGCGTCCGGGTCCGCGCCCTGGTCGCCGCCGAGCGCCGCGACGTCGCCGCCTCCGACCGGCTTTTCGCCGAGGCCGTGCGCCTCTCGCCCTCCACGCCGTTCGCCGAGGAGGAGTGGGCCCGCAGCCTGCTCGCCCGCGGCCAGGCCGACGCGGCCATCGCCAAGGCCGAGGCGGCCGTCCGCAAGGGCCCGAAGTACGCCGACGCCCACGAGGTGTGGGGCGAGGCCCTGCTGGCGAAAGGCGACGCGAAGGCCGCGGCGGCCAAGCTCGCCACCTCCGCCCGCCTGACCCCCCGCTGGGGCCGCGCCCACCTGAAGTGGGGCCAGGCGCTGGCCAAGCAGGGCAAGGTTGACGAAGCGCGCGCCAAGTACCGCCTCGCGGCCACGATGGACCTCACCGCCGTCGAGCGCGCGGAGCTCGCCCAGGTGCTCCCGCTCCGGGGGAGCTCGCGAAGCGAGACGGGGCCATCAGGCACGGCGGCCGCCCCCTCTCCATCGGCGCGCCGCGCCGCTGGAGCTCCCCCAGAGGGCGAGCACCTGTCATGAACGCACCCACCACCAACGACCCGGTTGAGCTCGCCATGGAGGCGGTCGCCAGGGACGGCGACTCGGCCGTCGCCACCCGCCTGCTCGCCAAGCAGGAGCAGCTGGTCGGGTGGCAGATCGCCTCCGAGCGGGCAGGGTTCGTGTTGAAGGTCGGCACCGGGCTGCTGGGGCTCCTCGCCGTGGCGCTGCTGGGCTGGATGGCGTGGACCGCCAGCCGGGCCGACGGCCTGGTGATCCGGCCGCTTTCCGTGCCGCCGGCGCTCGCGCAGCGCGGGGTCACCGGCGAGGCCCTGGCCGCCCAGCTGATGGACCGCCTGGGCGCCATGTCCGAACGCTCCTCGGAAGCGCAGCGCCAGGTTTCGGCCACCCAGGCCGACGGCGTCTCGATCCAGATCCCGGAGACCGGCATCTCGCTGTCGCAGATCGACCAGTGGCTGAAGGAGAAGCTCGGCCGCGAACGTCGTGTCACGGGAGAGGTGGCCGTCGCGCCTGACGGGACACTGGTCCTCACCACCCGCGATGGCGCCATCGCGTTGCCGGAACAGCGTGGGACCGAGGCCGAGCTCCCGGCCATGCTGCAGCGCGCCGCCGAGGCGCTGATGCAGCGCGAACAACCGATCACCTACGGCAACTGGCTGGCCCGGATGGGACGGATCGAGGACGCCCGGGCCCACGCCCGCTGGGAAATCACCAACGGCGACCGCACCCTCAAGGCCATCGGCTATACGACCCTGGGCAATCGGGCCGACGACCTCGCCGAGGCCGAACGCTTCTACCGCCGCGCCCAAGCCGTCGACCCGCTCGCCGCGTCGACGAGCTACGCCAACCTCGGCGACCTGCTGAACGGCATGGGACGATGGGAAGACGCGCTGCGGGAGAGCCGGCGGCTCGCGGCCCTGTTCGCCGATTCGAAGGCCTTCCCGAGCCTGACACCCGCGGCGCGCCGTCAGCGCATCAATGACGTCACCTACAGTCTCGCCCAGGCGGAGCGTGACGTCGGGAGAATGGCGGCATTGGACCGCCAGTTCGCGGACGGGCCGCTCCTCGGCTACAACGCCGGCGTCTCGGCGGAACTCGCTATCGCCAACACCCTGGCTGCGCTCCACGACATTGCTGCCTCGCGGCGGCAGTTCGCGACCTTCGTCCCCGAGAACCCCGAACAGGCGCAATCGCTGATCAACGCCCAGGTCATCGCGGCGCGGCTGGCCGAGGACTGGACAGAGGTTCTGCGCCTGGCTGCCGTGCGCCAGCCCTTCCCGCGCGAAGCGCAACTCCCCGCCACGCCGCAGCTCGTCGCCATCGACGTGGCCCGGATCCGCACCGGCCGCCTCGACGAGGCCGAGGCGCGCGTGG
>CAZBXO010000136.1:1658-9881 GCA_964495645.1 uncultured Phenylobacterium sp. | reverse complement strand
AACTTCGTGAACCTGATCGGCCTCTATGTGGGCGGGACGGGGCACGTGGTGGTGACGACGGGCAAGGGGACGGACGTCACCTTCAACGCCGTGCCGGCCGGGGCGCAGATCGCGCTCTCGATCACCAAGGTGAAGGCGACGGGCACGACGGCGACCAACCTCGTGGGCTACATCGCCCAATGACGCCGGCGATGCACGCCCTCGGCTTCGGCCTGGGCGCGATGGCCGAGAGGATGGCCGGCGCGCTCAGCCACACGGCCGACACCACCGTCTCGACCGCCGACACCACGGCGCTTAGCGCGGACGCCGCCTGATGAGCCAGCAGACGATCAATGTGGGCGTCGCCGCCAACGACGGGACCGGCGACACCCTGCGAACCGCCTTCCAGAAGGCGAACGCCAACTTCGCCGAGCTCTATGGCGGCCTGCCGGCGGGCGGGAACCGCAACGAAGTCCTGGCCAAGGCGGGCGCCGGCGACCTGGACGACGCCTGGGCGTCTCCGTTGCTGCTACACCCCGGATACAAGACCGGCGGCGGGCGGTACTACAGCCCGTTTCCCCGGATCGGCACGCCATCGGCGACGATCACGGCCGCAGCGAACACGATCTACTACACGCCAATGTTCGTTCCGAAGCGGACCACGTTCGACCGCGTCGGGCTGAAGACGGGTTCCAGCAACGCCGTGGCGGCCAACGCCCTGCTGGCCATCTACGCCAACCTCGCGAGCGGGGAGCCGGGCGGGAAACTGCTGACGGTCAACGCCAGCGCCGTCGCGATACCGGGTACGGCCAACACCAATGTCAGCCTCACGCCGGACGGCGGCGCCTTCACCCTCGACGCCGGGTTCCACTGGGCGGCCGTGGTGCTCGACGCCGGGGCGCAGATGTGCGGCGCGGCGGCCGAGGTGCTGCACGGCTATTGGTTCGGCACCGCGAATACGGCTGCGTGGTACGCCGCGACGTCCCAGGTGGCGGGCTTCACGGAGGCCGGCGCCAGCCTGCCCGCCGCCGCGACGCCGACGGCCGCCTCCAGCTCCATCCCGTCTCCGATCCTGAGGGTGCAATGAACGATCGACACGTCGAGCATCACGGGGACGGCTCCGTCACGCTGCGGGAGGGCGGGCGCGTCCGGGCGGCGGCGAGCGCCGATGCGATCGCGCTGACGAAGGCCTGCGAGGACTTCTTCGAGGCCGATCTGGCGATGCCGTCGGACCTGCCGATGCATCGGTTGCGCCTGTTCCTGATCGCCAGCGGGCGGAAGGGCGAGGTGGCGAACTACCTGAAGTCGCTGGCGGAGCCGGCGCGGTCGCTGGCGCTGGAGGAGTTCGAATACGCGCCCACGTTCATGCCGCACTCGCCGCTCGGCCGCGCGACGCAGGCGGCCCTGGGCCTCAGCGACGCAGACTATGCGCACGCGGTGCGCTCAGCCGCCGCGGCGCGCGTCGACGACTACGGCGCGCCGAGGTCCCGGCTTATGGCGACGATCGCACGCTTCCTGTTCGGCGGCTGACCCCCTCGACGCCCGGCTTCCCTGCCGAGCCACACCGGCGGCCGTCATTCTCGAAAACCCTATCCCGAGCCGCGGCGCGCGGTCTCGACGCGGAGCCATGCCATGCCCGACATCTGCCGGTACACGGACGACGAGCTGCTGCGCATCGTGGGAGACGAGCGCCGGCGGTCGATCGGTTTCGGGGACGGCGACGGCGGCGAGCTGACCGCGGCGCGGGAGAAGGCGCTCGGCTATGCGCGGGGCGAGATGGGCGATGTGCCGTCGCTGCCGAACCGCTCTTCGGTGGTGGACACCACGGTGGCGGAGGCGGTGGAGACCGTGCTGCCGGACGTGATGGAGGTGTTCTGCGGCGGCGAGGACGTGGCGACCTTCGTGCCGCAGGGCGAGGCCGACGAGGCCGCGGCGCAGGAGGAGAGCGACTACGTCGGCCACGTGGTGTTCACCGAGAACGAGGGGTTCCTGACCCTCTACACGGCGATCAAGGACGCGCTGCTGACCCGCACCGGGATCGTCCACTGGTGGTGGGAGGAAGAGGCGCGGACGGAGACCTGCGCCGTGGTCCCAGAGGCGATGGCGGAACTGGCGGCGGCGGCGGCGCCGGCGGTGCTGGGCGGCAGCGTCGAGGCAGAGACCTGGGACGACGGCACGGTGGCGCTGAAGCGGATGCGGACCCGCAGGCGGGTGCGGATCCGGGCGTTCCCGAGCGAGGACTTCACGGTGGCGCCCGACACGGTGTCGCTGCGCGAGGCGACCTATTGCGCGGTGCGCGACCGGCCGCGGGTGCAGGACCTGATCGCGCGCGGGATCGACGCGGAGTTGGCGCGCGGGCTACCGGCCTACGCGCCGATCGATGGCGCCGTGAGCCTGGCGCGGGACGGGGCCGGCGAGGGCGACATGGGCGCGGAGGCCGCGACCGGCGACCTGCGGACCGTGGAGGTGCGCGACCACTACGTGCGGCTGGCGGACGACGACGGGCGGCTGGAGGTCTGGCGGATCACGACAGACGCGGAAGAACGCACGCTGCTCGACCGCGAGAAGGTGGAGCAGATCCCGTTCGCGGCCCTGACGCCCTACATCACGCCGCACCGGTTCTACGGCGAGAGCGTCGCCGACAAGCTGATCGCCGTGCAGCAGATCAAGACGGTGCTGCTGCGCAACCACATGGATTCCATCTACTTCGCGCTGAACCAGCGCATGGAAGTGGACATGAGCCGGGCCGGGGAGTTCACGATCTCCGACCTCCTGCGCAACGAACCGGGCGTGCCGATCCGGGTGAAGGCGGCGGGCGCGATTCAAGCCGTGGCGGCCGGGGCGCTCAACGTCGATACGCTGTCGAGCCTGGAGTACGCGGCGACGATGGCCGAGGCGCGATCGGGCATCGTGAGGAACGCCCAGGGGCTGAACCCGGACACCCTGCACGACACGGCGAAGGGCGCGCTGGCGCTGATCGGCGCGGCGCAGAAGCGGGTGCGGATGATCGCCCGGGTGTTCGCCGAGACCGGGGTGAAGGACCTGTTCCTGGGCGTGCACGCGCTGCTGCGGCGCGGGCACGGCTCGTCCGAGGCCTGCGGGCCGGCGGCGGCGAAGCTGAAGAACCGCTGGCGGCAGGTGCGGCCGGGCGACTGGCCGGAGCGCTGCGCCATGGCGGTGCACGTTGGCGTGGGTTCGGCCGGGCGCGAGCACGACCTGGCGGTGGCCGGGCAGCGGCTGGAGCTGATGGAGAAGCTGGTCGGCCTGCCGGGTGCGATGGGGACGCTGATCGACGCGGCCAACCTGCACAACGGGCTGGTCGCCTGGGAGCGGGCGGCCGGCGGCAAGGCGCCGGAGCTCTACTGGTCGAGTCCCGAGGGCAAGGCCGCCCTGCCGAGGACGCCTGAGCCGAACGTGGAGCTGGCGAAGCTGCAGGCCGAGATGGCGCTGAAGAGATACCAAGTCGACGCGGAGCTGAAACTGAAGCGCGACCAGCTGGCGGCCGAACTGGCGCTGAAGCGTGATCTGGCCATGGCCGGAATGGGCGGCGACGTGCGGGTCGGCGGAGCGCCCGGATGAGCGACGAACAGCGCGCCGGGCGGGGACGGCGGGCGTTCGGCGAGCTCGAGGAGCTGGCCGACGTGTTCGAGCGCCTGGAACGCGGGGTGTTCCTGGAGCTGCAGCAGACCCCGATCGGGCAGGACGCCAAGGTGCAGCGTCTGCACATGACGCTGCACACCCTGGCCGGCCTGCAGACGGCGCTGCGCGAGATGGTCGACGACGGCCGCGTGGCGGAGCAGGCGCTGGCGATCGCGGGCCTGAACCGCGGCTAGGCCGCCGGAGAACAGGAGGACGAGCATGCCGGTCGATCTGCGCCACCGCGAGGCATGGGGGGAGGCGGCCGCCGCGGCGCGCCTGGGCGGGCTGTCCGCGCGCTATGAGTCGGGCGGCCGGGGGCCGGGGACCGTCTCGACCGGTCAGGGCGATCCCGGCGGCGTCTCCTACGGGACGTACCAGATGGCGACCAACCGGGGCACGCCGCAGGATTTCATGGCCCGTCAGGGCTCCGCCTGGCCCGAGCTCGCCGGCCGGACGCCGGGGACGCCGGCCTTCGGCGCCGCCTGGCAAGACGCGGCCCGCCGCGATCCGGAGGGGTTCGGGGCGGCGCAACACGCCTACATCAAGGCCACGCACTTCGACCCGCAGGCAGCGCTGATCCGCAAGCAGACCGGCACCGACGTATCCGCAAGGTCGCCGGCGCTGCAGGATGTGGTGTGGTCGACGGCGGTGCAGCACGGCGGCGGCACCCAGATCGTGGTGCGCGCCATCCGCAAGGTCGCAGCCGAGGGCGGGTCGCTCCGGTCCGACGCCGACCTGATCCGCGCGATCTACGCCGAGCGCGGACGAAAGGGTCCCGATGGCCGGCTTCGGCAGTTCCCGAAGGCGTCTGCGAAGGTTCAGGCGGCGGTCGCGGCGCGCTATGCGCGAGAGGAGCGCGACGCCCTGGCCATGCTGCGCAACGGGCCCGGGCTGCGTTGATTGTTCTCTTAATGTTCTTGACGCCCGGGCCGGTTTAGTCCATAGTTCGGGCACGGTCCTGAAATGGGCCCGCGGGGGCCAGAATGTCGCGCGCCGGGGTTTGGGTCATGGCGCTCGCCGTCGCGTCGGCGGCCGGCGGTTGCACGAAGCCGACGGCGGACGGCGAGGGGGTTCAGCCCCGGAAGCCGCAGCCCGCAACGGCCGCGGCGAACATCGAAGGTTTCTACCACCGGGGGCCAGACGCCCTCGCCGAGATGCGCGTGACGCGCGTCGGCGACCAGTATCGGATCGAGGTCGACAGCGGGACGGACGGCAGCCTGGGCGCCGGATCGCCGGCGGACTGCATCTGGGCGGCGCTCGGGCCGTTACGGGACGGGCGCATCACGGGCCGGTTCCTGTCGCTCGAGCCCAACGACGACGACTCCCTGAGCGTGGGGTCGGCGATGCTGGAGGCCGGCCAGGTCGAGGTGACCTTCGCCGATGGAAACGCCACCGTGACGAGGGCCGACGTCGGCGGCCTGTGCGGCCTGGGATCGGACTCGACGGGCCGCTACACCCGCGCCGAGCAGCCGCCGGCCGATTGGCCGGACTTCCGATACTAGGCCGGCGAGCGGGGGGTCACCCCGGCGAGAGCGCCGACCGACGATTCCAGATCGAGGTGACCATGAGTGAAGCCGCAACGCCGGACGACGGCGCGTTGACGCTCGACCAGGCGGTGGAGGTCCTGGCGCCCGCCGCGGGCGACGAGGGCGATGTCCCGCCAGACGATCCCGAGGCCGGGTCCGGTCCGGACGACGACGCCGCGGCCGGCGAGCCCGGGGACGCCGGGCCCCTGGAGGCGCCGCTCTACTGGTCGCGGGACGCCAAGGCGCGTTTCGCCGAGCTGCCGCCCGAGCTGCAAGCCGTCGTGCTGTCGCAGGAAGGGCCTCGCGAGGAGGCCGCCGCGCGGGCCAAGGCGGCGGCCGCCGCCGAGGTGGGACAGGTCTCGCATCTGGCCGAGCTGCTCGGCGAGCGGCTGCCGGGCTGGCTGGCGGCGTTCGAGGACCGGTGGGGCGCGTCGCCGCCCGACTGGGTCGCGATCGCCCGCGAGCATGGCGCGGAGGCGATGAGCGTCGCCAAGGCGCAGTACGAGGCCGAGCGCCAGCAGCTGGCGGACGCGACGGCGGCGAAGGCGGAAGCGGACGTCCGTTCGCACGAAGCCTACCTGCGGACCGAGTTCGGCCGCCTGGCCGAGATCGCGCCGCACCTGGCCGACCCCGAGCACGGGCCCGCCGAGCGCGCCGAGGTCGCCCGCTACCTGATCGCCTCGGGGGTCGAACCCGAGGGGCTGGAGCAGATTTCGGCGGCGGAACTGACGGTGGCGCACAAGGCGCTGCTCTGGGACCGGGCCCAGGCGGCCCTGCGCGCCGGCGCCCGCTTCAAACCCCCATCGCCGTCCCGTTCGCCGGTCCGCCCGGCGGCGGGCTCGGCGCAGAACTCCCAATCCCGCACGGCCCACGGCGCGCAGGCCCGCTTCCAGTCGAAGCCGACGATCGCGAACGCCGTGGAGCTGCTGCTCTCAAGACAAGGAACACGATAGATGACCGCACCCACCAACACCGTCTCCTCGGTCGGCGCCGGCGTCGCGAACATCGGGGTCCGCGAGGACCTCGAGGACGTGATCTACCGGGTGGCGCCGGAGGAGACGCCGTTCGTCTCCAACATCGGCTCCAAGGGCAAGGCGACCAACGTCTTCCACGAGTGGCAGACCGAGACGCTGACCGCGCCGAACAGCGGCAACGCCTCGCTCGAAGGCGACGACGTCGCCACCCTGGAGGCCCCGAACCTGACCGCCCGGGTCGGCAACTACTGCCAGATCATCCGCAAGACCGGCGGCGTGTCGCGCACCCAGGAGATCGTCGACAAGGCCGGCCGCGAAAGCGAGATGGCCCGCCAGAAGGCGCTGAAGGGGATCGAGGCCCGCCGCGACCTCGAGGCCCGCGCCATCGGCTACCTGGCGGCCAACCCGGAGAGCGGCGCCACGCCGCGCCGGGCGGCCGGCATCATGGCCTGGCTGACCACCAACACCTCCCTGGGCGCCGGCGGCACGCAGCCGACGCTGTCGGGGACCACCAGCGGCTACCCGAACGCGATCGGCACGCTGGGGACCCAGCGCACCTTCACCGAGGCGCTGGTGAAGACGGTGATGTCGACGGCGTTCTCCAACGGGGCCAAGCCGACCCAGGCCTACATGAGCATGCAGCACAAGCAGCAGTTCTCGGCCTTCACCGGCATCGCCGACATCCGCTCGGAGGTGAAGGGGACCAAGCTGGCGACGATCACCGGCGGCGCGGACGTCTATGTCTCGGACTTCGGGGCGCTGTCCTTGATCCCGCATCCCTACGGGATCACGCGCGACTGCGTGCTGGTCGATCCCAATATGGCCGGCATCGCCACCCTGGACGGCTGGAAGGCCAAGCCGCTGGCCTCCAACGGCGACAACGAGAAGTTCCTGCTGACCGGCGAGAAGACCCTCGTGGTCTCCAACGAGAAGGCCCACGCGATCATCCGCGACCTTCTCTGACGCCGGCGGGGCCGCCCGCCTGTCCCCGCCTCTCCCGGGCGGGCGGCCCCAACCCTTTCGCTCGCTTCAGAAGGTTCGGGACCATGACCCACTTCTTCATCAAGCGGCCGGAAGGCCGCCACCTCGCCGTCGAGGCGAAGACCTGGGACGAGGCGGTGGCCCAAGTCTCCCGCCGCGAGGCCGCCGACCCGTCGCCGGTCCCTGGGCGCTCCGCCGAAAGACCCCAGCGCCTGCACCCGACCTCGACAGTCCGACCATCCGCCCCCCACGGACGTGGCCCACAGTTTCAGCCAAGCGACAATGACCGCCCGCTGAGCGGGTCGGCCCACGCGGGGGAGACGGTGAACAGCCGCCGTGCGCAGGTCCGGGAAGAACTGAGGCGCGCGATGGAGGACGCGGCGCGAGCCGGAAGCGATCCGGCCGCCGCCTTCGCCGGAGAGATCGGCCGGAACTTCGGCCGGCTGATGCCCAACTGGGGGTCCTGGATCCGAGGCGGAACAGGGCGGCCGGATGGCAACCGGCTCTACGGCGCGGTAACGGACGAGCTCGGCATCCCCATTCCGCTGGCGCTCGGTTTCGCCGATGCGGCCGAATACATCGATGATCTGCTGGACCGGGTGGGTCTCGGCAGCCGGCCAGACGAGCGCTTCGGCGCCGACTCACCGGAAGCGAGACGCGAGATCATTTCGGGCACGGGGCGCCGGCCCTGAATGAAGCGGGCGATTACAGCGCTCTGCGGGGCCCTCGGTCTATCGGCCTGCGTCCAGCCGCCGCCTTGGGTGACCCTGCCATCACCGCCGGACGCGACCTATGCGCTGGCGATCCGCACCTACGACGACGGCTATGGCGACCAGCCCTTCACGCTGAAGGTGATCCTCAAGTCCGATCCCAGCTACGAAAGCGTGTTCCTGTCGGCCGAAACGTGCATCGACGTTCCGGTCGCGCAGTCGGCCACCTCACTCGTGGTCTTCTACGACGAGATCGGCCTCACCGACTTCTCCAACACCGTCTCCGGCATCTCGCCGCGTCCCACGCTCTGCGACCTGGGCCAGCCCGAGTGTGCGGCCAAGCTGAAGCGCATGATCGCCGACGGCGCGGTCGTGACCCAGGCTTGCACCCTTACTGGACGACCCGGCGCCTAG
>CAZBXO010000136.1:0-1558 GCA_964495645.1 uncultured Phenylobacterium sp. | reverse complement strand
GCCCCCGGTCTGATCCCTCGTCTTCCCCAATAAGGACCTCGAAATGACCGACACTCCCTCCACGAAGGGCGCGATCTCGCGCGCCAGCTCGCAGGCCGCGGCGGCGGAGGCCGACCTGGCCGAGCGGGCGGATCGGCGGCGCAAGGCCCGGCTGGCCGTGGGCGCCGAAGCCGAGGCGGCCAGGCCGGTGGTGATGTGCCGCGTGCTGCCGCTGGGCGACGGGAAGATCTCGCAGGGCAAGCACGCCCCGGGGCCGGGCGAGGCCTACTACACCCGGGGCGAGGACTTCATCGTGACCGAGGACATCGGCCAGGCGCTGGAGGCGGCCGGCTTCGCCCAGATCCTGCCCGACACCGCGCCGGCGGCCGGGGCGGCGGCGAGCGAATGAGGCGCCACCTGCTGCGCTCCTCGGCCGGCATCGACCACTGGCTGGTCGAGGAGGACGGCGAGCAGCGGTTCGCCAGCCGCCAGGCGACGGACCCGATCGTCGAGCGCAACAAGGCCATGGCCCGCGCCAACGACGGCTGGTCGCCGAGCCGCGAGCTGCGGCGGGTGGCCTCGATCCCCTACATCGTGGGCCTGAAGTGGCTGAACGAAGAGGGCTGGTGGTTCCTGGACCCCGCCTGCGCCGACCGCCTGGCCCGCAAGCTCAACTCGAATGAGTACGCCTGGCTGCGGACCGCCGAGGGCCGCGTCGGCGTCTCCAACGGAGTGTTGCGATGAGCCTCGCCGACTACGACGGCCTGAAGGCGGCGGTGGCCGCCTGGCTGCGCCGCACGGACCTCGCCGCGCAGATCCCGGACTTCATCGCGCTCGCCGAAGCGCAGATGAACCGGCGCATCCGGGCGCGGCGCAAGGTGGTGCGGGCGACCTCGACGATCGAGGGCGAGTTCCTCGACCTTCCCGACGACTTCGGCGGCGCGCGCTACCTGCGCCTCACCGGCGTCGCGCCGGTCCGGACGCTGGACTACGTGACGCCCGAGCAGATGGCGGCGTGGAAGGACCAGCGGCCGGCCGCCGCCGGAACGCCGCGGACCTACACGATCGTCGGCGCGGAGCTCGAGTTCGACGCCACGACCGCCGAGGCCCTGGACTGCCTGATCGCCTACACCCAGGCGATCCCGGCGCTCTCGGCCTCCAACGCCGCCAACTGGGTGCTGGCCGACCATCCCGACGCCTACCTCTACGGGGCGCTGATGCAGTCGGCGATGTACCTCAAGGACGACGGGCGGACGGCGGCCTGGGGCGAGCTGTTCGTGGCGGCGATCGACGACATCAACGCCGCGGGCCTGGCCGAGAGCCACGGCGGGGCGGTGCGCATGACCTCCGGCGCGGGCGCGCCGGTCTGATGGCCTGGACGCCGGTGGGAGGCGCCGCCGCGGTCTGGAACGGCCCGGGCGAGGAGCTGCTCGACGAGGACGCCGAGTTCGAACGAGACGAGGAGGGCCGCGCAATGCTGGCTGAACGCACGACCGCCGTCTGGACGCCGGCGCCATGACCGCGCTTCCGGGCCAGGTCGGCGCCTACGACCCCATCGACGACGAGAACCTGACCGGAG
>CAZBXO010000135.1:0-9886 GCA_964495645.1 uncultured Phenylobacterium sp. | reverse complement strand
GCCTGGCCCCACCACGTGCGGGCGTCGCCGAAGATCTGGATGCCGGAGAGCAGGCGCGCGAAGGGGACGCACTGCCAGTAGGTTTCTGCAGTCGCGCCGGCGGGCGCGAAGGCGACGAACGCCGCGGCGGCCAGGGCGCCGACAAGGCTCCTCGTCCTCTTCCGCATGCAGTGAACTCCCCGAACTCAGGCGAAGGCATAACCCTATCCGCGGGTGAGTGAAAAGAGGGTTTACGCAGATGCGACAGGCCGTCGCCCACCGATTATCCACAGGCGGATCGTGAACGAAGATGGCAAACGCGTGGCCTTCGGCGAGTCAATAATGACGTCGAAGCGAACGTTGCCTGAACCGGAAGCATCCGTTGCCATGCGGAACGACTCGTTATCCGTATTTAAGCTGAATTGGATTTGAAGAAACGGTTCGCGCCTTCTTACCTTTAACGAATGGTGATTTCCGATCACGGCGTCGTAACAACCCGAAACAGTGATCCCCGTCACTTTTCGCGCCGACGTCAAAGTTCCCCCAAGAGGAGAGTGGCCAGCTTCACATCGAGCTGTCGGTCCGACCGGCGCCGCTTTTTCCGGCGCCGAGGCCCAACCGCCGAGCAAGCCTAGCCGCAAGCGCCCGGCCTCCTACATAGCGAGGAGGAATTCGGAGACCTCGATGGACCTCAGCGCGCTCGTGAGCGACCCGGCAGCCTGGGCCGCCCTCGTCACCCTCGTGGTCATGGAGGTGGTGCTCGGCATCGACAATCTGATCTTCATCTCGATCCTGTCGAACAAGCTGCCCGAGCACCAGCGCCGCCAGGCCCGCCGGATCGGCATCTCCCTCGCGCTGGTCCTGCGGCTGGTTCTGCTCTCGACGCTGGCGTTCATCGTCGGCCTCACCGCGCCTGTCTTCGAACTCCCCTGGAGCGGCCCGATCGGAGAGCACGGCGAGCCGGTGTTCGAGCTCTCCTTCTCCTGGCGCGACCTTATCCTGATCGCCGGCGGCCTGTTCCTGGTGTGGAAGGCCACCACCGAGATCCACGAGAAGGTCGATCCCGGCGAGACCCACAGCGTCATGGACACTCAGAGCAAGGTGGTGGGAAACCTGGGCTCGGCGATCGTCCAGATCCTGCTGCTGGACATCGTCTTCTCGATCGACTCGATCCTGACCGCCGTCGGGATGACCGAGCACCTGCCGATCATGATCGCCGCCGTGGTCGTCGCGGTCGGCGTGATGATGCTGGCCGCTGACCCCCTGGCCAATTTTATCCACAGAAATCCGACAGTGGTGATGTTGGCGCTGGGCTTCCTGCTGATGATCGGGGCGGTGCTGATCGCCGATGGCTTCGGGGTGCACGTGCCCAAGGGCTACATCTACGCCGCCATGGCGTTCTCGGCCGGCGTCGAGGCGCTCAACATGCTGTCCCGCCGCGCCGGGAAGGGGGGCGCCCCTGCCGGCGAGACCAAGCACTAGCGCTAGAGGAAGCTGTACGGGTCGATGTCGATGGCGACCCGGATCGCCCCGGGAGGCTTCACTCGCGCCCGCCAGGCGGCCATGTAGGCCGAGAGGTCCACGGCGCGGTCCGCGCGCACCAGGAAGCGCTTGCGCCGGCGTCCGCGGATCAGGGCCAGCGGCGCGTCCGCCGGCCCGAACACCTGCACCCCCGGCGCGTTCGGGGCCGCCTGGGCCATGCCGCGCATGAAGGCGTCGAGCTGGGCGGAGTCCGGCCCGGAGGCGATCACCGCCGCCAGCCGGCCGAATGGGGGCAGGCCTGCGAGCTCCCGCTCGGCCATCTCGGCGCTCACGAAGGCGTCGCGGTCCTGGGCCTTCAGGGCTTGCATCACCGCATGCTCGGGCAGGTAGGTCTGCAGCAGTGCGCGGCCGGGGCGGTCGTGGCGGCCGGCGCGGCCGGTGGCCTGGGCCAGCAGCTGATAGGTCCTCTCGGCCGCCCGCAGGTCGCCGCCGCGCAGGCCGAGGTCCGCATCCACCACCCCCACGAGGGTCAGCTTTGGGAAGTTGTGGCCCTTGGCGGCCGCCTGGGTGGCCACGAGGATGTCGATTTCCCCGGCCGCCATCTCGCCGATCAGTCGGCGCGCCTCGCGCGCGTCGAACGCCGTGTCCGAGGAGAAGACCGCAACCCGCGCGTCAGGGAAGAGGCCCCGCGCCTCCTCCTCCACCCGCTCCACGCCGGGGCCGATGGAGACCAGGCTGTCCCTGGCCCCGCAGTGTGGGCAGGCCGCGGGCTTCGGCATCGAGAAGCCGGTCAGGTGGCAGATCAGACGTCCGGAGTAGCGGTGCTCCACCAGCCAGCTGTCGGTGTCCGGCGCGGTCATCCGCTCGCCACAGGCCTTGCAGAGCACCAGCGGCGCGTAGCCCCGGCGGTTGAGGAACAGCAGCGTCTGCTCGCCTCGCGCCAGGGTCTCGGCCACAGCGGCGATCAGCGGCGGCGACAGCCAGGATCCGGCTTCCGGTGGCGTCTCGCGCAGGTCGACGAGCGTGATGTCCGGCAGCTGCGCCGCGCCGTGGCGGGCGGACAATCGCAGCCACCGGTATCGACCGGCCTCGGCGTTCCTGAGGCTCTCCAGCGACGGCGTGGCCGAGGCCAGGACCACCGCCGCCCCCTCGATCTTGCCGCGCGCCACGGCCAGATCGCGCGCGTGGTAGACGAAGCCGTCCTCCTGCTTGAACGAGGCGTCGTGCTCCTCGTCGACGACGATCAGGCGCAGCTTGCGATAGGGGAGGAACAGCGCTGACCGCGCGCCCACCACGATGCGGCAGCGCCCGTCCGACACCGCTTCCCAGACGCGCCGGCGCATCGGCGGAGCGACGTCGGAGTGCCACTCGCCGGGCTGTGCGCCGAAGCGGTCGGCCACGCGGGCGATCGCCGCCTGGGTCAGGGCGATCTCCGGCAGCAGGATGAGAACCTGGGCCTCCGGGTCGGCCGCCAGCGCCTCGGCCGCCGCCTCCAGGTAGACTTCGGTCTTGCCGGACCCGGTGACGCCGTCCAGCAGGGCCACCCCGTAGCCGCCGGCGCGGACCTGGAGCTTCAGCGCCTCGGCGGCCGCGGCCTGGCTGGCGTTCAGCTTCGAGCCGGGGCGCGACAGGTCGGGCGCCTCGAACGGCGGGTCGTCGACGACCATGCGGACCGCCAGCACGCCCTCGTCGACAAGGCCCTTGATCACGCCGGCGCCCACCCCGGCGGCCCGCGCCAGATCTGCGCCCGGCATGGCCGCAGTCGCCGCCGCCAACACCCGCAGCCGCGCCGGCGTCGGCCGCACGGGCTGGGCGCCGGTGGCCTCCACGACCCGCACCGGCCGGGGCTTCGGCGCCCGGGCGCCGCGCAGCGCGATGGCCAGCGGCTGGCCCGGCGCGTCGACCGAATAGCGCGCCGCCCACTGGACGAACTCCAGCGTGCCCGCCGGCAGCCGCGGGTCGTCAAGACGCTCCAGCACCGCCTTGAGCGGCCGGTTCACGCCGGTCCCGTCGCGCAGTTCGGCCACGACACCGCGCATCACCCGCGGGCCCAGTGGCACGGCCACCTGGTCGCCGGCTTCCAGCCCCATGCCCTCCGGCTCGGCGTAGTCGAACGCCTCCGGCAGCGGCATGGGAATCAGGACGGAGGCGATGCGGCTCACAGGCCTGGTTTGCGCCAGCGGCCCGCCCCGCTACAAGCGGCGCGAACCCGAGAATCTGGACTTCCGATGCAACTCTTCCTCGACACCACCGACACCGCCGTCCTCAAGGACCTTGCCGCCACGGGCCTCGTGGACGGGGTCACCACCAATCCATCGCTGATCGCCAAAAGCGGACGCAACATGTTGGAGGTGATCGCCGAGATTTGCGGCATCGTGCAGGGACCGGTCTCGGCCGAGGTGTCCGCCACCAACGTCGAAGGCATGCTCAACGAGGGCCGCAAGCTTGCCGGCGTCGCGCCGAACGTCGTCGTCAAAGTGCCGCTGACCCGCGAAGGGCTGATCGCCACCGCCGAGTTCTGCGCCGAGGGCATCCAGACCAACGTCACCCTCTGCTTTTCCGCGCCCCAGGCCCTGCTCGCAGCCAAGGCCGGCGCCAGTTACATCAGCCCCTTCCTCGGCCGTCTGGACGACCACGGCGCCGACGGCATGGAGCTGATCCGCGAGATCCGGGCGATCTACGACAACTACGACTTCGATACCGAGATCCTGGCGGCCTCGATCCGGACGCCGAACCACGTGCGCGACGCCGCCATCGCCGGCTCCGACTGCGCCACCATCCCGCCGGACGTGTTCCAGGCCCTTTTCAAGCACCCGTTAACCGAAAAGGGGCTTCAACAATTCCTCGCCGACTGGGCCAAGACGGGTCAGTCGATTCTCTGAAGGGAGTCAGGGACATGGACGGCTCGCAAGGCGACTTCTTCGGCAAGTCCCTGGAGCCCTCCGAGGTCCGGCGCTTCCTCGCCGACAATCCCGAGTTCATCCGTGAGGACGACGGCCTGCTGGCGGAACTCGGCCTGAAGGTCGACGCCGGCAACGTCGTCGACTTCGGCCCCGCGGCGCTGGCCCGCGTCCACGCCGCCCACCAGCGTGAGGCCGAACAGCGCCAGCAGGTGGAGGAGACCGCGCGCGCCAACTTCGCCGCGCAGGCGCAGATCCACGGCGCGGTCGTGGATGTGCTGGACGCCACGGGCCCCGGCGACCTTGCCCAGCGGGTCGATGCTCTGGCGCGCGATCGCTTCGGCCTCGCCGCCGCCATTCTGGCCGTCGAGAGCGACGGCCGCGCCCCGGCCGGCTGGCGGCGCCTTGTCGAAGGCCAGGTCGACCTGATCCTCGACGGCCGCCTCACCCGCATGGGCTTCGCGCCGACGGCGCTGCCGCTGTTCGGCGACGCGCGTGACCAGGTGCGGTCGACGGCCATGGTGCGCATGGCGATCTGGGATCCGGCGTGCACGGCGCTGATCGCCTTCGGGTCGGCCGACGAGGCCGGCTTCACCCCCGACATGGGCACGGAGCTCGTCACCTTCCTGGCCCGCGTGGTCGAGCGGACGGCGGAGCGGTGGCCCAAGCCCTGACCGCCGGCCAGGCCCGGGCGCTCTGGCTGGAGCACCTCGCGAACGAGCGGCGCGCCTCGCCCCGCACGCTCGAGGCCTATGGCTTCGCCACCGCCCGTTACATCGCCTTCCTGGAGAAGCACCGCGGCGAGGCCCTGACGTTGGCGGGGTTAGCCGACGTTTCAGCCGGTGACGTGCGCGCCTGGCTCGCCCACCTGCGCTCAGGGGACAGGCCACTGTCGCCGCGTTCGCTCAGCCAGGCGCTGTCGGCGATCCGCACCTTCCACCGTTTCCTGGATCGCCGGCTCGACGCGCCGAACGCCGCCGTGGCGCTGGTGCGTGGCCCGCGCGTGAAGCCCGGCGCGCCGCGGCCGGTCACCGAGGACCAGGCCGCCGGCCTCATCGCCGAGCCGGGCCTCGATCCGGATCGCGAGGATTGGGAAACCGCCCGCGACCAGGCGGTCCTGACCCTGCTCTACGGCTGCGGCCTGCGGATTTCCGAGGCGCTGTCGCTCACCCGCGCCGACGCGCCGCTGGGCGAGGCCCTGCGGATCACCGGCAAGGGCGGCAAGACCCGGATCGTCCCGGTGCTCCCGGCGGTGCGCGAGGCGGTCGACGCCTACCTGTCCGAGGCGCCGTTCCAGCTGTCGCCTGAGGAGCGACTGTTCCGCGCCAGGCGCCGCGGACCGCTCAGCCCCCGCCACGTGCAGGCCACGGTCCAGACCCTGCGCTCGCGCCTCGGGCTGCCGGCGAGCGCCACCCCCCACGCGCTGCGGCACTCTTTCGCCACGCACCTGCTGGGCGCCGGCGCCGACCTCCGTTCGATCCAGGAACTCCTGGGCCACGCATCGCTCTCGACGACGCAGCGCTACACCCAGGTCGATGCGGCGGCGCTGCTGAGCGCCTATTCCTCAGCCCACCCGCGGGCCTGACGCATCGGGCCGGAGGGCGCGCAGCCGGGCGTCCGGTCCGACCTGCAGAGCACGGGCGGCGGCTGCGTCGGCGGGCACACCAGAGGCTTTGCGGGGCTGGCGGCCATCAGGGTCAGAGAGAGAAGGGCAAGCATCGGGGCACTCGGACTGGGTTTACTTGCTGGGCTTGGCGAAGCGGCCGTCGCCCTCGGCGTTGTAGCGCACGATCACGGGCTTGGAGCAGCCATCGGAGTCCAGGCGCAACACCGCCAGCTCGAGGTTCGCCGGCGGCAATTCGGACAACCTCTTCAGCGCAGGCGTCGGCACGGTGCGGCGCACGGGCGTGGCGTCCCACATGCCGCACGCGCGCCCGGCGATCGCCACGGGCATGTCGAAGGTGACCGCCGCCTGCGGAGTGGGCGGAACAACCGCGGTCGTCACCGACGCCGCGGCGAGAAGGGCGATCATCGCGAGCCTCTCCTTTCGCGTGACAGCCGGAGGCTGCCACCACAACCCAGGCGGGCCAAGTTAAGTTTCAGCCACGTGCGAGCCGCAGCCAGGCCACGCCGTCGTCCTCGCCGCGCTCCAGGCAGACGAAGCCCTCGCGGGCGTAGAAGGCCTGGGCGCGCAGGTTCTTGGCCTGGCACTTCAGCTGCACCGGGCCGTCGGCGCAGGCGCAGACATGGTCGAGCAACGCCTTGCCGATACCCCGCCCGCGATCGCTGACGTAGAGGGAGTGCAGGAAGTTCTGCGGTCCGTAGAAGCCCGCGATGCCGACGATGCGGCCATCCTCGACGGCCACCCAGATCTCCTCGTCGCGGGCGGCGCGGTAGAAGTCGCTCTCGCGGTGCCGGGCGGGATCCACCCAGGTGAAGGTGTCGGTCAGCACCTGGACGTAGAGCGCGGCGCAGGCTCCCAGCTCCTCTGGCCGGGCGCGGCGGACCGTGATGGCCGGGCTCAGGCCTGCATCGTCCACCCTTCGACTCCCATCGCCGCCTGACGCCCGGCCTCCGAGCGCGTCGGATGCGGATGGCAGGTCCTCGCCACGTCTTCCGACGCCGCCCGGAACGCCATCGCCACGCAGTATTCGCCGATCATCTCGGAGACCGACGGGCCGATCATGTGCACGCCCAGCACCTCGTCGGTGGCCGCGTCGGCCAGAACCTTCACGAAGCCCTCGGTCTCGTGGTTGATCTTCGCGCGACTGTTGGCGGTGAAGGGAAACTTGCCGGCCTTGTAGGCGCGGCCGGCCTCCTTCAGCTGCTCCTCGGTCTGGCCGACCCAGGCGACCTCCGGGGCCGTATAGATCACCGACGGCACCAGGTTGTAGTCCACGTGGCCGTAGCCGCGGGCGATGGTCTCGATGACCGCGACGGCGTCCTCCTCGGCCTTGTGCGCCAGCATCGGCCCCAGGATCACGTCGCCGATCGCCCAGACGCCTTCGGCGCTTGTCTTGAAGTGGTCGGTGGGGATGAAGCCGCGCTTGTCGGGCGTTATGCCGACGCTTTCCAGGCCCAGCTTGTCGGTGAACGGCCGCCGGCCGATGGCGAGCAGGAGGTAGTCTGCGTCCAGGCTCTCCGCCGCGCCGCCCTTCACCGGTTCGTAGGTGACGCTGACGCCCTTCTTCGACGCCTTCGCGCCAGTGACCTTGGCGCCAAGCTTGAACTCGATCCCCTGCTTGGTCAGCGACCGCTGGAAGGTCTTGGCCATCTCGGCGTCCATGCCTGGGGTGATCCGGTCGAGGAACTCGATGACGGTGACCTTGGCTCCCAGGCGCCGCCACACGGACCCCAGCTCCAGACCGATGATCCCGGCGCCGATCACCACCAGGTGGCCCGGAACCTCCGGCAGCGACAGCGCGCCGGTGGAATCCACGATCCGCTGCTGATCGACCGTCACCCCCGGCAGCGGCGAGGGCTCCGAGCCGGTGGCGATCACGATATTCTTGGCCTGCAGCGTCGATGCGACCTTGCCGTCGCCTCCGACGACTTCGACCTTGCCGGCGCCGGCGAGGCGGCCCCACCCCTTCACCCAGTCGACCTTGTTCTTCTTGAACAGGAACTCGATGCCCTTGGTCAGCTGGCCAACCGAGTCCGCCTTCTGGTTCATCATCTGTCCGAGGTTCAGCTTCGGCGCGACCTCGATGCCGAGCGTGGCGAAGTCGTCCCGCGCCGCGGCGAACAGCTCCGACGCATGCAGCAGCGCCTTCGACGGCATGCAGCCCACGTTGAGGCAGGTGCCGCCCAGCGTGCCGCGCCCCTCGACACAGGCCGCCTTCAGGCCAAGCTGCCCCGCCCGGATCGCGGCGTTGTAGCCGCCGGGCCCGCCGCCGATGATCACGACGTCGTAGGAGGGGGTCTCAGCCATCGATCTCAGCCGCTTCGGAAATGGGGGCGCAACCTAGGCCTGGAAAGCCTCAGGTCAACCGCTGACGCTGAAACCGAACAGGCCTGCCAGCAGGGCCAGCCAAAGGGGCGGCCGCGCCTTGGTGCGTTCGATCGGTTCGCGGGGTGTCGCCCGCCCGGCCTCGACGAGCGTGGTCGCGTCGCGTTCGTCCGTCTCGTCGACCCAGAGGCCGTAGCCGCCCAGCGCCTGGCCCAGGAACGGCATGTTGCGCCCCTGCACCTCGTCGGCGAGCAGCACCTCGATCCCCGAGGCCTCCAGCGCCGAGGCCGCCACCTGCGCCTCCGTCAGGTCCGCGAAACGCGCGATGTTGCGCAGGGCCACAGGCGGTCAGTCCCAGCTCGTGACATCGAGTTGGGGAATGCTTTCGAAGTGACGCAGATTTGAGGTCACGACCGTCCAACCTCGACGACGCGCCTGGCCAGCAATGAGAACGTCCGGCAGCTCGATCTTCCGACCCTGACGAATGAGGTGGGCCCGAATTTCGGCAGCCTCATCGGCGTCATCACACGTGAAGTCATGTTCGACCATCCGCGCCCGAAGTTCGTCGATTGTCCGTAGGTGATAGTCGCGCCGAGCGCTGAGGTAGGCGCCCAAAACCAATTCGTGGAACACCGGCGTCGCGAGGTGAAACGCCACGCCGCTCGCCTGTCCCGCAATCAGCCGGTCGAGGTAGTGCGGCTTCAGCTTGCGCAGGATGTCCACCGCCACGCTGGTATCCAGGCAGAGGTTCAATCGTCGAAGATCGCTTTGGGCGGAGGCGCCGGGCCGTCACGAGGCGGGTGAGGGAAAGGCTCGCCGGCCTCTTCAGCCAGCTCGTCCAGCCGCGCCCAGAACGCCTTCCAGTCCGTCTCAACGGGCTCAAGGATCACGCGTTCACCGTCTTTGCGAATGCGGACCTCGGAGCCATCAAAGCGGAACTCCTTGGGCAGCCGTACGGCTTGGCTACCGCCATGTGTGAACAGTTTCGCCGTCTTGTGAACGCTCATGCCGCGCTCCGTATCTACGTTAGATAGATACGGAGCCTGCAGACGGCGCGCAAGGGGTCAGAGGTCCAGCAGCAGCCGCTGCGGGTCCTCGATCGCGTCCTTCACGTGGACCAGGAAGGTGACCGCGCCCTGGCCGTCGACGATGCGGTGGTCATAGCTGAGGGCGAGGTACATCATCGGCCGGATCAGCACCTGGCCGCCCACCGCCATAGGGCGCTCCTGGATCTTGTGCATCCCCAGGATGCCCGACTGGGGCGCGTTCAGGATCGGCGTCGACATCAGCGAGCCGTAGACCCCGCCGTTGGAGATGGTGAAGGTCCCGCCCTGCAGGTCCTCCAACGCGAGCTGGCCGTCACGGGCCTTGCGGCCGAGCGCGCCGATCTCCTTCTCGATGTCGGCCAGGCTCATGGCGTCGGCGTCGCGCACCACCGGAGTGACGAGGCCCTTCTCCGTGCCGACCGCGACCGAGATGTCGTAGTGGTTCTTGTAGATCAGGTCGGTCCCGTCGATCTCGGCGTTGACCTCGGGCACCTGCTTCAGGGCGTGGATCACCGCCTTCACGAAGAAGG